>CAZWFJ010000094.1:0-16301 GCA_964633135.1 uncultured Puniceicoccaceae bacterium | reverse complement strand
TCGGCGAGGTGTTTGAGGGATAGGTTCCCCTCATCGTCCTCACCGAGAACGCCGCCGGTCAGCCCGAAAGCCGCCGCTATGACCTCCGTAAATTTTTATTTACCGACGACCACGAAGGCTGTCTTTTTCCGGTCGCAGATCAGAAAACTCTCCCCGGCCTTCACCCGTCGTGCGTAGCGGGAAAGATGGGTCTTCGCTTCGTGGATGCTGATCTTCAGCATGGAACTAAGTTTGTTTTGATGAATTGATTTAGTCAACTGTTCGATTGCCTCTCATGATCGCGGAACCCTCCAGCTACCGCCTCCTGGACTTCATTCCCTTTTCCGCCGAAACCCAAGTGTGAACGCATGGGCTAGTGTGATCATGAAAACATACAATCCAGTCTGTGAAAGTCTGACCGCCACCGAACGCAGGTGAAAACGGAAGGTAACAGGCTGGAACAGGCCGAGGCACGAGCAATCAGTCTCCATCAAGGAGCAAGACGCTGATCGGAGAGCGGGATGCGGGTATCGAGGAGCTTGTGACGACACTCAAGCGAAGCGCGAAGCAAATCCGTACGTCCAGTTCGGAGGAGGGGTCATTGTAACCAGTCACAAAAACATTACCATGAGTGGACAGAATTTGGCGAATTGCGAAATGAGAGATTGATGGTTCGGGAGTTTTGACGACATCGCTTTCTCTCACTCCCTGGATCTGCGGTGTGGTTATTTGGAATTGGAATTTGAGATTTTTGGCTGAGGGCGATTTTCTTTGTTTTCCTGGATGGTCTTTAGCTCTCACGTTTTCCTGTTCATTTTTCTGCCATTGGTATTGGTGGCGTATTACGCCTGCCCACGTTTTGGGCGGAATGGTGTTCTTCTCCTCTTCAGTCTCTTCTTTTACGGGTGGGCGAATCCGCTCTTTGCCCTGCTTTTGATTTTGACGGTCGTGGTTTGTTTTTTTGCCGGGAGGCTGGCGGATCGTCGGAATTGCGCGGACTCAGAGGGGGACGGAGCTGGGCGTGGCGGGCTTTGGCTGGGAGTGGCCTTTCCCCTATTGATTCTTGGGGTGTTCAAGTATTTTAACTTTGCGCGGGATAATTGGAATGCTCTGGCGTCTGCGTGGGGGCCGGGATTGGCTGAGTTGGATGTGGCTTTGCAGGTGGTGCTGCCACTGGGGCTTAGTTTCTATACTTTTCAGGCGATTACCTATGTGGTGGATATTTACCGGGGGGATGCGCGTCCCCAGAAGAACCCGCTTGATTTTGCCTCTTACATTGCCTTGTTTCCTCAGTTGGTTGCGGGACCGATCATTCGCTATGGGGAGATTGAGCGGCAATTGCGGGAGCGTCAGGAAACAATTTCGCTCTTTGCCCGGGGGGTGGCGCTCTTCAGCCTGGGGTTTGGCAAGAAGATTCTACTGGCGAATCCATGCGGGCAGATTGCGGATGCAGTTTTTACGACGGGGACGACGGCGGCCACTGATGCGTGGCTTGGGGTCATTGCCTACTCGATGCAAATTTATTTTGATTTCAGTGGGTATTCGGACATGGCATTGGGGCTGGGATTGATGTTCGGCTTTGTGTTTCCGATCAACTTTAATTCTCCGTATCGGTCGGTCTCGGTCACAGATTTCTGGCGACGCTGGCACATCTCGCTTTCCAGCTTCCTGCGGGATTATCTTTACATTCCTCTGGGTGGAAACCGGATTGGACCGGGGCGAACCTATGCCAATTTGATGATTGTGATGCTGCTTGGGGGACTCTGGCATGGTGCGTCGTGGACCTTTGTTGTCTGGGGGGGATATCATGGAGCCTTGCTTGCCAGCGAACGTTGGTGGGGGAAGCACATCGGAAGGAAAATTCTACCGTCCTGGGTGGCAGTTCCTGTTGTTTTCGTGATTGTTTCGCTGGGGTGGGTTTGGTTTCGGGCTGATTCTTTTGGAGATGCGGCGGCACTTTTCTCGAGTTTATTTGGGCTTTCGAATCCGTCGGAGAGGGATCTGCTATTGGATGGGTGGATTCGGCAACCTTATCTCTTGTTGACTCTCTTTGTTGCTCTCGGGGTAGCGTGGTTTGCACCGCCGACTCATCGGTTTCTGGAGAGGGTGGGAGTCGGCAAGGCGTTATGGATTCTTTTGCTTTTTGTGCTGGCGGTGGTTGCGATGTCGAATCAGAGCTTCAATCCCTTTATTTACTTTAACTTCTGAGTAATGGATCGCGAGAGGCAAGCGTGGGAGGAATTGCGACGGTCGCGAATGGAACCGGCGGCGAAGTGGCTTCTGTTTGGCGTGTTTCTGGTTGTGATTGGCGGGGTATTCTTGGCGGATCTATTGCAGCCGTATGGACCGAGGGATGCGGTGCGGGTTTTTGGGGAGCGGTCGCGTCCTTTGCAGACAAATCCCGGCGTTATGGAGAGCATCATGGCATGGAACCGGGAGAACCTTGCCGACATTGAGGCATTGGAAGCCCAGGTTGAGGATGAGAGTATATTGCGCGTGACGATTCCCTATTACCAATGGTTTTTTGTGCGGGTGCTGGGCACTTCGGGGACTGGAAGGGTTCTCATCGGGCGGGATGATTGGTATTTTTTGAAAGAGGGACTGGAGGCGAGCTTGGGCTGGGGCGACCGGGAGAATCTCAGGCACGCGGACGGGGCGGTTCGACGATTGGCGGGGATGCTGAGCGAGCATGGTGTACGGCTGATCATGGTTCCGGTTCCGGGGAAAGCAGACGCTATGCCCGGTAAATTTTCATCCCGATTCGAGGCGGGTAAGGTGTTAGGGCCGGATCGGCGCAGGGAGCAGGTTTATCGGAATTGGGATGCGCTACCGGGGGTGAGTGTGATCCCGACTGCCGAAATCTTTGCGGAGAGCATCGGGGGCGGAGGGGTTCCTTTTCTGATTCGGGACACGCACTGGACTCCGGATGCGATGCATGCGGTCGCCATGCGGATTGCAGCGGTGTTGCAGGACGGGGAGTCGATTGATTGGGTGCCGGGTGGGGACCCTCAGTTGGTGACCGGGGAGGGTGATCTGGTGGAGATGATGCGATTGCCCGAACGGATTACTCCGCCCCAGACGGTTGAGGTGGAGAGGTTTTCGGCAGACCGGATTCCCGGGGGTGAGGCGGAGGTCGTTTTTCTTGGGGACAGTTTTGCAGCGATATTCTCGGATGAGAATTTGGGCTGGGGAACAGGGGCTGGGCTGCGGGATCTTCTGCCGGTCTTGATCGGAGAACCAGTTGATTTTCGCCTCAACTATGGCGATCCGGTTTCGGGGCCTGGCCGCCAGTTGCAACGATTGCTGAATGCTGCGGAGCAAGAAGGAAGACCGAGGGTGATCGTATGGCAATTTGCCGAGCGATTTTTGGATCAGGGGACCTGGGACGAACTCTTTCGCGAGGAGTAGAGACTTCGAAACCTCCCTCGGGGTGGTTGCAATTTTTTGTCCGGGGTTCCTGCAAGGTAGAAGCGGCATCTTGCCGCTTGCTAAGCCGCGAAAGCGGTTGGAAGCACTTCTACTTACCCCGCATAAAGAAGGGTGCCCCCTTCGGTTCCGGATGGAGGATCAGTCCTGCGAGAGGACTGCTTTCAGAATATGCACGGACTCGTCGAGTTCGGATTTGGAGGCGGTCAAGGGGGGGATGAGTCGGATCGTATTGCCGCCTGCCGGGGCAGTCAGGAGGCCTGCATCGCGGAGTCTGGCTACCATGGGAAGGGGACTTTCGGAGAGTCCGATCCCGACCAAATATCCGACCCCGCGAACCTCTTCGATTCTGTTTGGGTATTGCCGCCCGAGTTCTCTGATCTTCTCGATCCAGGGTCCGCTGAGCCGCCGGACTTCACTGAGGAGATTATTGTTCTCGATCGCGTCCAGAACCGCGAGGGCGGCTGAGCAGGCGAGGGGGGTGCCACCGAAGGTCGTGCCGTGGGACCCTGGAGTGAAAAGGTCTGCCTGCTCTCTGCGAATCCAAATCGCGCCGATGGGAAAGCCGCCCGCGAGTCCCTTGGCCATGCCGATCGCATCGGGTTCAATTCCGGCGTGCTCATAGGAGAAAAACCTGCCGGAGCGTCCGATCCCGCATTGCACCTCGTCGATCAGGAGGAGAACATTTTTTGCGGAGCAAAGGTCATGCAGCTTCCGAAGAAATTCGGGATGCGCCGGGTGTACTCCGCCCTCGCCCTGGATGGTTTCGAGCAGAACGGCGCAGACGGAATCGTCGATCTGTGCGGCAAAGGACTCGATATCGTTCAGGCGGGCGTGTCGAAATCCGGGCAGCATGGGGCGAAACCCCCCCTGGATTTTTTCCTGTGGGGTTGCGGCCATACCGCCGAAGGTGCGTCCGTGGAAGGCGTTCTCGGCAGTGAGAATCGTGTAGCGCTGGCCCTCGGTGCCGGCCAGGGCGCGTCCGTGCAAACGGGCCAGTTTGATCAGGGCCTCATTGGCCTCGGTGCCGCTGTTGCAGAAGAAAAACCTCCCGTCGGGGGTATAGCGGCTGAGGCGTTCGGCGAGTTCCCCCTGGAGCGGGTTGGCGAAAAGGTTGCTGCAATGCACCAGCTTTGCGGCCTGATCGGTGACAGCCCGGACCCAATCGGGGTGGGCATGGCCGAGGGCATTGACGGCGATGCCGGCAGTAAAGTCCAGGTACTCCCGGCCCTCGTCATCCCGCACATAACTGCCTTTTCCCGAGACCAATGAGAGTGGGGGAGGCCCGTAGTTGCGAAGCAGATACTGGTCGTATTGGAGTTGGGTCTTTTGGTTCATGAGCGGACAATTTCGGTGCCGATTCCCTTGTCTGTGAAAATTTCGAGGAGGAGGGAATGAGGCATTCTCCCGTCGATAAAGTGTACGCGGTGAACACCGTTCTGGAGGGCGTATACGGCACTATCGACTTTGGGGATCATTCCCTTCGCGATGATTCCGGTCTTTTTGAGTTCGGGGACCTGACTATCGGGGAGGCTGGAGATCAGGCTCGAGGGATCTGCCGGATCTTTGAGAAGCCCGGGAACGTCACAGAGGTAGACCAGGCGGCGAGCGCGGAGGGCGGCCGCGACTCGCGAGGCAGCGACATCGGCATTCGTATTGTAGGCTTGACCGGTCTCATCGGCTCCGACGGGAGATATGATCGGCATGTAGCCGTCTGAAATTGCCTTGCGGAGTGGGGCGGGGTTGACTTGCTCGACTTCGCCGACGAAGCCGATATCGACGGGATTCCCATCGGGGTCGGTAGCGAGGCGACGGGTGCGAAGAATTTTGAAACCGGGGATGGAGAGGGGGCGTCCGAGCTTGCGCTGTACGATCTCGCAGATCTCGAGATTTACCTCTTCATCCAGGGTCTTGCGGACGATCTCGACGGTTGCGGCATCGGTCACGCGGAGTCCGTTCTCAAAGCGTGCGGCCAGGCCGGAGGCATCCATTGCACGGGTGATGGCCTTGCCGCCGCCGTGAACGACAACAACGTGGATCCCAACCGCAGAGAGAAAAGCCAGATCGGTGGCTACCTTGGCACGAACTTCCGGATTGGGATCATCCATGAAACTGCCGCCGTATTTAACGACGAATACAGAACCCTTGAATTGCTGGATGTAGGGGAGGGCCTCAATGAGGACCTTTGATTTAGAAGTGACGTCGAGTTGGCTGATGTCCATCTATTCGCTTTTATTAAAGTTCACGTAGCCCTCGGTCAGGTCGGCGGTGAGGAGGTGGTAAGAGTGTTTACCCATATCCAGGTCGAGGGTGATGGAAAACTCGCGGTTCGCGACCTCGGTCTTCCATTGTAGCTGATTTTCCTCTACAGGCTTTCCGTGGATGAGGACGGGGATATCGCCGTAGCGGAGGTTGATGCGGTCAAAATCAAGGCCCACCCTTGCGTAACCAGCGGCGTCGACGATCCGGCCCCAGTTGGGATCGTTGCCGAACCAGGAGGTTTTTACCAAGAGGGAGTTCCCGATGGCCCGTGCGACCTTCTCGGCATCCTCCTCGGACTTTGCACCGGAGACGCAGAGGTTGACCACGTGATTGATGCGTTCCCCGTCGGCCACGATCATGCGGGCGAGACGGTTGCAGACTTCGCCGACTGCCCGGTGAAAAGCGTCGAGAAGGTTGGCATCGTCGTGGACGGCTCCGCTGGAGGCTCCGTTTGAGAGCAGGAGTACCGTGTCGTTGGTGCTCATATCTCCGTCGACTGAAATACGGTTAAACGACCCGTGAACGGCGCGGGTCAGGCTCGCCTGCAAGGTTGCTTGCGGGATAGCGATGTCGGTGGCGAGGAAGGCCAGCATGGTCGCCATGTTGGGCTCAATCATGCCGGCACCTTTCGCCACGCCGGCGACCGTATAGCGTTGGGCCTCCGTCTCGATCCGGGCGGTAACGGTTTTGGGTCGGGTATCCGAGGTAAGGATCGCGTGAGAGAAATCGTGCCCGCCGGCGGAATCGCGGGTCACCCGTTTGGCAGCCTGGCGAATTCCCCGCTCGATATTATCCATAGGGAGAGTTCGCCCTATGCGTCCGGTGGAGGCGACGAAGACACTCGCGGGCGGAAGTTGCAGTGCCTGGCGGGTTTGTTCGGCCATGGTCCGGCAATCCTTCTCGCCTTGTTCACCGGTGCAGGCGTTGGCGTTTCCGCTGTTGGCGACGATCGCATGAAACGCACGGGTGGGGGAGAGAAGAGACTTGCAGAAGCGAACGGGTGCGGCGGAGACATCGTTTTGGGTAAAGACACCGGCACCTGAGCAAGGTTTCTCGCTGTAGACGATGCCGAGGTCCAGGCGGTCCGACCCGTTGGAGCGGATATCGCTGGCCACCCCGGCGGCCGAGAATCCGGGGACATCGGTGATCCCGGGACTTTGTTCTTTGATGGTGAGGTCCATGAGAAAAAATCAGGGAAGGCCAGTCGTTTCGTCCAGGCCAAATTTCAGGTTCATCAGTTGTACGGCCTGGCCGCTGGCACCCTTGAGCAGGTTGTCCTCGGCTGAGGTGAGGATCAGCCGGTTCATTCGGGGATCGTGGCGCACGGCCAGATCGATCCGGTTGGTGCCCACGACATTCTTTGATTCGGGCAGGGTGCCGTCGTCGAGGATGCGGACGAATGGCCGCCCGGCGTACTGCCCTTGCCAGGAGTCGAGGACATCCCGATCGGTCTTGCCATTATCTGGTATGCTGATGGTCGATACGATCCCGCGCCGCATCGGGACCAGGTGGGGCAGGAACTGAAGGATGACCAGGTCTCCGGCTGCGTGGCCGAGCTGCTCCTCGATCTCGGAGAGGTGCCGATGCTTGGGTTGTCCGTAGGGGCGGGCACTTTCGGTGCGTTCACAGTAGCTAAAATCCTCGGTTGCCTTCTTCCCGGCCCCGCTCACCCCGCTCATGCAGGAGGCGATGATGTCGCGGGGTTCCAGGGTTCCGTTGGCGATAAGGGGAAGCAGGGGGAGAAGGATGGAGGTGGGGTAGCATCCGGGGCAGGCGATCAGGTTTTTCTTCTCCCAATCGGGGAGGGGAAATTCTGGCAGCACGTAGGCGGCCGCCCGGAGTAGATCGGGGTCGGGATGCGCGGCTCCATAGAACTCCTCATACAATTCAGGGGTGCCCAGCCGAAAGTCGGCACTCAGATCGAACACGGTGGCTCCCGCATCGTAAAGGGGCCGGGCGAACCCGGCGGCCACGCCGTGGGGCAAGGCGAGAAAGACGGCGTCGAGGTCATCCCGGCTCGCGAGCGACGCCGCATCCGACTCGCTAAAGGCGAGCTGGCCCAATCGGTGCGACAACCGGGGGAACACCTCGGCGACCGGTTTGCCCGCCAGACTTCGCGAGGTCACAACCACCAGATCGACCCCGGGGTGGGACGAAAGCAGCTCCACTAAAATCTCTCCTGAATAACCGGAGGCACCAACAATGCCGACTCGAATCATAGTAGGGATTAACCACAAATTTTGTGGCTTTACCAACCCTGAATTCGGAAATCCATCTTATAGACCCCCGAAAATGAGGCCTGGACAGCTTAGAGATTTGGGTGCGAAAAATTGCGCGGATACTTGCTCTCGCACAAAAGCGGCTCTTCTTGCGAGGAACTGAATAGTGGAATGGTTGAAATCAATCCGAGGGTAAATCTGTATCTTTTCGTTCCCCACCCCGAATGGAAAGGGGTAGTGGGGGCTGTCGCGGTTGCAGCGAGAGATTTTCAACGGGCGGAGGGCATCGCGATCCGCGAGGCCCGAGAGCGTGGAGTGCCGGGGGAGAGCTTCTCTATTCTGGTAGAGGAGAGGGGTGCGGGCGAAGCGGTCGGCCAATGGGTCGAGAAGGAACGCTACCGCGATGTGGAGGATAGCGAGCGGCTGGTCTTTTTTGAGTTAGGCGAGAAAAGTTCCGGTTAGCCTTTCTGAGTTGCCGAGAGCGGGCGGTACAGCAATCCTTCCTCTCCAATGAATACCGAGAAACAGCGAAAAGGAATCATTCTCGCGGGGGGATCCGGTACCCGTTTGTTCCCGTTGACCCGTGCCGTGAGCAAGCAGCTCATGCCTGTCTACGACAAGCCGATGATCTATTACCCCCTCTCCGCCCTGATGCTGGCGGGAATCAAAGAGGTGCTGATCATCTCCACACCGGAGGACTTGCCTCTTTTTCGGAAGCTCCTGGGCGACGGAGGCTCACTTGGCATGAGTTTCTCCTATGAGGAGCAGCCTCGCCCGGAGGGACTCGCCCAGGCATTTCTGATTGGGGAAAAGTTCCTGGACGGTGCCCCGGCCGCCCTTGTTCTGGGGGATAACCTTTTCTACGGCGGCAATTTTACTTCGGTGATAAACCGGGCGGCCTCCTCCGGGGAGTCGGTGATATTCGCCTACGAGGTTTCGAACCCGAGTGCATACGGTGTGGTCGAGTTTGATCCTTCCGGTCGGGTTGTCAGTCTTGAAGAAAAGCCGGAGAATCCAAAATCCCGATACGCGGTGCCCGGTATCTATTTTTACGATCAGGACGTTTGTGAAATGGCCCGATCGCTCAAGCCGAGTCGGCGTGGCGAATTGGAAATCACCGATTTGAACCGGCTTTATCTGGAGGCCGCCCGTTTGCGGGTGGAGGTGATGGGCCGGGGGACAGCCTGGCTCGATACGGGGACTCATGACAGCCTGCTCGCCGCCGCCTCGTTCGTGCAGGTGATCGAGCAGCGCCAGGGATTGAAGATCGCCTGTATTGAGGAAATCGCGTATCGCAACGGGTGGATCGGTGAGGCAGAACTGGACGAGCTTGCGGATGCTCTGGGCAAGACCAGCTATGCTGACTATCTTCGTGCCCTGGTGGCCGGCTGAGCGAATTCTCCACGCCGGAAATTTCTCCAGGTTTGCAGCTTGCAGTTTGGACAGTCATCTTTGATGCCAGGGAAAGCTCCATCGGTCTCGGTTGTCACCGCGCTTTATAATCGACTCGAACTCACGCGCGCCTTTTTGGCCGATCTCGAGCGTACGCTGGCGGGGTGGGATTATGAAGTGATCCTGGTCGACGATGGCAGCACTGACGGCAGTCGCGAATACTTGCGCTCCCTTTCCTCGTCCGATGTGGGCGTGATCTTTAATGACCGCAATCTTGGCTTTGCCGGATCGAATAACCGGGGTGCTGCCCAGGCGAGGGCTGGGGTGCTTGCTTTCCTCAACAACGATCTGGTCCTTGCAGAAGGATGGATCGACCCGATGATGGACTGCCTCAACGAGAAGTCCGGTATGATTGGGAATGTGCAAATAAATGCGCACACCGGCAAGGTCGACCATGCGGGGATTGTCTTTTCCCCGTGGGGGATTCCGGAGCACTGGGGCCAGGGCTACCGCTCGATCCCTGCGGGCGGGACGAGGACCTTTCGGGCTGTCACCGCTGCCTGCTGCCTGATGCGGAAAGAGACGTTCGCGAAGTATAACGGCTTTGACGAGCAGTATTGGAACGGGTTTGAGGACATCGACCTATGTCTCCGGCTCGACGCCTGCGGGCATTTGAACGAGGTCGCATTTGACAGCAGGGTGGGCCACTGGGTCAGCGCCAGCCCAGGTCGTAAGGACAAAGACGCCGCGAATATCCGCCGGTTCCTTCGGCAGTGGGGGGATCAGACCGAACTCTGGGGGTTGGACGACTGGCCCCGACATTACCTCCGCCGCCATGCGACTTGTCCCTGGCGGCTTAACGGGAGAAAAACTCTGGATGCGATTGCATTGCGCCTGGGTTTGCGTTCCACTCCCACGAAATGGATGCGAAACAGGGCGGATTCCCTGAGACAACACGGGAGACCAAATGGATAGGATCTACATTGATGTCACTGCTACGGCGAACACCTTGCATCATACCGGGATTCAAAGAATCGTCCGGAGCCTCGTGATTTTCGGTGCGATACGAACCGAGGCCTGGATTCCGGTGATCTGGAGCGCATCGGGGTTCCGGGCACCGAAGCGGAACGAACGGATGAGATTGACAGAGATCTTCTCAAAGGGGCCTCACCGGAGGAGAGGGATCTCCCGGCTCTTCGATCGGTGGGAGAAAGAGTGGAAAGTTGATTTTTTGACCGAGACCGAGGATGCCATGCTCTTGCTTCCCGAAATCCCCGCCGGTGAGCGCCTCGAATTCCTGGATGATCTTGCCGCAACCGGGGCGAGACGGATCAGTATGGTCGCAATTTGCCACGATCTTTTGAGCTGGAGCCGCCCTCAATGGACTCCCTCATCCAGGCGGGAGGGCTTTATTGATTACCTCCGTTTTCTGGGGCTGGTCGAGAGGGTCGTCTGCCCGTCCAGGGCCACTGCCGAGGAGTGGCGGCGATTCCAAAAGGAGCACGGCTTCGTCGGGGCCGAGCCGGAGGTGCTACCGTGGCCAGTCTCCGGAAAGTCCGCGAGCCGCAGCGAATCCGAGACCGATCCTCCCCTGGTGCTCAGCGTGGGCACCCTGGAAAAACGGAAGAATCATGCGGGACTTCTGGATGCCGCCGAGATTCTTTGGGCGGAGGGACTCGCCTTTGAGCTCATTCTGGTCGGGCGCCTCCGGGCAAAGGATGAAACGGAGATCCCCGATCGGATTTCCGAGATGCGGCGTGCCGGTCGCACCGTGTCCTGGCTGGGTCCGGTCGACGACGCCACCCTCGAAGATCTGTACCACCGCGCGGCATTCACGGTTTTTCCGTCGTTTGCGGAAGGTTACGGCCTGCCCGTGGCCGAGTCTCTTTCCCGTGGCTGCCCCTGCGTTTGCTCAAGCGAGGGTGCCGTGGGCGAAATCGCCCGGGAGGGAGGGTGCCAATTGGTTGATGTAACCAACGTAGGCTCCCTGGCGGATGGGATGCGCAAGCTGATCCTGGATCGGGAGCTTCGCAAGGGACTCTCGGCCCGGGCCGCCGACAGAACCTGGCCCACTTGGGAAGAATGGATGGACCAGCTGCTGGATTCCGGCTCCGAGGACGATGAAACAGTCTGAAATTTTGCAATTCTTTCTCTTGACGAAGGATCGGCGGAGCGGTTTGCTTTACGGTTTATCTTTTACCGAGAGGTCTAATCTATGAACGCGTTACTTTCAGAAATTACCACAGAGCAACTCCACGAAGGTCGTACTCACTTCAAGGTGGGTGATGGAGTCAAGGTCCACACCCGCGTCCGAGAAGGCGAGAAGACGCGTATCCAGATTTTTGCCGGGATTGTGATCGCCCGTAAAGGGTCGGGGATCAACGAGACCTTTACGGTTCGCCGGATCGCTTCCGGGGTGGGCGTCGAGCGCGTCTTTCCCGTACACTCGCCCAACATCGAGAAGATTGAGGTCGATCGCGAAAGTGTGGTGATGCGGGCGCGGATGTACTACATGCGGGAACGCATTGGCAAACGGGCGAGCCTGGTCAAGGAGAAGCGCCTGGCCGAGCAAGGTCGCTGAGGATCGCCTGTGCGGCAGGCCGGACACTTCTTGCGTTCGGAACGCGCCTCAGGTGCCAGCAGGAATATCACCAGAAATGTCGGAGTCAGGCAGCGAGCGGTATCGCGATGAGTGACCTGGATCGCATCGCACGGGCCTTCAATCCAGAACGGCTGCGGAGCCTCGGCAAAAGATCGGCAATGGTCTCCTATGCGTGCGCGGGAGATCCAGACTTCGAGACGTCGGTGCAGGTCTTCTGCAAACTGATTGAGGCCGGGGTGGACCTCCTGGAAATCGGCGTGCCATTCAGCGATCCGCTGGCGGACGGCCCGACCAATCAACGGGCGGCCGAGCGTGCGCTGGCCAGCGGAATGAGTGCAGACGATGTTTTCAGCCTGGTGCGCCGGGTGCGGGAGTTTTCCGATGAGGTGCCGATTGTATTCTACACGTATTACAATCTCGTGTACTCCCGAGGCCACGATGAATATGTGAGGGCTGCCAGGGAGGCCGGAGTCGACGGTTTACTGGTGCTCGATCTCCCGCCCGAGGAGGCGACCGACTATCTGGAGGTCTGCAAAAAGCACGAAATGAAAACGGTCTTCATCGTCGCCCCGACCACTCCGCAAGACCGCATCTCCTTGATCGCCTCGGCGGCTACGGGATTTATCTACTACGTCTCGCGCGAGGGGGTGACCGGTGAGAGAGCGGATATGGCCGAGGGGGTCGGGCAGGCGGTTGCGATGATTCGTGGCGCGACCGATCTGCCGGTAGTCGTGGGATTTGGCATTTCAACCCGCGAACAAGTGCGGCAGACCGCTGGCCTGGCCTCCGGCGTGGTCGTGGGAAGTGCCATCGTGAAACGATGTGCCGAGCTTTCCACTAACTCTACCGATGGATGGGAGTCCTTCGCCGAATTTCTGGGTGGATTGGTGGCAGGTTGCGCTTGCGAGCCTTCTTAAGGAAGGAATCGGGCTTGCCCTGAGGCGGGGGAGCTTCTTTTCTGGCGAGCAATGGTTGCTCACCTTTTCCGAATTTATGCCACTCCCGTCGCGCCGGGCGAAGAATCAATCGGTCATCCTCGTTCGCAGGACAGAGTCCTCTCCTGGAAGGGAATGATCCTCGCATCGGGTCTTCTGCTTGTTCTTGCCGGCTGCGCCACGAACCCGGACAAGACCCCGGAGGCGTTGGCGATGCAGGAGGCACTCGTCGAAAAGGCACTCTCGGATCTGGCCCAGGCACCTTTCAACCAGCCCAAGCTTGTTTCCGAGTTCCCCCGGGTGGAAGCGCGGGTCAAGGTCTCCGATCAGCGGGTAGAGGCGATGCCCCTGGAGCAGCCGGATGGACGCTCCTTTCCCGCACGCATGGGCCGGGCCATCGGCTATCCCGCCACGCTGGAACTCAGGAACGCGGACTCCGTAGCCGTTGAGATTACAGATTTGAAAATTCGCCGCCGGACTCCCCGATTGATCGGAGACTACGAACCTTTTTTGGGGAGCGATCCGATCACACTACAGCCCGGTGAGACCTGGCGGGGAACCTTTATCGTCTCTCGCAAGCAGGGTTGGTTTCGGGTCGGGGTACAGGCGACTGCACCTCCCGGGTGGACTGCGATTCCCGGAGACGGCACGCGCAACGTATTCTTCCAGGAGACCACCTCCGGCTCTCTTTTTGCCAGCGAGCACAGTGCGGAAATTACCTTCTGGAACCTGCGCGAGGATGCCGTGGCTTTTCGCTACTGGATCTCCACCGAAGATACGAAGGGAATTCCCAAGGCTGCGGAGGATGAGGGGGTCATTGAACTCGGGGCGGGCGAGGCGTTGAAAATCGAACCGACGATTTCCGACGCAGACTGGAAGCTTGTCACGGCACCGATTCAGCAGGAGGGTGATGTCGAATGAAAGCCTACCTCGATTTGATGCGCTCGATCCTCGAGACCGGAACATTTCGCGATGATCGGACGGGAACTGGGACATGGTCCCTATTCGGTGCCCAATTACGCTTTCCCCTCGAAGAGGGATTTCCGCTTGTAACCACCAAGAAGGTACACCTCAAGTCGATCATCCACGAGCTTTTGTGGTTCCTCCGGGGAGAGACCAACGTGAATTACCTGCGGGAAAACGGAGTCAGCATCTGGGACGAATGGGCGAGCGCAGATGGTGACCTCGGACGGGTTTATGGGGCGCAGTGGCGCTCTTGGCGAGGGCCGGACGGGAAGGCCGTTGACCAGATCGGCGAGGTCGTGCGCTCAATCCGCGAGAATCCTTTCAGCCGTCGGCACATGGTCCTGGCCTGGAACCCGGGCGAGATCGATCAGATGGCTCTGCCCCCCTGCCACGCCCTCTTCCAGTTCTATGTGGCCGATGGTAAGTTGAGCTGTCAGCTCTACCAACGCAGCGCGGACATCTTTCTCGGCGTCCCCTTCAACATCGCCTCGTACGCCCTTCTTCTGCAAATGATGGCCCAGGTATGCGACCTTCGAACGGGCGATTTCGTGCATACCTTCGGCGATGTACACCTCTACGCCAATCACCGGGAGCAAGCGCAGACTCAACTCTCGCGCGCCCCCCGCCCCTTGCCGCAAATGATACTGAACCCCGAACGTCGCGAAATCGACGAGTTCCTGTATGAAGATTTCACGCTTGAGGGCTATGACCCACACCCTGCAATCCGGGCACCGGTCGCCGTTTGACGAATGAAGCATGCCTCGCAACTTTCCCATTCCTCCGTTTCCTGGATCGCCGTAGCGGCCATGGCCGCAAACAGGGTGATCGGGCACGAGGGTAATTTGCCTTGGCACCTTCCGGCAGACCTGAAGTTCTTCAAGCAGCTGACCACCGGAGGGACCGTCCTAATGGGGCGAAAGACCTTCCAATCGATCGGCCGCCCTCTTCCCCGACGACGCAATGTGGTCCTGAGCCGGGCCGGACTGAGCGCTCCCGGGATCGAGGTCTTCCCAGCACTGGAGGACTTCTGCCGGAATATCGACGCTGGCGAACGGGTCTATGTTATAGGAGGCGCAGAAATCTACCGACTCACCAGAGACCTATGGACCGAGGTTTACCTGACCCGTGTCTGTTTCGAGGTGGAGGGCGACACCTTCCTTCCAAAGTTCGAAGATCACTTCCCCAAAGTCCGAACGATTCACGAGGAACCGGATTTTCGAATCGAACACTACCGCAAGTGACCCCGTAGACAGGATTTCTGCCCCGGGTCGCCAGGACGGACCCGCACAGGTCACCGCAAATGCGGATGCACGCACCTTCGAGCGACAGCCGATAATTCCTCGCTATGTGGAGGGTGCTCAGCGTCGCGCGGGGCAATGGGATTCGGTGTCGATACCTTTTCGCTGCACCATGCCGGGATGAGCGGGCACCGCTGGTGTGAGATTTTCGAAACGCGGTTTTACGCGCCGTGCGCGATGCCGCACCTCTGGAGCTGGGAATTGGATCAGGAGCTGGCAAACGCCGACGAGGGACTCAACCTGTCCCCGGAATTCCATGTACGGGAAGCGAAAAACAACCCCCGCAAAAGACCAAACATGATGATGCATGATCTGGAACTCGTGATCGAAGCGGCAGGAGATAGGCTTCGGAAACTTCCTCAAGGAAAAAGTTCTACTGCCGCACCAAAAACACCGTAGCGAACCTCGCGTTACTGCGCATTCGCGTCCGTTGTTTGTCGAAAAGAACCCAACCAACCACCTCGACAACACGATTCGCCCAGAGAGAAGTTTGACGAAATCTTCGACAATAATATTGATAATCAACGACCTACGAATATGGCATGAAGTGTCTTGGTAAATTAGTAGGGACTGTAGCTAATTACTTGACTTGGGGGATCTATGCCTCAGAGTGGGGGGATGAGAAAAATACGTATTCGAGTGGATGAGGTGGATTCGGTCTATCATTGCATGAGCCGGACGGTGAATGGGGAGAGGCTTTTGGGGCCGGAGCAGCGGAAGGTTTTTCGGAAGATGCTGGTGGAGGCGGCGGAGTTTTCCGGGGTTCGGGTGATTACCTATTGTTTGATGGAGAATCACTTTCATGTGCTGGTGCGGGTTTGTGCCGGGGATGATCCTTCGGATGAGGAGTTGGTGCGTCGTTATCGGGTGCTGTATCCCACGACCAGTGCCTACCAGCCTATGTCCGGGGATCGGCTGGAGGAGATTTTGGAGCAGGGAGGGGCGGAGGCTGAGCGGGTGCGGTCGGTCCTGCTTGCGCGGATGGGAGATGTTTCCGAGTTTATGAAAACGTTGAAGCAGCGCTATTCGATCTGGTTCAATAATCAGCATGGTCGGTATGGACCCCTTTGGAGCGATCGCTTTAAAAGTGTTTTGGTGGAGGGGGATGCGTATTCGCTGAAAACAGTGGCGGCCTATATTGACCTGAATCCGGTGCGGGCGGGGATGGTGGCAGACCCGAAGGATTATCCGTTTTGTGGCTACGGGAGGGCTTGCGCCGGGG
>CAZWFJ010000093.1:0-16342 GCA_964633135.1 uncultured Puniceicoccaceae bacterium | reverse complement strand
CGACGATTGAGCCGAAAGGGATCGGACGGCAAGCCGGTCCGACTACGAAAGAAAATGTGTTACAAGGTTCTAGCACTTCTGGGTTCAGATCGCAGGTGAGGAATTGTTACGATTTTTCTGGCCTGGTCGCTCATTCCGGTATAGTCTCTTGAATCGCAGATTAGTTGAGCCGTTCATTGCTCCCGATATCATCGGGGATAGTGAGTGGACTTCATTCAAACCCCACACCCCAAAAAAGTCATGAAAAAGAGCGAACTGAGAGTCTGGGCGCTGAGAACGCATTCGCCGGACAAATGGTGGGTTCAGGTGGATGGAGAAGTATCGGATACCGAGGTTTCCCTTGATGAAGCCTTCCGCCGAGCCGAGGGATCCCGCGAATCCTACATCATCCACGCTGCCCACGCCGAGGAAGCAGAAGATCCCCACTGGATTAAAATGGGAGCAGACGACGCCCGACAGGACGGATTTGCCCTGCCAAAATGGGTCTGTCCAAAGTGTGGGTTTTCGTTTGAAAAACCGCACCACCCAGGCGTTTCGCTCGGGGAGATTCTCGGTTACGTCCTCATTGTGCCGGGTGTGCTGTTGAGACGGAAGAGACTGGGTCCGTCCAATGCGAGGTGTCCGCACTGTGGTAGCAAAAAACTGGTGCCGGGAGATTCCAGGGCCGGAAGGGTACTGCTGGATCGTTAGGATGCCGCAGGAATCCTTCTTTCGCGGCAGGATCCGACAGCAGGCTGATTAGTTTGGATGATGAAAAAGGTGAGATTGCCAGCCAAACCTCTGTTGCAAGAGCTGGTGCGGGTAGACGGAATCGAACCGACATCATCAGCTTGGAAGGCTGAGGTTTTACCACTAAACTATACCCGCAAGAAAAGTTAGGATCCTGTGGAATAATCCGATCGTGTCAAGCCTGCGGGTTAAGCATTTGCGACACCCGGATCGGTATCTTTACTGTGTTTGCAAGGGCAAAGACACAGACTGAGCCATCCTCCTCATTCAGGGAGGAAGATGGATGAACACACGGAATCTCAGGTCGGAGGCTTTCCTTTGATGCCAGGTTGCTGCCCCGACCTTTCACCGGAATTCTCAATCCCACAATCGATTCGCTCTCTCCTCAAAGCTGCCTGAAATACCGCTCGGGATCGCAGAGAAAGCTCTTCGTAAGAGTCACATGAGCCAGTTCCTCGTACTTGGCTTCGGTTCGTCGATGAGGTAGAGTCCCCCGGGCAGAATGCCACTAGTTTAAGTAGAGATCGACCTCTTACTCTTAATCATACACGTAATCGTAATCTCTATTCTTGAAATCATAAATCATTCCTGATCAGTTGCTTGGATTATGATTATGATTAAGAGCACGATTATGAGCTTGAACGGAAACTCCCTTAAACTAGTGCCATTCGCCGCCGGGTGCAGTCCCCGGGCCACGCTGATTGCTGGTTTCGCTTTTTTTACCGGGTAGACATCTTGCTCCTTAAATGGTTTACCCCGAAATGGATTGCCCTTGTTAACGGCACGCTGTTAGATTTCCTGCTCCATCAACTCTCTATTTTCCCTTTCCCATGAAAACACGAAGACTTTCTAGTTTGCTTGTCGCCTCTGCGGTGTTGTCCCCTCTAGCTGCCCAGACGGGGGTGACGGTCTATAACGATAATTTTGCGGTTGTCCGCGATCAGGTAACGCTGGAGCTGGAGAGCGGTACCCAGGAGATCTCTTACAGCGGGGTGACCAGCCAGCTGGAACCCGAATCGGTGGTTCTCCGGGACGCTAGGGGGGAGGTTGATCTGCGCGTTCTGGAACAGAGCTATCGCGGGGACCCGGTGAACCAGCAGCGGCTCCTGCAGATGTTTGAGGGTGAAACGATTGCATTTGTCCGTATAATCGGGGACCTCGAAGTGGAGGTTGCCGGAAAGATCGTCCGTGCTCCGGTCCAATCCTCTTCTGGGTTTTTGGAACCCATTATTGAGGTAGACGGCGATTTGATGATGCAATTGCCGGGACAGCCCCGATTTCCGAGCCTCGGGGACGGGTCCATCCTGCAACCCACATTGTCGTGGAAGATCTATTCGCCCGGCCCGGTCTCGCTAACGGCCGACCTGAGTTATTTGACGGGCGGTTTGTCCTGGGAGGCTGACTACAATTTCGTCCTTTCCGAGACGGGGGATGATGTCTCGGTGAGCGGCTGGGTCTCCGTGCAAAACCGCAGTGGCAAGAATTTTGAAGCGGCCCGGATCAAGCTCATCGCGGGGGATGTCAACAAGGTCACCCGCAAGGGTGCGACCCGTCTTGACGAGGGATTGATGATGCGAACAATGGCAGCCGCCCCACCGGCTGCCCCCGAGCAGCGGAAGTTCGATGAGTTTCATCTCTACAGCCTGCCCGGCGAGATCGACCTGCGAGATCAGGAGACCAAGCAGCTGGAATTTGTCCGGGCAGATCCAGTCAGCACGACCAAGAGTTACGTCTACGACGGAGCGGCCCTTTCGAGTTCGTGGCGGGCCAGCAGGTCTCCTTTGAATGACCCCGGTTTTGCGAGAAACGGGAACACGCAGATCGCGATCTTCCGCACCTTCAAAAACTCTGAAGAGAACCATCTTGGAGTGCCTCTGCCGGCTGGGACGATCCGCTTTTATCGCGCTGACGAAGACGGTCAGATTGAGTTCATCGGGGAGAATACGATTGATCATACTCCGAAAGACGAGACGGTGGAGCTTTACCTTGGCAATGCTTTCGACTTGGTCGGGGAGCGCACCCAGACTGACTTCTTCAAACACCGCACTCAGCACCTGATTCGCGAAACGTTTTCCATCGAAATCCGCAACCGCAGTGAGGAGGATGTCGAGGTAAAAGTGGTCGAGCACCTCTATCGCTGGAATAATTGGGAGATCACGCAGTCGAGCATGAACTATGAGAAGGTGGACTCACGAACCATTGAGTTCCCGGTCAAGGTTGCGGCCGGGAAGACCGAAACGGTGACCTACACGGTTGAGTATACCTGGTAGGTTTCCGTTCAGACGTTCTGGCCTTTGCGGTCGCGGGCAATCAGCATGTAAAGGCTGGGAAGAACGAAAAGCGTGAAGAGCGTGCCGATGGCCATGCCGGTGACCAGGGTGATCCCGATACTGTTGCGGGCGGCGGCACCGGCACCGGTTACAAAGACCAGGGGCATGTGCCCGAAGACCGTCGCTGCGGTCGTCATGAGGACAGGCCGGAGTCGGATTTCGGCTGCTTCCTGAATGGCCTCCAGCTTCTTCCTTCCCCTCCGCTGGAGCTCGTTGGCAAATTCGACAATAAGGATTCCGTTCTTGGCGATCAGGCCGACCAGGGTCACCAGGCCAATCTGGGAATAAATGTTGATACTGGTAAACCCGGCGAAGGTAAAGAAGAGGGAGCCGGTCAATGCCAGTGGTACGGAACCCAGGAGGATGATGAATGGATCGCGGAAGCTCTCGAACTGAGCTGCGAGAACGAGAAAGATAAAGATGATGGAAAGGAGCAGAATGTAAGCACCACCGCTCTGCTCCTCGCGAAGCTGGCGCGACTCTCCCGCATAGTTGATTTGGAATCCGCGCCCCTTCGGGAACAGTTCCTCCGCCTGGTCTTCCAGATAGGTCAGTGCCTGGTCCAGCGTAGTGGGTGGCACGGGTGCTCCCTGGATCATGGCGGAGTTGAGTTGCTGGAAGCGTTTCAACTGACGCGGCTCCACTTTCTCCGAGATCGTGACAATGGTGGAAGCCGGATAGACCGACCCGTCTGCGGCGGTGAAATAGAGATCCCCGAGCTGCTCAGGAATCAACCGGGCCGTCCGCTCTACCTGGGGAATGACTTTGTAGCTCCATCCATCAATGCTGAATCGGTTCACATACGCCCCTCCGAAAGCCGCACCCAGATTGTTCCCGACATCTCTCATATCCAGCCCGAGGTCAGCGGCTAATTCGCGGTCGATGTCGACCTCGATCTGCGGGCGGTCAAACTTTAGATCGGAAAAGGCGAACATGAACTTCCCACTGGCATTGGCACGCTTCACCAGGGCATCGGCCACCTCCAGAATCTCCCGCTGGTCGCTCGTGGTTGTAATGACGAACTCAACCGGAAACTGACTTCCGCCGGGAAGCGGCGGGGGAGTAACCGCTCTCACATCCAACCCCGCCACTCCGGAGAGCTGCGGCTGAATCTGTGGAATGATCTCCTGGGTTGTCCGCGAGCGCTCGCTCCACGGCACGGTCACCATCCCGGCGAACCCCGCCAACGGATTCCCCGGAACACCGGATCCCGGAAAAGAGATCGTAAAGGTTGCATCGGTTTCGGGTATGGACCGATAAATCCGGGCAACCTCCGGCGAATACAGGAGCGTCTGCTCCAGCGTTCCGGTGGGGGAACCCTCCATAAAGGAGAAGATAACGCCTTCATCCTCTGGTGGTGCCAGCTCTTTCGGGGAGAGCAGGAAAAAGGGAAAGGCCAGAAGAACAATGAGGACCGCCATCGTATTCACGACGGGGCGGGAGCGCAGGGTACTGGCAAGCAGCCTTCCGTAAAAATTTCGGAGGCCATCGAACGCTTTCTCCAGGCGGGCCACCAAGCCTGTCGATTTGAACTCCTCGGGAAGAATTTTCGAGCACATCATCGGCGACAGGGTCAGGGCGATCAGCCCCGAGATCACAACCGCACCGGCCAGCGTAAAGGCAAACTCCCGGAAAAGGGCACCGGTAAGGCCTCCCTGAAAGCCGACCGGCACGTAAACCGCAGCCAACGTGAGGGTCATGGCAAAGATGGGTCCCACCAGCTCCCGTGCTCCATCAATGGCGGCATCATAGCGGCTTTTCCCCATGCGGATATGACGCTCGATATTCTCCAGCACGACAATTGCGTCGTCGACGACCAAACCGACGGAAAGCACGATGGCCAGCAAGGTCAGCAAGTTGATCGTAAAGCCGAAAACCAGCATCAGGAACGCGGCACCAATCAGCGACAGAGGCATGACCACCACCGGGATCGTCACCGCCCGAAACGATCCGATGAAGAGAAAGATCACAACAATCACGATCGAGAGGGTCTCGGCGAGAGTGGTACCGATCTCGTTAATCGCGTCCTGGATGTACTTCGTCGAATCGTAAGGGACGCCGAGTTTCAGGCTTCCCGGCAGGTTTCGTTCTATGGTTGGAAGCGTCTCCCGCACCTGGCCGATCACCTCCAGAGTATTGGCGGTAGGAAGCACCTTTATTCCCATAAAGATCGCCTCCTGCTGGTTGAACCGCACATCGACGTCGTAATTTTCTGCGCCCAGGACCACATTGGCGACATCGCCCAGGCGGATGATCGTGCCATCCTGCTCCCGAACGACCAAATTCCGAAACTGCTCCGCGTCCTGAAGATCGGTATTGGCGGTGATGGAGATCTGAATAAACTGCCCCTTGGTCTGGCCAACCGCAGAGAGGAAATTATTCGCGGCCAGGGCCTGCCGCACCTCGGAGGCCGAAAGCTCATAAGCGGCCAGCTTCTCTGGATCGAGCCAAATGCGCATGGCAAAAGTCTGCGCCCCAAGGATCTCGGCCTCCTGTACTCCTGGCACTGCGGCGAGCCGGGGCTGGACCACCCTGGTTAGGTAATCTGTAATCTCGTTGCCCTGAAGTTCTTCCGAGTAAAACCCCAGGTACATCGAGGCGATCTGGCTGTCGGTCGCCTGAATATCGATTACCGGCTCCTCGGACTCGGGCGGAAGCTGATTGTGGACCTGGTTGATCTTCGAGTTAATCTGGGTCAGGGCCTTGATCGGATCATAGTTCAACCGCAACTGGGCCGAGATCACGCTTATCCCCGCCGAGCTGGAGGACTGCATGTAGTCGATCCCCTCGGCACTCGCGATGACCCGCTCCAGCGGTGTGGTGATAAAGCCCTGCACCAACTCCGCATCGGCACCGACATACGTCGTGCTGACCGTGACGACCGATACATCGGTCTGCGGAAACTGGCGCACGTTCAACCGCAAAATCGACGCAACTCCCAGCAGGAGGATCAGAAGGCTGACTACCGTCGCAAGAACCGGTCGACGGATGAAAATATCCGTAAATTTCATGCTTCGTCCAATTGCGCGATTAGCCCTCGGCCGGTTCCGGGTCGGCTTTGGCGTCGGGGAGGATATCGTTATTGATCTTGATGGGAGAACGATCGCTCAGCTTCGAGGCTCCGGCTACGACAACCTGATCGCCATTTTCGATGCCTTTGCTCACCGCCACCAGGCCGCCTCTTCGGTCGGCGATCTCGATAAAGACTTGTCGTACTCCCTTGAAAGTGGATCCATCTTCTGCCTCAAGATCCCGCACCAGGTAAACACCGTTCCCGTAAGGGTTGTAACTGACCGCAGTACTCGGAATCACCACCCAATCGTTCACCTGCCCCAAATCCAGTCGCAAGCGGGCGAACATCCCGGAGCGCAGCACTTTGTCCGAATTCGGGACCGCAACCCGAACCTGAATATTACGCGTGCTCCGATCGACACGGGGGCTAATGGCCTCTACCTTACCCGTAAAGGATTTTCCTGGGTAAGCGTCGACCACAAAGGAAACACTCTGGCCGATGCCGATGCGACTCAGCTCCCTTTGCGGAAGTGAAAAATCCAGATAAAGTGGGTCAGAAGCTTCCAGGACAACGATAGGGCTATCCGCTGAAAGGAGTTCGCCGAGACTGACCTGGCGGATTCCCAGCTGGCCGGAAAACGGTGCCTCGATCCTCTTTTTGTCGATGGCCGCCTGAATTGCCAGCACTTCGGCCTCCGCCCGGTCCTTGCGCGCCTTCGCAGCATCAAAATCGGCCTGGGCGATGGTATTGCGCTCCAGCAGATCCGACGTCCGCCTAAAATCCACCGTGGCCAAATCCCGGCTGGCTTTGGCGGCGGCAAGATTAGCCGACTCAACGGAATGATCCTGCACGAGCAACAAATCGCCCGCGCTCACCTCCTGCCCCGATTCAAACCGGATCTCGACCACCCTTCCGGGCACCTCCGAGGCGAGAGTTACCCCTTCGCTGGCGGTCAGTGAGCCGACGGCTGAAAGGACAACTTCCCATGGCTCCGTTTTCGCTTCAACCACTCCAACTGTGGGAGGGGGAGGCACCATCATGGACATCATTTCCATCCCCGCCTGCATTTTCGCACGGGTAAGCAACACCAAGCCGCCTACAAACAGCAGGAAGACCACGAAAAGGATGACAAACTTGAGCCAGAGTTTCATGCAAAGTCGAAACCCTGATCCGACATCTGAATCGCCGCAATCACAATTCAGCGGGAAGCTGCAAAAAACCACGGTGTTTTTATTTACACTCATGCCCCATCTCCCCTCGCCTCCGGCTTTGCTAATTCGGGGGATACCTTGTTCTAAAGGGTTGCAGAACTGTGCGGAAGCGTCATAGCATTCCCTTTCACGATTTGCCGAAACCATTATAACTCTCAAAAAAACCCAACCCAGGAAACGCTTTGGACATCGATCAGATCGAAAAACTCGTGGAAATCATGAAGGACAGTGACTTGTCCTCTCTGGAAATCGAGGAAGAGACCTTCCGTATTCGCCTTGCCCGCGAGAAAGAAATCGTCGCCGTGCATGGTGGCGGGAATATGAACGCACCGATGCCTTTGCCGGTCTCGGCTACCGAGTCTGCCTCACCGACAGGGGGAGGGACCAGCGCTCCGGAAGTAGAGGAAAAGGGAATCGTTTATGTCAAATCTCCGATGGTGGGCACCTTTTACCGGGCCCCTTCGCCGGAGAGTCCTCCCTTCGTTGAAGAGGGCGGTAAGATCAAGGTGGACTCCGTTGTTTGCATCATTGAGGCCATGAAGGTGATGAACGAGATCCAATCGGAGGTGAGCGGCAAGATTGTGGAAATTCTGGTTGAGAACGGCGAACCCGTGGAGTTCGGCCAGGCTCTCATGAAAGTCAAGGAATCGTGAACGGCGGGGTATGCTGAAGAAAATACTCATCGCCAACCGCGGGGAAATTGCTCTCCGGGTGATCCGGGCCTGCCGCGAGATGGGCATCGAAACCCTGGCCGTCTATTCGGAGGCCGACGAACAGTCCATCCACTGCCAGGTTGCCGACGACGCGATCTGCATCGGCCCGGCCTCCAGCGCGGAAAGTTACCTGAAGACCGACCGGATTCTGAGTGCCGCCGAGTTGGCGAATGTGGATGCCATCCATCCCGGCTATGGCTTTCTCTCGGAAAACGCCGATTTTGCCGAGCAATGCGAAAGTTGTAACATCAAGTTCATCGGACCCAGCTCGAAAACGATTCGCATGATGGGGGACAAGGCACTGGCCCGCGAAACGGTCAAGAGTGCCAAGGTGCCGACGGTCCCCGGCAGCGAAGGGGCGATCAAGGACGAAGCGGAAGCGCTGAAAGTGGCCAAGGAGATTGGCTTTCCGGTCATCATCAAGGCAGTCTCGGGCGGGGGTGGGCGCGGGATGCGGGTGGCTCACAATGCCGTCGCCTTCCAGCGTGAGTTCGAGACGGCCCGCAACGAGGCCGACAAGGCTTTCGGCGATGCCTCGGTTTACATTGAGAAGTTTATTCAGGATCCCCGCCACATTGAGTTTCAAATCCTCGCCGATGAGCACGGCAAGGTGATCCATCTCGGCGAACGGGATTGCTCGGTCCAGCGTCGCCATCAAAAGGTGATCGAAGAAGCACCCTCCCCTTTTCTCTCGGCTGATCTTCGCCGACGCATGGGCCGTGCCGCCGTGAAGGCAGCCGAAGCTGCTGATTATCGCAACGCTGGGACGATTGAGTTCCTCGTCGACAAGAACGGCGATTTCTTTTTCATCGAGATGAACACCCGCATCCAGGTCGAGCATCCCGTCACGGAACTCGTGACCGGGATCGATTTGATCAAGAAGCAGATCCAGATCGCCAGCGGCGAAAAGCTCGGGATCGAACAAAAGCAAGTGCGCATTGCGGGCAAGCATGCCATCGAGTGCCGGATCTGCGCCGAGGATCCCTCGCGCAACTTTGCGCCCTCCCCCGGCGAGATCAAACTCTACTTTCCTCCCGGTGGACCCGGCGTGCGCCTCGACTCCCACATCTACTCCGGCTACCCGGTTCCGCCGCATTACGATTCGATGATCGGGAAGCTGATCACTTACGGCGAGAGCCGGGAGGAGGCGATCGTCCACATGAACCGGGCGCTCAAGGAATATCTGATCCGGGGGATCAACACGAACATCCCCTTCCTGCAGGCAATTATCAGCGATCCGGTCTTCCGCCAGGGGCAGACGACCACCCGCTATGTAGAGGAGTTTCTTGCCCGCACGCCCCGCTACCTCCTCTCTCCCTCACCCAGCGAATGAAGCGAAATCCTATGGAACAGCCAAACACACCCGAATCCGAATCCACCGTCCCTTTTGTCTCGGAAGAGAACTCCACTCTGGGCGAGATCCGTATCAACCACAGTGTGGTCGCCAACATCGTGCGCATCGCCACCTTGAGCGTGCCCGGGGTCCACTCCGTCGGGGGAGGACGCTTTGAGGGCATCGCCGAGATGTTTGCCAAGCGCGAGGGCGAGCGCGGGGTGCGCGTGAGTGAGGACGAGGGCGGCACCTACGAGATTGAGGTTCGGGTCATTTTGGATTTTGGGGTGGAACTGGCCCGCACCGGTGGGCAGATTCAGCAAACCGTCCGCGACGAGGTTTCCAAAATGACCAGCAAGGACGTAGCCCGGGTGGACATCACCATCGATGGCGTCCACGTCCCGGAGGAACCGAAACAAGAATCCGGTCAGTGGGCTGGCTGAATTCCATGCCCATGCAGGAAGATATCTCACACTGGCTCGAGTCCATCCAATCGACTGATTTCGGGTTTCTCGCCGAGAAGGAGTTTCAGATCATCGGGGCAATCGCCCTTGGACTTCTCGTCCTGCTTGTTTTTCTACGACTTCGTCCGACTCGCCGCATCCGCGCATTTAAGGGGGAGACGGGCTATGTCGAGATTTCCCGTCACGCCCTATTGGAACTGGTCCACTCGGCCTGCGAACAGATGCCGGAGGTGCGCAAGCCCGCGATCAAAATCCGGGCGCGACGGAAACTGAACCTGTCGGTCCGCATTCGGGTCGACGGGTCGACAAACCTGCGGGATACGGCCTCCTACCTGCAAACGCACCTTAAAGATTCCCTGGAAAATAATCTCGGTATCGAAAACCTCGGGCAGATCGAAATCATCGTCTCCGGCATCCGCTCCGGAAACTCGCCCAAGGTCCAACCCTCGGGAATTGATCTGAACCAGCGCCCCTCCAGCTCCTCTTCCCCAACAGGGAAGTACGCCAGCCCGCCGTCCCCGCCAAGTCAGCGCCCCCGACCAGCGACCTCATCAGCAACTCCAGCTCCAGCGCCATCTCTTACTCCCGCTTCGCAAGAAGAGAAGGTCGCCAGGCCTCCCGCATCCACGGACGCCTCCGAAACCTCCGATTCTCCAGCGGCACGGAATGCCTCCCCCGTCCCTGACCCACTCGGTTCTTCCCCCGCGAAGCCCGATGAGGAAAGTAGCAAGCGCAAAGAAGACCCTTCGTCCGAATCGGAATTCAAACGACCCGATTCCTCATTTTTCGACAAGAAAAAGCGGTGACCAAACAGCCCCGGACCGTCGCAGAGGCGGAAATCCTCCGGCGAGCCAAAAACTTCCACCTGAAAACCCGATCGATTCGCCATGAAGCCCTGCACGGACGACGAGTCGCTGATTGAACTCGGCAAAAACATCCGCCATCCCCTGGCCCGCGCGGGCTATCGCCTGATCGCGCCGGCACTCGAACGGTTACTCGCCATTCGCGCGGCAAACCAACTCTATGACGACACTCGGCAGAGTCCTCCAGGAGCGTTTTTCCAGAACACTCTCCAAAACCTGGGGGTCAGCTACCGCTTCAGCGAGCAGGAAGCCGCCCGCATCCCACCGGACGGCCCGGTTTTCGTCATCGCCAACCACCCCTTCGGTGGCCTGGACGGCATCATCCTCGGCGATTTCTTGCTTTCCATCCGCAAAGACAGCAAACTTCTCGCCAACTATCTTCTCCTGCGCATGAGTGAGATGGAGCCATTGGTGTATGGCATCGACCCATTCGGAGGCCCCGAAGCCAGGCGTTACAATGCCCGATCCGTCAAGGAATCCCTCCGCTGGGTCCGCGATGGACACCTTCTGGCCACTTTCCCCGCTGGAGAGGTTTCGCATTTCCGCCTGGGCCAGAAAAGAGTTACTGACTCCGACTGGAATCCAGTATCCGCCAAACTAATACTAAAATCGGGCGCGCCAGTCTTGCCCATCTTTTTCTTCGGGGGAAATAGCCTCTTTTTCAATATAATGGGCACAATCCATCCGCGCCTGCGCACCCTTCTGCTCGGACGCGAACTGGTAAACAAACGCGGGCAGGAGATTTCCCTTCGGATTGGCAACCTCATTTCCCCAGGCAAGATTGCAAAGTTCTCAAGCGAGAAGGATCTGCTCGATTTTCTTCGCCTGCGAACGTATCTGCTAGGAGGATCGGGCCGCCGCCCCCGCGGGCCTCTGCGCATCCGCCCAAACCTGCGCTTGCCATTGCCCCCTCGGCCCCGGACCGAGAGTCCCCTACACGATCCTCTCATTGATCCGGTACCCACGGCCAAAATCCTCGCAGAGATCGCTGCTCTCCCCGCCGAGAACCTCCTCTACGAACGCAAGCAATTCCGGGTCTACGTGGTCAAAGGGGCCGAGGCTCCCAACATCCTTCTCGAGATCGGGCGACTGCGCGAACTCACTTTCCGCGGAGTCAGTGAAGGCACGGGCAAGCCTTACGATACCGACCACTTTGACCTCGATTACCTCCAGCTCTTCCTCTGGAACACCGAAGAGAATGAGATCATCGGCGGTTATCGCATGGGCCAGACCGACGCCATCCTCCCCAGAAAACGAAAGCGCGGCTTCTACACCAGCACCCTCTTCCGCTTCCGCACCGCCTTTCTCGAAAGCATGGACCCGGCCATGGAACTGGGCCGCTCGTTTATCGTGCCATCCTATCAACGCAAATTTGCCACCCTCTCCCTCCTCTGGCAGGGGATCGGTGCCTTTATTGCCCGGAACCCCCGCTATCGCTACGTCTTCGGCCCCGTCAGCATCAACTGCGAATACGAAACCATCTCCAAGGACCTGATCATTCACTTCCTCCGTGGAAACAATTTCGACCCCATCCTCTCCGGAAAGGTGAAGGCCAAAACCCCTCCGGAAAAAAGCCGCCTCCTCAGCAAGGAGGAGAAAGACGCCATCGCCCGAGGCGTCAAAGACATCGACGATGTCTCCGCTCTGATCGCCGAAATCGAACCCGACCAGAAGGGCGTACCCACCCTCCTGAGACACTACGTCAAACTCAATGCGCGCTTCCTGAGCTTTAATGTCGATGCAGACTTCAGCGACGTCCTGGACGGTCTGATGGTTGTCGACCTGCTCGAAACAGACGAGAAAACCCTCCGCTTCTTCATGGGCGGGGAAGAACCCACTCGCAAATTCTACGAGCAACACGGAAAATCCACCGGCCCTGCGATCCAGGAAAAAAAACCGGATCCGCCCTACTCGTTCTCCAACTCGCCGAAGAACAAGACCTCGTAGCCAGTGATCTTTACCCCGGGTATTTTCGGAATCTTTACCACCGGCATGGGTATGTCCAGATCGTGAATCCGATTCGTCCGGTGCGATAATAAATGCGGATGCTCCCTCTCCGCCGGCCTTTCATAGCGAGTCGGCTGGCCAGGATACTGCAGTGCGAGCAATTCCTGCGCCTCCAGTAACTCATTCACCGCCCGGCTTACCGTCGCAAAACCAATCGATGGCATCCGACTCCGCGCCTCCTCCCATAACTCCCCACGGGTCAGGGGCCTGCCAGAAGTTTTCAGAATAGACTCAATTACCGAGCGTTGTTTTGTCCGCCTTTCTGCCATAAATCCCATTTTTCCGCTTGCATCCGGTAAGGCAATCCCGAATTCTCTTTATTGATAGCTAATTATCAATAACGAAAAATCGACATGAACCTAAACAGCGCCATTCTCAGCCTCACACTATTTTCAACCGGCCTCGGGCAGGCAGCGGTAAACTCTTTTAGTGATATCAACTACTGGGTCGGTACGGGGGCGAACCAGTCCGCCCTGGTGATCGACTTTCAAACCGATGCCTCTACCAGTGCTTTTGCCTGGGGCTACCGTTGGGACGAGCCAACCGATCCCGTGGTAATCTCCGGGGCGGACATGCTTCTTGCCATCGCCGCTGCGGACCCGAACCTCGACGTCGCTCATGGTGGAAGCGCGGAGGACGGCTTTTTCGTTACCCAAATCACCTATGAGAGTGCCTTCGGGGAGTTTAGTGCGACTAGCGGCGATTTTATCAATGATTTAAGATACTGGAATTACCATCTTGCCGGAGGGACAACCGGCGTTGCCAGCTCTGACCCTGACTATGACCCCGACGCGCCGCAGCCCCAGATTTGGACCTATCCAAATGCTGGAACCTCCGTTCCAACATCCTGGGAACCCTCGAAAACCGGCGCATCCGGCCAATCTGGCGGGATCCAGGGCCGACTTCTTGCCGACGGTTCGTGGGATGCATGGACATTCGGAGAGTTCGGGGTTACCCCGGGCGGCACCATCGCCGCAGCCCCGGAGCCAAGCAATTTCGCGCTCCTCTTCGGGTTGGCTACGGTCCTGTTCGCAGCCTCCCGGCGCAACCGCCGGAACGACGCCGCAGGCAGGGGATAATCAGCTACCTCCCCGCCTTTTCGCGACCTACTTCGAACCCGTCATCCAAAAGGAACCACTTGCCTATGACGCCCAGCGACAAAAGAACTCACCGCCGCTCCGCCTTCACACTCGTCGAAATTCTCGTAGTCATCGGAATCCTCGGCATCCTTTCGGCTATTCTCCTCCCGGCAGTCCGGGAAGCGGTCCGAAGCAGCTCCCTCGCCACCTCGGCCAGCAACGTGAGGCAGCTGGCGGCAGGTGCGGCCGCCTATCTTTCGGCCAATAATTACACGTTCTGGCCCTACCGGAAGGGAATTGATGACGGCGAACGATATGGCGTCGAATGGTGGTTCGGCTTCGAGCCGATAGAGAGCATCCAGAAACCGGAGGGAGAGCGCTGGTTCGAGCCGGGGTCCGGGCCACTGGGAGGATACGTACCGGCCGGCATTCAACCAGATCCAAGCTTCGATTTTGCCGGTAAGGCCTTCAAGCCAAAGTTCCGCATGGGCTACATCGGCGTGGGCTATAATGTACTCCTGGGGGGCGGCTGGTTCGGGGTAGAAAAGTTGGCCAGGTTCTCCGAACTCAAGAATCCCTCCAGAACCGTGGTCTTCGCCACCTCGGCACAAGTCAATACCTTCCAGGGACATGCCTCGTCCGACGAACCCATGATTGAAGAATTCTACGGGATCGACGACCGGGAGATAACCGTTCACTTCCGCCACCGAGGGGAAGCCCTCGTCGCCTTCGCTGACTCGTCCGTCGGATTTCTTCCCATGGACGAGAGCACGCTCGATAAACGAGCACCCGAGGCTTATGTCGGACGCTTCGCTCCACCGGGCAGCGACAAGTATTTGCGTTGATTTTTTGTTGGAAGAACAGAACGGCTTTTGTCTAGGGTGGTCCCCTCCGAAACCTGAGCCGAACCGATGCGCAACATTTCCCTCCGCCTGATCCCTCTCGCCCTGCTGCTCCCGGCCATTCTCCTGGCCCGGCCCATTGAGGTCCAGCGAGAGGACTCGTTCGACTTCGCATTGGATCCTGCACTTCTGGAGAAAGGATCGATCCAATTCTTCTACGAGGTAATTCACCGGAACCACTGCGCGAAATCAGACCCCAATTTCCTGAAGGTGAAAGTGCTGGACAGGGACCAAATCTACGAGAGTCGGCAGCATCACGTGGTCATCGCCCGATCCGCATACATTGTTGATCAGCCGATCGGGTTTTTCTCCGAAGAACGCCTGACGAGTCTGGAATACATCGACGAAGTTACCGGATTCGATGACTTCATCCGTCCAAGCGGCTACCCAATCAACCGTATCCGCAAAAAAGGGGAGGTTTTCGTGCCCTCAATGGATTTCGTCATCCAGGCTTACACCCCCGACAACTTGAGCCGAAAATCCGCCCAGGATCAGGAGTTTTACCGCCGCATCAGAAGGCTCGAACCCGCGCAAGCCCAGCCGTCCATCTCGCTCGAATACGACTACGACAACTTTGGGCGGATTTTCTTCGCCAAAATTATCGCCGGTGCCCGCACCGTCGTCCACCACTATCCTTACAGCGACAACCAGACCCTCGTGGTGAGCACGATGGTCAACTTCCTCTACCGACTCCCGCCCAGCCTACAGGCGATGGAAAGGCAAACCCGCGAGCGCGCGATTGATCTCATCCTGCGAACAGAAGAATTCAAATTCCAGCAGGGCTGAGAACACTGTCCGAGGGCCGTGGATGAAATCAGCCGGAACCCACCCCCAAGCACCCGTTAATTTAATTCCGCAACCGAGGGTGACCACTCCGAATAACAAGTCATCCGCCTGATCCCTTGGCGGAAGACCCCAAGGGAAAGTGGAGCCGGAAATCGGATTCGAACCGACGACCTACTCATTACGAATGAGTTGCTCTACCAACTGAGCTATTCCGGCGACGGAACCAATGAGGATGCAACAATCCCTACCCATGACAAGAATAGATTCGGGAAAAAACACATTCGGGGTGCATAACAAATTTTTTCCAAAATCGCTTAACAGAAATAATTGTGATTCCAGTATTCGCCAAATCGGTTGCTACCGACAGCCGTTCGAACAACGAGAACATCTTCGGTGCCCTTCTCAGGGGAGCATGCTCTGTGATTGTCGCGCAGAGGCGCAGGGGCGCAGATGTTTCAAGAAGTGATCTGGGATTTATTCGGGCAGACCGCAATGGCTCTCGGTTAAGCGATGATTCGCTATCGGGATCGGGATCGGGATCGGGATCCGAGTCGAGAATTATTAAGTAACTGCTTAGCAACAGGTAACAATAATCAAAACCCGATAGCGATTTCGATTTAGGTCTTAACCGAGTGCCATTGCGGGGAGTGGGAGGGGCTTTATGCCCCGATTTCCGGCGGTGATGCCCCATTCGGGCCTCTGATATCGCGGGATAAACCCGCTTCCACGAATTCTCGAGAAGTCCCCGCACTTCTGGTTACACCCCAGGAGCGGAAGCGGGAACCGCTTTCGAAACGGGTTCCCCGTTCCGCTACGGAGGTCCCTTCTGCGATTCAAAATTGGACGTTCAATGTTCGATGTTCGATGTTCGATGTTCAATGTTCGCCCTCTGAAATCCGATTACGATTACGA
>CAZWFJ010000092.1:0-16417 GCA_964633135.1 uncultured Puniceicoccaceae bacterium | reverse complement strand
TCATCAGGTGGAAGTAACTCAGCTGGTCCGATACCTTCTTTCGTTTTTTAGCCATGCCACCCATTCCACCCCAAAATCCGCCACCCTGTCAACCGCTTATTAGGCCGGTGCTATAAAAATTTGTTGAAGGAGATTCCCGGATTTTTTGCTCGAAATTCATTGCCCCCGTCTTGTGATGCGGTATAGAAGTTGATTTCAGGCGGCGGCGAGCGTCGTCTTCACAACCACCTCTGAACTCAAAAGAAAAAATTCCATGAACGAATTCCTCTCCTTTCGCAAAATGATCACGCCGGCGGTGATCCAGGTTATCTTTTGGCTTATGACGCTTGTTGCGGTCATCGCTGGTCTCGTCCAAATTTTCTCGGGTGATGGCGTGTGGCAAGGTCTTCTGATGATCGTCCTTGGCCCGTTAGTGGTGCGTATCTACTGCGAGCTTCTCATCGTGATCTTCTCCATTAACCGGACTTTGATCGAAACGCGCGACCTGCTGCGCGACGGCAAGATCAGTTCGGAAGAATAAGGAGACCAAGCACCTCGCGGACCCTCTGGTCGCCCCTCATTGCGGTGCGACAAACCAGTGGCTTGTAACATTTTCATGGAGTTTGTCGACCTAGAGAATCTCCCTACAAGCTGGTGTTGCCCCGCCGTCTTTTTCGGAAAGGAGGGGAATCTGTCTCCTTTCCCAAACTCCTCTCTTATCCTGGCTTAATGGAGTGGCCTTTGAGGAGTGCGGCCTCGACCGCTGAACTGACGGGCAGGGAGCCGTCGGCCACCTTTTCTTCGAAATCGGCGACTCGTTTCCTGGTTTCCTCATCGGCGAAAAAGCGGCTGAGGATTGTTTCCTTGAGCAAGGTGCGAAACCATTCGACATTCTGACGGCGGCGTTCTTTTTGATGCACCCCACTGGCGGTAGTGGTCTTGAGGAAATCGTCGATGAGTTTCTCGATGCGTTCGAGACCCTTGCCGGAGATGGCGGAGCAGGTCAATGCCTTGGGAGACCAGCCTTCGGTGTAGGGTTCGAGGAAGCCCAGGATGCGTCCGTATTCGCCTCGGGCGGAGCGGGCGCGCGTGATATTGTCACCATCTGCTTTGTTAACGGCGATGGCGTCGGCGATCTCGATGACCCCTTTCTTGATGCCTTGTAGTTCATCACCAGCTCCGGCAATTTGGAGGAGGAGGAAGAAATCGACGAGTGACCGCACGGCGATCTCGCTCTGCCCTACCCCGACTGTTTCGACGAGGACGGTTTCGTAGCCTGCGGCCTCGACAAGGATCATGGCCTCCTTGGTTCTGGCGGCGACGCCACCCAGAGTACCCGCCGAGGGGGAGGGGCGAATGAAAGAGTTGGGATGGCGACTGAGCAGCTCCATGCGGGTCTTATCCCCGAGGACACTGCCCCCGCTACGCGAGCTGGATGGATCGACGGCCAGTACAGCAATCTTCTCGCCACGCTCGCAGACCCGCAGTCCGAAGGCCTCGATGAAGGTGCTCTTGCCCGCACCGGGGACGCCAGAGATCCCGATCCGACGGGCCTTTCCGGCGTGAGGCAGGCAGGCTGTCAGGACCTTGCGGGCGATCTCGAGATGGGCCGGAGCCTTACTCTCGACGAGGGTGATCGCTCGGGCGAGACGCATTCGTTCTCCAGACAGGACGCCCTCGACCAGCCAATCCGGGTCGGGCAACTGGGCGCGGGTGCGCGGGGCAGATGCGCCCTTCTGCACGCCGGACGACCCGGGATTGCCCTTTCTCACGGTTGTCGTGAAGAAAGCCGGGTCGGCACCCTCAGGAGTCCACTCGGGCCTGGAATCCCCAGAATTCACTTCAACAGCAATTCGAGCATTTTCTTCGCCGAATCCGGGATCACGGTTCCGGGACCAAAGATGGCGGCAGCCCCGTTCTCGTAGAGGAAGTCGTAATCCTGAGCGGGAATCACCCCTCCGCACACCACCATGATATCCGGGCGGCCGAGCTTCTCCAGTTCGGAGCGGAGGGCCGGGAGCAAAGTTTTGTGCCCCGCAGCAAGTGAACTCATGGCCACGACATGGCAATCATTCTCGACCGCCTGGCGGGCGGTTTCCTCCGGGGTCTGGAAGAGCGGGCCGATATCGACGTCGAACCCGAGATCGGCGTAACCGGAGGAAACGACCTTGGCCCCGCGGTCATGACCGTCCTGCCCCATTTTGGCGACCATGATTCGGGGACGGCGTCCTTCGGCTTTTTCAAACTGTTCGATCAAACGGGTAACTTCATCCACTTTATCACTCTTTCCGAATTCTCTTCCATACACTCCCGAGACCGAGCGGATTTGCGCCCGATAGCGGCCAAAATGTCCCTCCATGGCATCGGAGATTTCCCCTAGCGAGGCCCTCTTCTTCGCGGCCTCGACTGCGAGAGCGAGGAGGTTGCCCTTGCCGCTCCCGGCCGCTTCGGAAATCGCTCCGAGAGCCTCATTCACAGCGGTGTTGTCCCGCTCGGCCCGCAGCTTTTCCAGTCGCTTGATTTGCGAAAGGCGCACGGCGGTGTTGTCGATGTCGAGGATATCGAGAGGATCTTCCTTCTCCAAGCGATATTTGTTGAGTCCGACAATGGTTTCCTTGCCGGAATCGATTCGAGCCTGACGCCGGGCGGCTGCCTCCTCGATGCGGAGCTTGGGCACGCCCTCCTCGATGGCCTTCGTCATACCGCCGAGAGATTCGCACTCCTGGATGTGCGCCCAGGCCTTGTGCATCAACTCATGGGTTAATGCCTCAACGTAATAAGAACCGCCCCACGGGTCAATGACCGAACAAATACCCGTTTCTTCCTGGAGGAAGAGCTGTGTATTGCGGGCGATGCGGGCCGAGAAGTCCGTAGGGAGTGCAATGGCCTCGTCGAGTGCGTTGGTGTGGAGCGACTGGGTGTGACCAGTGGCCGAGGCCATGGCCTCAATGCAGGTGCGGATCACGTTATTATAGGGATCCTGCTCGGTGAGTGACCAGCCGCTGGTCTGCGAGTGGGTGCGGAGGGCGAGGCTTTTGGGATTCTTCGGCTCGAACTGATTGACGATCTTGGCCCACAGCATCCGGGCCGCCCGCATCTTGGCCACCTCCATAAAGAAATCCTTCCCGATCGCCCAGAAAAAAGACAGGCGCGGAGCGAAGGCATCGACCGAAAGGCCGGCATCAATGCCGGTGCGCAGGTATTCGAGTCCGTCAGCGAGCGTGTAGCCCATCTCCAGATCGGCGGTGGCACCAGCTTCCTGCATGTGGTAGCCGGAGATCGAAATGCTGTTGAACTTCGGCATATTCTGCGAGGTGTACTCGAAAATGTCGCCGATAATCCGCATGGAAGGCTTGGGCGGATAGATATAGGTATTCCGCACCATAAACTCTTTGAGGATGTCGTTCTGGATCGTCCCGGAGAGCTGGTTCAGTTCGCATCCCTGTTCGAGTCCGGCAACGATGTAGAAGGCGAGGATCGGAATCACGGCACCGTTCATGGTCATCGAGACGGAAACCTGATCGAGCGGGATGCTGTCGAAGAGAATCTCCATGTCGAGGATCGAATCGATGGCGACCCCGGCCTTACCCACGTCGGAAACGACCCGCTCATGATCGCTGTCGTAGCCGCGATGCGTTGCAAGGTCGAAGGCGACCGAGAGACCTTTCTGCCCCGCCGCGAGGTTCCGGCGGTAAAATGCGTTCGACTCCTCTGCGGTGGAGAAGCCGGCGTATTGGCGCACGGTCCAAGGGCGAAAGACATACATCGTGGCGTAGGGACCCCGCAAATACGGCGGCAGCCCGGCAGTGAAGTCCAAGTGCTCGTAGTCCTCGCTGTCCTCCCGGGTGTACAGTGGGTTAACGGGGAACCCTTCGAGCGATTCGGTTACCCAGTCCGAAACAGGGCGTCCGGTTTCTTCGAGGACGGATTTTTCCCAGTCCTCGCGGCTCATCGGCTCCGGCGTTTTTGTGCCAACGTCAATTTTGGTGAAATCGGGATTGTTCATGATCTTAACTTAAAATGGTAGCTTTGTTTGATACGGATGGGACTCAACTCGCCGGATCCCCGATGGGAACTCCTGCTTTTTCAAGCATTTCCCGGTTTGTTTCATAGTTATCGCTCTTGATCCAAATAAACAAATCCATCCCAGCCTCCCGGAACTTCGCCTCGTTCTCTCCCGGGTGTCCGGCGAGGACGAGAGTGGAGTCGGGCGAAGTCTCGTTGATCGCCTTTGCGAAGGATTCGAAGCTTTCGGCATACTGGTCGTCGCCACCGCAAACGACTGCGACCTGGGCACCGGACTCCGCAAAGGCCTTCGCGGCTTCGCCGGGATCGTCGAATCCATTCGGGTAGAGGACATCAAAGCCACCCGACCCGAAGAATCCCCGAGTGAAATCTGCACGGATCTTGTGTTTGCGCAGCGGCCCGAGGTTCACAAGGAAGATCTTAGGCGCACTCCCCTTTCTGGCCTCAAACTCAAAGGCGGCATTGCGAAGCTCCTCAAAGTTCTCCGCGAGACGCTGGTGCGGGAGGGCAGGAACTTCCTCAAAGACACCAACCTCGGGCAAGAGAGCATCGCGAAAATCCCCCACTGTCGCCCCCATGCGGGCCGCTTCCACCAGTGAGACGTCGTCGGCAGCGTCGATCTTGAGATCGGAATGCGGCCTCACGGAGAGGATGCGCTCCTCCAGTAAAGCATGATAATCGGGTAGACGGGACTTCAAGGGTCTCTCGTCGAGGTTCGAGTACACATTGGTTCCGATAAGGGAAAACCGGCGCTGGTTGAGCCGTTTCTGGGCCTCATCGCGGGAGCGTCCGCACATCTCGGCGACCGTGCCTTTCCGGAATGCCTCGCCGATACCGCCCTCGGCCTCAATCTCCTGAAAACGGCTCCAAGCCGCCTTCAGCACCTCGTCCGTCAGGCATTCAATGTACCACGAACCGCCAGCCGGATCAACGACCCGGTTCAGCTCGCACTCTTCGGCGAGAATGGTGTGAGTGTTGCGGGCGATTCGCCGGGCGAAGGCGTCCGATTCGCGGATGCACTCGTCAAAAGTGCCCACAGTGAGGGCCTCAAGGCCGCCGAGAACCCCGCTAAAGGACTCGGTGGTCGTCCGCAGCATATTCACATACGGATCGAAGGCGGTCTTGTTAAAAAACCCTGTGCGCCCGACGCCTCGCATCGGCGAGGGATTCTCGACGCCAAAGGATTCCTGAATACGCCCCCAGGCAATTCGGGCTGCCCGTATCTTCGCCAGCTCCATGAAAAAGTTCGACCCGAGCGAGAAGGTGAACACCGTCCGCTTGGCCACGTGGCCCGGATCGACATCGCGTTTTCCCAACTGTCGTATGTACTCGACACTTTCCGCGAGCATCAGTGCCAGCTCATCGACTGCGGAGGCACCCGCCATGTGGAAAGGAATCCCGGAACAACCGACCAGGCCGAATCCGGGCAGAATCCCGTCGAGAAGCCCGAAGGACGTTTTCAGCTGGTCCATCATCACCTCATACGGGACTGGAAGGGCGCCGGCGGCCACCCAGTGACCGATCGGATCCGCGTGAAACGCGCCGCGAACCTGTGCGGGATCGACCTCATCCTCAGCGCACCAGGCGGCGAGGAAGGACGCCATGGGAACGAGGGCACAGCCGGGCTTCACGTGGAGGGCGACGGCCTCGGCCACCACCCCGTCCAGAGCCGTTTTCAGGTCAGCGAGCCGGGCCAGGGACAACCCGCAGGCAGCAACCTCTCCCACCTCGGCTTCGGATGGGTTGTGCAGGAGTGACGTCGCCAGGTCGACGGAAAGCATGACTCCCGTTTGCCCTTTTTGCAGAGCGTCCAGCAGTTGCTGGTTGAACTCGCGCGGATTTCCTGCGGTAATCTCTTGCAGGGCGTCCCAGGATGCACCGAGAAAGCCGGATGGCCGCGACGCGCGCGGACTCGCCGGGGACCCAGGCAAATCGTCCAAATGCGCAAGGCCGCGAACGGACTCCTGACGATAAATCGGCTCCAAAGTGATCCCCTCCACGGTCCGGGTCCGCATTTTTTTCTCGAAAGGTGCCCCTTTCAAAAGAGCCTCGGCGGCTTTCTTCCAATCCTCGTAGGACGGGCGCGGAAACTCGTCAAGGAGAGCTTGAGGTTTAGTGGTTTCTTCGGTTTTATCACTCATGGCTGATGAATAAGTATCTTTTCTGAATGCTGCAAAGTTCGCAAATCCCGGGCCTCCGTCAATTAAAAAAAATTATTCGAAATACCATTTGACTTTAGATTTCCTAATCCTAAAACCGGACACTCAACCTACGACAAATCATGATTCAAAAAATCGACCATCTTGGGATTGCCGTCCGCAGTCTTGCGGAAACGATCCCCTACTACGAAAAGGCACTCGGCCTCCACTGCCACGGCACGGAGGAAGTGGAGTCCCAGGGCGTCAAAACGGCCTTTTTTGAAGCAGGCGATGTCCATATTGAGTTGCTAGAGCCGACGAATCCGGAAAGCCCGGTCGCCAAATTCATTGAGAAAAATGGTGAAGGAGTCCATCATATAGCCTTCGCCACCGACGACATCAAGGGGCAATTGAGCCAAGCTGCCGAATCGGGAGTCCGCCTGATCCACGAGGTACCCTTCGAGGGCGCAGCGGACAAGCTGGTCGCCTTCCTCCACCCGAAGAGCACGCACGGGGTTCTTACGGAATTTTGCATGCCGAAGAAGTAGGAACGTTCTTGCCAACACTGCGGAAAACGAACCACGACCCATCACCCACCGCCCATTTTATCCAACCATGGCCATTGATCCCAAACTACTCGAAGAACTACAAGCCCGCCGCGAAAAGGCCCGCGCTGCCGGTGGCGAAGAAAAGCTGGAGAAACGAAGGTCCAAGGGCCTGCTCTCCGCCCGCGAACGGCTGGAACATTTTTTTGATCCCGGCACGTTTCAGGAATTCGCCATGCATGCCGCCCATCAGTGCACAAACTTTGGGATGGCCAAAACCGAGCTGCCCACCGACGGGGTCATCACCGGAGTGGGCTATGTCGACGGGCGCCCCGTAGCCGCCTACAGCCAGGACTTCACGGTCGGTGGCGGTGCCCTGGGTGCGATCCACGCCAAGAAGATTTGCGAGTTGATGGAGTTCGCCCATGAGAACGGGATGCCCGTGGTCGGGGTGAACGATTCCGGCGGTGCGCGCATCCAGGAGGGCGTCGATTCCCTCTCCGGCTACGGCAAGGTCTTTTTCAAAAACGTCTACCTCTCTGGGGTCGTTCCCCAAATCGCCGTGATCGCCGGCCCCTGCGCCGGGGGGGCGGCCTACTCGCCAGCACTGACCGATTTTCTCATCATGACCCGTGAGAACGCCAACATGTTTATCTGCGGGCCTGGCGTGATCCAATCGGCCACCGGAGAAAAGGCCTCACTGGAGCAGTTTGCCACCGCCGCCGCGCACGCCTCGGTCAGTGGAAACATCCACCTGGTGGCCGAAGACGACAAGCACGCGATGGATCTGGCTGGGCAACTCCTGGGCTATCTCCCCTCGAACAATCTCCAGGACCCCCCTCACGAGGCGACCGAGCAGATCACCCAGGGCAAGGACCCCGGTATGAATGACCTCGTGCCCGGCGATTCGAAGACACCATTCGATGTTCATTCGGTAATCGAGCGCCTGGTCGACAATGCGGATTATTTCGAGATCATGCCCGACTTTGCTAAGAGCCTGGTGACCTGCTTCGCCCGGATCGACGGGATCGTTGTCGGGATCATCGCCAACCAGCCGATGGTGAAAGCCGGCACCCTTGACATTGACTCCTCGGACAAGGGCGCGCGCTTTATCCGCACGTGTAACATCTACAACATCCCGCTCGTCAACCTCGTCGACGTGCCCGGATTCATGCCTGGCCTCGCCCAGGAGCGCGGTGGAATCATTCGCCACGGAGCCAAGCTGCTCTTCGCCTACGCGGCCTCCACGGTGCCGAAGATCACCCTGATCATGCGCAAGGCCTACGGCGGTGCCTACCTCGCCATGTGCAGCTCCGACCTCGGGGCCGATCAGGTCTTTGCCTGGCCAACCGCCGAGGTCGCGGTGATGGGGGCCGAGGGTGCCGTAAAGGTACTCTACCGCCGGGAACTGGAGAAAGCGGAGGATCCCAAGACCCGCGAGGAAGAATTGCGCGCCGAGTACCGCGACAAATTTGCCTCCCCCTACCAAGCCGCCGAAAAGGCCATGATCACCGACGTGATCGAACCCTCGGAGAGCAAGGCCGTGATTTCCCTGGCTCTTCGGAACACCCTCAACAAAAGGGATAGCCGTCCGCCCAAGAAGCATGGTAACATCCCCCTTTGAGGCCACTGCCGCCAAACGACTAATTTTTCGATCATGTCCATGCAATTACCGATTTTCCTCGCCGCCGCCGAACCCCTGGGACCGGTAAGTTTCGTCCTCATTGGTTTCTTTTTCGTCGTCGGAGTTCTGTCCTTCGTGGCACTGATGACCTGGGCGGGCGGGAGATTCTTCGCCAACCGGGATGCGGCCAAACCCCCGCTCACGAAGAAAACGATCAAGGCCCCGAAAGTTGCAGCTGCGCCCGCCGGAGCCTCCCCGGAGGAGAACGGCCACCTGGCCGCTGTGATCGCCGCCGCCATCCACATGACCCTCCAAGACCAGCGGGTGCGGGTGCGGTCCATCCGCCGTATGGCACCGGGCTGGGCACAGGAAGGTCGCCGCCAAATCTTTTCGTCGCACCGCCTGCGGTAAGAATCCAGCCGCTCCCAGAATTCGACCCGCCACTTTTCGGGAAGGAAATGTTTTCCATTTATCCAACAATCATTCTCAGCAAAGAAAAATAGCACTATGAAAAAACTCCGAGTTACTGTTGACGGCAAAAGCTACGAGGTCGAAGTCGAGATCCTCGAAGAAAGCGGAGGAAATGCCGCCCCTGTGGCAAACCGCCCTGCCCGGGCCGTATCGGCCTCCCCTGCAGCGAGCGCGCCAGCTCCCACCACGGCACCCGCGAAGGCTCTTGCCGGAGACGGCGAGGTCCCCAGCCCACTCTCCGCCGTCGTCGTATCAGTCGACGTGAAGACGGGCGACGAAGTGAGCGAGGGCGACCAGCTCATGACGCTGGAGGCGATGAAAATGAACACACTGGTCACCGCACCTGCCTCCGGTACGATCGGGGATATTCTCGTCAGCCCCGGGGATGCCGTTGAAGAGGGCCAGGCACTCCTGAAACTCTCTTGATCCGGGCCCATTCCGAATCCTCCATTCTGAAACCGCTCTCCTTCCCTTCTCATGGACTCCCTTCTACAATTGTTTTCTGAGACCGGATTCGCCCAGCTGACTTGGCAGATGATCCTCATGTGGATCATCATCGGGGTGATCTTCTATCTCGCCATCGCCAAAGGGTTTGAACCACTCCTCCTGATTCCCATTGGCTTCGGTGCCCTACTCGTCAACCTTCCCGGTACCGGACTGCTCAACGAACCCGTCTTCAGTGCCGACGGTGCCCTCGAGTCAGCTGGTGGGCTACTGCACTATTTCTATGAGGGAATCCACATCGAGCTGTTTCCCCCGCTGATTTTTCTTGGGGTCGGCGCACTGACGGATTTTGGCCCGCTCATTGCAAACCCCAAGACACTGCTCCTCGGTGCGGCTGCCCAGTTCGGGATCTTCGCGACCTTCTTTGGGGCGATCCTCCTCGGGTTCTCCTATGCCGAGGCCGCCTCAATCGGTATCATCGGCGGTGCCGACGGTCCCACCTCCATCTTCCTCACCAGTAAGCTCGCGCCGCCCCTCCTCGGTGCTGTCGCAGTGGCCGCTTACAGCTACATGGCCCTGGTCCCGGTCATCCAGCCGCCGATCATGCGACTTCTCACCTCAAAGGAAGAGCGGAAAATCCGCATGCATCGCCTCCGTCCGGTCGGCAAGCTGGAGAAAGTCATCTTCGCCCTGGTGGTCGCGGTATTCTGCATCCTGGTCGTGCCCGGGTCCGCCCCCCTGATCGGCATGCTTATGCTTGGAAATTTCCTCCGCGAATGCGGGGTGACCGAGCGCCTCGTGAAAGCCTGCCAAAACGAGATCATCAATATTGTCACGATCTTCCTCGGCCTCGCCGTCGGCACGAAGATGAGCTACGATCAATTCCTGGATCCGGCCACGCTGAAGATCCTCCTCCTCGGCGTGATCGCCTTCGTCATCGCCACCGCCTCCGGGGTGCTCATGGCCAAGTTCATGAACCTTTTCCTGCGCAAGGATAAGATCAATCCGCTCATTGGCTCGGCCGGAGTCAGTGCTGTGCCCATGGCGGCGCGGGTCTCCCAGACGGAGGGCCAGAAGGCCGACCCTGGAAACTTCCTCCTCATGCATGCCATGGGGCCGAACGTTGCCGGAGTCATCGGCTCGGCGCTCGCAGCCGGCTTTTTCCTCACCCTTCTCGGCGGCTGATCAACCTCGATATGGAGGCCTCCGGCGGGTTCGAACCAATCCGGTTCCGTCCGCCGGAAAGCCTCGCAGCCCAGAGCATTTTTCCATTCCATTCTCAACCAATATCGAAAAAGGCAGCGAACCATGGCACTGAAAGAAATCACGGCAGAAGAGGCGGCCAGCCTCATTTCACACGGAGACACGGTCGGATTCAGCGGGTTCACCCCCGCAGGAGCCGCCAAGGAAATCCCGACCGCTATCGGCGCGAGGGCGATCCAGGAACACGAGGCCGGACGCCCCTTCCAGATCGGCGTCGTCACCGGTGCCTCGACGGGAGACTCTCTCGATGGCAAGCTGGCCGAGGCCGAGGCCGTCTCCTTCCGCACTCCCTACCAGTCGAACAAGGCCCTCCGCAAATCGATCAACGAGGGAAAGACCCGGTTCTTCGACATGCACCTCTCCATCCTGCCACAGAACGTGCGCTACGGATTCCTCGGTCGCTTCTCTTTCGCGATCGTCGAAGCCTGTGACGTCTCCGAGGATGGACACATCGTTCTCTCCACCTCCGTCGGAGCCTCGCCCACCTTCTGCCACTATGCCGATAAAATTCTTGTCGAGCTGAATGAGTTCCACCCGAAGGCCCTGCGCGGCTTTCACGATATTTACGAACCCCGCGATCCGCCTCACCGGAAGGAGATTCCCATCTATTCCTGCTCGGACCGGATCGGTTCCGAAACCGTCAAAGTCGATCCTGCAAAGATCGCCGGGGTCGTCCGCACCCACCGGGCTGACGAGATCGGTGCCTTCAAGGAGGCCGACGCCATCACCAATAAAATTGGGGAGAACGTGGCCAACTTCCTCGCCGCAGAGCTGCGTCGGGGTGCCATTCCCGAGGGCTTCCTCCCGATCCAGAGTGGTGTTGGCAACATCGCCAACGCCGTCCTTGGTGCCATGGGAAACAACCCGGATATTCCGGCCTTTGACATGTACTCGGAAGTGATCCAGGATTCGGTCATCAGCCTCATGGAAGAGGAGCGCATCCGCTTCGGCAGTGCCACCTCCCTGACCCTGAGTCCGGAGGTTCTCGCCCGGGTCTACGACAACCTTGATTTCTTCCGGTCCAAGATCCTCCTCCGGCCCCAGGAACTGTCCAATCACCCGGAGATCGTCCGCCGCCTCGGTATCATCTCCATCAATACCGCGATCGAAACCGATGTCTTCGGCAACGTGAACAGCACCCACGTCATGGGTAACAACCTCATGAACGGGATCGGAGGATCGGGAGACTTTACCCGCAACGCCTACCTCTCCGTCTTTACCTGCCCCTCCGTCGCCAAGGGTAATAAGATCAGCACGATCGTTCCGCTTGTGAGCCACATGGATCACAGCGAGCACTCCGTGCAGGTCATCATCACCGAACAGGGAGTCGCCGACCTCCGGGGCAAAGACCCCGTCGAACGCGCCCGCTTGATCGTGGAGAACTGCGCTCACCCGGAATACCGCGACCTTCTGCGAGGTTACTTCGCGAGCGTGAAAGACGGCCACACCCCCCAGACTCTCGACTGCGCCTTTGCCATGCACCAAAAGTTCCTCAAGACGGGCGATATGCGCGGGGTCGACTGGGCACTGCCCTCCAACTAGGCAGAATGGCACTTTGTTAAGGCTAAGGATCGTGGGTAGAAGCGGCTTCGAGCCACTTTCAAGCGCCAAGATGCCGCTTCTACTTTTGCTTGCCTAAGTTCCATTCCAGCTAGGCCTGAACCGCAGGCCATTCTTGAGGGATTATCCGCGAAAAAGTTCTACACCTGCTCCGGCCAGTTGTGTTTGGGGTAGCGACCCCGTAGTTCCTTGCGGATGAGTGGATAGCTGGTCTTCCAGAAGCTGGGTAAATCCTGGGTGACCTGGACCGGTCTTTGATTGGGGGCGAGAAGTTCTACGGTGAGGCGGCAGCGATCTTGAGCCAGAGTGGGATGCGTTTCGATCGTCATTGCATCCTGAATACGAATGGAGATGCGAGGACTTTCCGGAGTGCTGTAGTCAATCGCAAGGGGCTTACGGCGATCCGGGATGGGGTAGTGTTCTGGCAGCATTTGCTCCATGAGAGACCGGTGCTCGGGGCTAAGCCAGTCCCGGAGAGTAGGCAATATCTCAGCGCCACGAAATTCCTTGGCGGTGCGGGTTTCGAGCGCCACCATTTCCAGAACGGTGCGGCGGGCGTGATCGTCGAATACCGGAATGTCGTATTCGGGAAAATGGAACCGCAGGCACTCGATCCTCTGTATCCAACGATCCACTGCCGGAGTCCATTTTCTCAGGGGTATGTTCCCGGCCAATGCTTCCGCTGCGAAGTAGCTTGCGCGTTCGGAGTCGTTGGCTTCGCCAAGCGTGCGCCTCTCTACCTCAATCTCGTCCAGCATGGTGATCTCCTGGCGAAGGAGCCTGCCGGATGGATCTTCGTAGACCCCGATTTCGCGCCGCATGAACTCGCCAAGGCTGGTCTGTATCCAATCCGGGGAAAGGTTGACCGGCGAACAGAGGATCGCGGTGCGCGTGCCCTGAATAAGCAGCTCCTTCTTATCCGGAGCAAGTATCCATTCATCACCGACAATTCGAGTTCGGCGATCCATTCGGGCTGTGGTGCCGTCGCGACATTGGTAGCTTGTTGTGCCCCGATCGATTCGGCGGGCGATCCGGTCCGGAAACCCGGCGATGCAGCATTGCCGCAGACGGATCGCTTCCTCATCAGCACCGACGGAATTCGGCAAAAGCCCCCGGCTCAATCGTCGAGCTTGCTGAATAACCTGGCGGGCTACGGTAAGCCGCGCCCCCTCGCCGGGTGCCGGTCCGGAACCGCTCTCAATAGCGGCGAGAAGCCGCAAATCGGCTTCGAAGTCAGCGTGATCCCTCCGGTCGCTGAAGGACTCTTCGGCGCGGGTTTCTGGGATGAGTAACCTCTCCTCTTCCATGAGGGCGGCAAGTCGGGCGGCAGCCATCCCCACACCACGATCAATCCCGGCAAGAAGAACAGAGCCAAGTCGCGGATGCAGGGGAAACTCGCGGAGGCGGGCACCCCGCTCGGTGAGAGTAGTGCCTCTGACCGCACCAAGCTGCCGAAGGAGGGTCCAGGCTTGTTCGACGTTTTCGGGCGGGGGCGGACTGATCCAGGGGAACGAGTCGGGAGAAATTCCGGGGTCTCCGAGAATTTGGAGTAGCCATTCCGAGAGATCGAGACGCTGGCACTCAGGGAGATCCTCGGTGGCCAGGCTTTGTTCCTCTCGTTCGCTCCAGAGACGCAGGCAAATCCCACAGTCAATCCGGCCCGCTCGACCGGTTCGCTGCCGGGCCGAGAATTTTGAGACCCGAACCGTTCGGAGAGCGTTGATTCCCCGGCTTGGGTCGTGATCCATACGACGGGCGAGTCCACTGTCGACAACAGCCCGGATGCCTTCCACCGTCAAACTGCTCTCGGCAAGGTTGGTCGCGATGACGACACGGGGACGCGGGCCGGAGCGAAGGGCGCGATCCTGTTCGTCGGCACTCTGTTCACCCGAAAGGGGGAGGATTTCCCAGCCCCGCATTTTCGGATGTTCGCCAAGGCAGCGTGTCGCATGGCGGATTTCCCGATACCCTGGCAAGAATACCAAATAATCAGGAGCGACTCCCCCTTGTGTGAGGCTGAGCACGGCTTCCACTGCGCGGTCTGCAGCCGTCCTTGGCTCAAACTGGCTGGGACGGGAAAGATGGCGGATCTCAACGGGATGCAGGGGCGATTCGACCTCAACGGTGCGGGAGTCGGGCCAGAGATTGCGGATCGGCTCGGGATTCAGGGTCGCCGAGAGGATTCCGATTCGGAGTTTCGGATGGAGACGCCATTGGCTGAGGAGGTGGCCAAAGATCCAGTCGGTCTCGAGCTGTCGCTCGTGAAACTCATCCAAGAGAATGGCATGGTAGGCATCCAGACAGCCTGGATCCGTCAGCAGTTGCCGGAGAAAAACACCGCGCGAGACGAATTCGATTCTGGTTTCGCGCGAAACGCGATTGTCAAAGCGAACCCGGTAGCCAACAACTCCGCCAACGGTGCCCCCCATTTCCGAGGCGACCCTGTGGGCGAGAGAGCGGGCGGCGATGCGGCGTGGCTCGACACAGAGGACTCGCCGATCATTTTCAGAAAGAAATCGGGGGACCCTTGTCGATTTCCCCGTACCGGGCGGAGCGAGGAGAATCGTGAGGCCCGGTTTGTGGAAGGCAGCCAGAATCTCGGCGCGGTGTTGATCAATCGGTAGTTCCATCGTGTGGGGAAATTTCCGCCCGATTGGGTCGGGGCAGTCAACCCTCCTTATCCCTTGCGAACTTTCGAGGCAAAAAGTTTGACCAATTCGGGATCGAACTGGGTACCCGCACAATCCCTCAATTCGGTAATAGCCTCTCGCGAGGTCTGTGCGTGCTGATAGGGGCGCCCTGCAGTAATGCAGTCATAGACATCGGCAATCGAAACAATGCGAGAAGCAAGGGAAATCCGGTCGCCCCCAATCCCATGCGGATACCCACCCCCATCCCAGCGCTCGTGGTGCGATAGAGCTACATCCGCGCAAGCCCGATAGATGTCGCCATCCACTCCAGAGAAAATATTGTGGCCGAGTAGAGTGTGATTGCGAACCTCCGCAATCTCTGGATCGGTCAGACTCCCGGTTTTCCTGAGGATAGCCTGATTGATGCCGATCTTGCCGACATCATGGACAGAACCCGCAAACCATACGTTCTCCTTTTCGCGCGAACTCAATCCCAGTGCCTCGGCCATCTCCAGAGCCAACTGGGCGGTAGAATTCAAATGCTTATCCAAATCCGGCAGTGAATAGCAGGCAGTGAAACGAATGCGGGCAATGGACTGCCGTTCGATGTCCCGAATCGGGTCGGGATCTGCCGAAGCAAACTCCAACCCAATCCGGTTGCGAAAATCTGGCTCCAATCCCGCCATCACGCAGAGAGGTTCTCGCCCCCGGAGTTCGCACTTTTTTTCGAGCGCTTCTGTTCGTAGAGTCGCGCATCTGCGTCGTTCAGCGCCTCATCAAGGGAGACGCTTTCCCCCGGGGTGACCTCCCGGAACCCGTAGCTCGACTTAATCGCGAAGGGCAATTTGCCCTCGGCGTTGAAACGAGACAAGGCGGTCTCAAAGCTCCTGATAACCCCTTCGGGCGAGCGTTCGTCACGGTTCCCAATGAAAGCGACAAATTCATCCCCGCCAACCCGGGATACCGAGTCATCGCGGTGGAAGGTGGCCTTCAAAATGTCCGAAAACGCCCGCAATGCTTCGTCGCCCTGTTCGTGCCCGAAGGTGTCATTGACCTGCTTGAATTCATCGAGATCGAAAAAGAAAAACAGAGCACCGCCCTCTGGCGACGCGAGAGCCTCCTGATACTGGCGTTCCACCACAGCAAAGAATCCCCGGCGGTTGTAGAGGCCGGAAAGCTCGTCAATCACGGAAAGACGTCTGAGAGTCGACCACATGCGATGACGTTCGCGCGCATAGCGCAGGGCCCGCAGCAGAATCCGGTCGTTGTACTCCCCCTTCACCAAGTAATCCTGAGCCCCAAACTGGACGGCTCGCACCCCAACCTCCTCGCTGTCGTTTCCAGTGAGAACGATCACCGGATTGTTTTCCGCCAATTCGACACATTCGGCAAGTGTCTCCTCGGTGTTGCTGTCGGGCAGATTGAGGTCCAGCAAGATGACATCAAACCCCCGTCGCTCCAGCTGACCCTTGGCCGCAGCCATCGTCGTGACGTGAGTCGTCTTTGCATCCAAACCCCGACCCTTGCTCAGGATCAGGCGAACGAGTTTCGCCGCAAGCGGATCGTCTTCGACGAGTAAGATGTGCAGGACATTCTCCAAGAATACGCAACCATAGGTAGAGTCATGCCAATGACAATCAGGAAATGAACTGGCTGCGCAGAAGGGGTGTAACCACAAGTGTGGGGAGTGGGAGGGGCTTTATGCCCCGATTTCCGGCGGTGATGCCCCATTCGGGC
>CAZWFJ010000091.1:0-16753 GCA_964633135.1 uncultured Puniceicoccaceae bacterium | reverse complement strand
GGTTAAGTAGAGATCGACCTCTTACTCTTAATCATACTCGTAATCGTAATCTCTATTCTTGAAATCATAAATCATTTCTCATCAGTTGCTTGGATTAGGATTATGATTAAGAGCACGATTATGAGCTTGAACGGAAACTCCCTTAAACTAGTGATTCAGGAGGATGGTGACAATGGCACTCGGTTAAGCAATTAATCGGGATCGAAATCTCTATCGGGATCGTACCGAGCGGAGCGACATCAACAAATCGAAAATTTCTAAGCAACTGTTTAACAATAGGTAATAATAATCGAAACCCGAAAGCGATCCCGATAGCGATTTCGATTTAGGCCTTAACCGAGTTCCATTCGAGCATGGTGGCAAGACCGTTATCTGATTTTGCTCAAAAGTGCTCAAGTAAGTCTATTGTTTTCCGGTCAATTCCACATGATGCAGCTCAAACCTTAAAAGAGGAGTTCGAAGAGGGAAGTTTCGGCGAGGTAAGCGTTTCATTTTCCAAAGCGGGAGAGGGGTCTCATTTTTGCATCAAATACCCTCGTCTCCGGGCAAGGCTCCGACACTGTATTCATCGAGGAAGAAGCCCGGCGGAAAACTGAAGAGCAGGCGAACAAATTCGGATGCGACGTGATTCCGTGGGATCCGGTCGGAGCGGGAAACGCGGTCTTCTTGAATCTGCGCGCCAAGCCGCGCATGGTGGCTGCGACGGAAGTGGTGCTGGGCGAAGGTTTCAGTGCCCCGTCCAGCCTGGTCATGTATTCGGTGGGCGGGGGGCGCGGGCAGGCGTGGCATCAGGACTGTCCTGCCGGGGAAGGGGCGGGGTTTAACCTGAACCGTCTCATTTACAGCGCCCGTACGACGCTAGAGGATGGCGCAATCGTATTCGTGCCGGGCAGCCACAAGAACCGAAGGATTCCGGCGGGAGATCACCAAGAGGCGATGCCGGGTGAGATTGCCTTGGAACCCGATGCGGGGACGGTGGTTTTTTTTGCACGGTCATGTCTATCATCGGGTGACTCCGAATCTTAACCGGAAGCCCCGGGTTTCGATCAATTTCCGCGCCTACCCGGCGGGGGTAGATCCCGATGTCAACTGCATCGGTGTCTATCGCAACGCCGAGGTGAATTTCTGCGACAAGCGCAAACACCACGACGGCACCCCGGCGTAAGAATCGGAAGTTCAGGATTCGAGCGAACTGGGTTTTGACCATGGATCGCATGGATTTCATGGATTGAATGAATCGAGGCTCCTGCGCAGTATTTCCATGCGATCCATGTCATCCATGGTTAACAATTTCCTTCCTACCAGAAATTTCTACACGGGCTTCCGATACGCGCTCAACGCTTCGGCGGTGGGGGTGGTTCCAGCACCGGGGTGTTCAGGGAGGAGATAATCGCCGTCTTTGACTTGGATGGGTTCTTCGAACGCCGCGCGGATCCAGGGGATGTATTCGAGCATCGGGCACGCGGGGTGGTGGTAGGCGAGATGCACATGCACCTGCCCCATGTCGCCGACATGGGCTGCAACGGGCAGGCGGAGGGTGTGGGCGGCTTCGGCAACCCGAAGGAATTCGGTGATGCCTGCCAAGCGGGTAACGTCGGGCTGAACGTAGTGGACCGCGCCCGCGTGCAGGAAGGTGTTGAAGGCGTCGGCGGTGTAGAGCTGCTCGCCCAGCGCGACTGGGATGGAGGTCTGCCGGGCCAGTTCAGTGTGCCCGGCGACGTCGTCGTACCAGAGGGGTTCCTCGAACCAGAACAGGTCGAAGGCTTCGGCTGCCCGGCAAAAGCGCAGACAGGTCGGCAGATCCCATTTGCCATTGCCGTCGATGGCCAGCATGGCATCGCCGCCGATGACCTTTCGCACGGCCTCGATCCGCCGCAGGTCGGTCGCCGGGTTGGCCGAGCCGACCTTGATCTTGATGCCCCGGAAGCCTTCCTCTTCGACGGCTTGCCTGGCACCGTCGACCAGTTGCTGGTCCGGGATGGAGAGCCAGCCGATGTCGGTATTGTAGGCCATGAGTTTTTGCTTGGTGGCACCGCCGAGCAGTCGCCAGAGGGGGAGGGCGGCGGCTTTGGCCTTTAGATCCCAGAGGGCGATGTCGATGGCGCAGAGCGCGAGCTGGGTGATGCCAGCGCGTCCGACCCATTGCACGGGCGGGTAGTGCGTCAGTTCGTGCATGAGGGAAGAGTGTTCGGAGGCGTCGCGGCCTTCGAGTAGCGGGGCGAAGCAATCGCCGATGGAGGAAGTGATCAGACGATCGCTCGGGAGGTGGGCGTGCGTGCCAGTGAAGCCCCAGCCAGTAAGGCCGGTATCGGTCTGGATGGATGTGCCGACGACGCCCCAGTGGCTGATGGAATGGGTGCTGTCGGCAATACCGCCGCCCGTGACCGGGACATGGAGGATGAAGGGGGATACTTTTGTGATTTTCATAAAGGAATTCTGCTGCTGAGTCGATTCTCTCGGCTAATGAAAAGGTGTTCTGTGGTCATTGGCTACCAGTCCGCTTGGAAAGGGTCGTCAGAAACATGGTTCGATTTGCTCTTGGCGAATTAGATACGGATGTTGGGATAAAGTCTGTTGCGAACCGACTCGAGCCTCGATGACGTGTGTTTCGCGGATAGTCGGATTTTCGGCGGTGGCGGTCGGGCTGTGGCACTCGATTTCGCCGTAGCCGAGCCCGTCCCAGAACTGCACGCACTGTGCCCCGACCTGTTCGGGCAGCAAGCCGTCGCGATAGGGCTGATCGGGGCGTGGGGTGAATCGGCGGGTCAGCAGGGAAAAACGGTCTTCGGCGATGCGGCGGACGCAGCCCAGTGTGCCGGTCACGGCATCGACGGGGAAGTGGCCTTTGAGCATCGGTTCGCCAGTGAAGCGCCAGCGGAAACATCCTTCGCCGATTTCGCCCAGCCGCGCGATGTCGCCGGGGTTTGCTTCGTAGGCGACTTGCGGTTGTGCCTCGTCCCGGAGCGGAAGGATCAAGCACGAGCTGGCGGGGACTTGGACGATGACCCAGAGATCCAGTTCGGAATCGGGACGCGGGTCGATCAACTCCAGTTCCTGCTCTTCCCGCAGGCGCAGGTGGCCCGGGGCTTCGGACAGCTCCAGGGTGAACCGACGCTTGATCCGGGCCGAGGCACCGTCCGGCAGGGACAATGAATGGCGGAACTCCACGGTGTGGTCATCGGATGTCATTTGGGCCTTTCCGGGATCGAAGGCGGCGGGGACCCGGTGGTTGGAGAGGTCGGGCTTGGGCGCTCCGTCCCAGAAAAAGCGGTGCTCAGGGCCGTGCCAGAGGCGATCCCCGCCGGGTCCGCCCGGGGTGAGTCCGGCCCAGCCCAGTGCGGCTTTGGCGGGGTCCCCGGTCAGATCGGGATGGGTCCAGAGCAGATTCGGCCCCTCTGGATCGGGCCAGAGTCCGATGAGCCGCGCACCCGCCTCCAGAAAGACGGCGCAGCCGCCGTTCGCGTCGCGCAGCACCGCGCAGGGCAGGCCACCGGCTTCGAGTTTTTCGATAAAAGCCGCAGCCTTCATGATTCGTAGAAAAGAAGCAGGTCGCGCAGCAGCCGGGTGGCGTCGGTCGGGGTCACTAGGGGGCGGGCTTTGTCTTCGACGCAATCGAGGAAGTGCGCCATCTGGTGCTCGAAACTGGCCTCGAAAGGCTCGGGAATGGCGACTTCCAGCCAGCCCCCTCCGAGGTCGGGGAGAACGCCCGGCACCTCGCTGAAAAGGCGCAGGCGCGATTCCGGGCAGATGCTGTATTCCAGTGCCCCTTTGCTGCCGGAGATCATGAGCTTTTGTTCCGTGCCGTGGGGCCAGTCGTGTTCGTAGCCGGGCAACTTGCAGCCGTAGCTGACCATGATCTGGGCGACCGCGCCCGAGGCGTATTCAACGGTGGCCATGGCGGTGTCCTCGCCCTCCATTTCCGGGCGGGCGCGCCCCGAGGCGTGCCCCTGGAGAGAGGCTACCCCGCCCAGCACACCGCCGAGCCGGTAGAGCAGGTGCCCGGCGCAATCGATCCAGGCTCCGCCACCGGTCTGTTCTTTCTTTAGGCGGAAATCCCAGGGCTTGAAGTCCAGCCACTGGAGCGAGTTGGCCGTGGCCGAGAGGGGTTCGCCGATCCAGCCTTGCCCGATGATCTCCGCCACCCGCTGGTAGGCGGGGTGGAAGAGTCCGTTGTGGCCGACCAAAACGGGGACACTGGCTTCCTCGGCCAGCCGGGTGATGGCCTCCGCCTCCTCCATCTTCACCGCGATCGGTTTCTCCAGCAACACCGGCAATTTTCGGTCGAGGAGCTGCCGCATCACCGGGAGATGGATGTGGTGGGGCACCATCACGATCGCCGCGTCGAGAGCGACCGTCTCCAGCATCGAGTCGAGATCAGTGAATCCCTCGGCCTGCCAGGCGGCGGCGCGTTCTTTGACCGCCTCTTTGCGCGTATCGCAGACGGCGACGACCCGGGCGCGACCGGGATTCGCTTGCAGGGCGGCGTAATGGACGTCGGCAACGCGACCGAGGCCGACGAAGCCGAGGCGCAATTCGGACTGTGGTTTATCGGTTTGTGGTTTACTCATGGGCTTCCAGTTCCTCCGTGAAGTTTTGGATCAAATACGTAGCGAGGGTGTCGAGGTAGCGATGGCCGCGGGCGGCATCGGCCGGGCGTTGGTCGCCGAGGACGCCGTTGGGCGACACGGTGTGGATGCCGTCGCGCATCATCGCCTCCGCGATTTCGCCCAGGGGCCGCGGATCGCCTTCGGCCAATTCGTCGGTGCGCAGCAGATCGGGCCGGATGGCGGCGAGCATGGAGGCCTCGAACTCCCCGGCGTGGGACCCGGAGACCTCGGGAGCCACGCCTTCGGTGGCGGGGTAGCGATCCCAAGTCTCAGCGACATAGGCGGCGACATCGCGGGTGAAGGCGACCCGGCAGCCGGGCCAGCGGTTCCGCAGGGGCGGCAGGCAGTCCTTGGCCACCGCCCAGTCTCCTCCGTGACCAAACCAGAAATAGATGAAGGTGAACCCGCCTTTCGCCAGGCTCTTCGCGACATCCTCGAGTATCATGGCCAGGGTCTCCCGGCGTAAGCTGAGGCTGCCGGGGAAGGCCATGTGTTCGGGAGAGTAGCCGAGGTTGATGGCCGGTGCCACGAGGGTGTGGCCCAGCTTTCGCGCGGCGCGCAGGGCGGTTTCCCGCCCGTGCCAGGTGTCGACCCCGAGCGGCAGTCCGGGGCCGTGCTGCTCGGTCGCTCCGAGCGGAATGATGACGCGGGTGAAACCGGTCTCCAGGAGCCGTTGGATCTCCGGGGCGGTCTGTTCTTCAAGGAGGAGGGATTCGGGGGACATGAGGTTGTGGGGTGTGATTAGAGCCAGAGGGCGGTTTCGACGAGATAGGCGTTCGGCATATCCCAGACTTCCTGGGTGCTCCACTCAACCAGTGGGGAGCTTTCGAGGTAGGGCGTGTCGTCGGGTCGACCGATGTGGCCCACGACGACGGTGTCGGGGAGGTGCGCAGTGAAGTGGGAAAACGGCGTGGGACAGCGGTAACCCACTCCGCTATGGAGGCAGAGGCCTTGCGGATTGTGGCCGAGCGCCCAGTCCAGCACCCGTTCGGCGGCGGCTTTCCATTTGCTCTGGCCCATGAGGTCGCCAGCGCGGGAGAGCAGGGCGGCGACATGGAGGGCGGCGGCGGCGGTGCCGTGGACGATCTGCTGGGGGTTGAAGGGATGGATGAAGCTGCGGACCCCCCGGCCGCGCCCGGCGTCGCGGAAGGTCTGCCATTCCGGCGAAGGCGGATCGAGGTAAAGACCATAGGGCGGATAGCCAAAGGGATTGCTCCCGGCGTCGGCAAGGATAAAGCCCTCGACATAGCGGGCGATGGCTTCTTGGGCACGGGCTACCGGTTCGTCGAGACCGGTCGGCACCAGCTCGACGAGTCGCAGCAATGCCATGGCGGGCTGGGCGGCGAAGGCTATGCTGCGGAAGCCGTCGCGGTGATCTTTCTCCATGAACGAACCGGTGAGGCCGCCGTCGCCCATGTCCTGACGGTCGAGGAGCGTATTCGCGAGGGAGGCGAGGTCATCCAAGTTCGTGCGTTCGAGACCGAGGGCGTGGAGTTCGAGAGCGGCCCGCAGTTCCTGCGCGACGAAGAGGGTGCGTCCGTCGTGCCCGCGTTGCCGCCCGTAATGCCAGGCCCGTTCCGCCAGGGCGCGGCAGCGATCGGCCTCCTCTTCAGGCAGCACCTGCGCGGCGCGGGCCTGGGCATGGACGAACATGAATTGGGTGAAAGGATTGTAGTGCGTGCGGATTTTGCGCTCGTCGCCAGTTCCGGGCCGGTTGTCGGTCAGGTGACAGCCCTCGCCGCCAGCTCCGCAGCCAGCGTGGTTTTCGAACCACCAGTCCTTTTCATACTCCAGTCCGGGCTTGAGGTCACCGCCGCCGATATCCTCCCAGACCTGGCCGTCCGGCGAGATCATGGCCTGGAAGTAACGGTTGCCCCAGCGCATCTCGTCGAGTGCGCACTCGCGCAGGCCGCGGTGGCCGCGCTCGGAAATTTCCGCCAGGGTATGGATCGAGTGAAGCGTCAGGTAGAGCCACTTGCGCATGTCGCCGGCGTTATACCAGCCGCCTGCGGCGTTGACTTGGGTGCCGTCGGTGTCGAGCACTCCGTCGTCAAGGTGCTCGGCCCGGCGGTAGCCGGGGATACCAAAGCCCGATCGTTGGTGGTGGAGGTAATGGATGAAGCCGGTTTGCAGACGTTCGTGGATGTCATCGCCAACGAGGAAAGGGTAGGTCACGGCGAAATCGGTCTCGATCTGGAACTGACCTTCGCGGCGGAATTCGTCGAAGTCACCTTGCCAGAAGGTGCCCCATCGGGTGTCGGTCCGCTTTAGTTCACCCGTATAAAGCACGTTTCCCTGATCGGGCTGGAGGCGGCCTTCCGCCATGTCAAACGGCCAGCGAAAGAAGCGTCCGTCCCATTGCGGCGGTGCGGAGTTCTCCCGGGGGATGCGGTCGAGGATGTCGCGTAGGTAGAAGGGAACGCGTTCCGGTATCCGGGAAAGATCTTCGGAGGCGGTCGCGGCGAGAGTGAGCGGCTTGGCCGCGGCAATGCGGAAGCCCCATTGGTTGTAGACTAGTTGCATGGAGATTTCGGCATAAGAGTGAAAGCGGCATCCAGCCGCTTATTCAAGGCACTGAGCGACAGGACCGCTGCCGTTGCGACTTTCCCTTAGGTTGGTGAATGGTTGGAGGGGATTAAAATTTGGATCGTTTCAGGGCTTCCTGCCAGCGATCTTCGCCGAGGACTTCTTCCAGCATCGCAATGATGTTTTCGGGAGGAGTTCCGGCCTGGATCGCATGGCTGGGGGCGGCGAGGTAGCCGCCGCCGCGACCAAGAGTATCGATCAGCCGTCGGCAGAAGGTCTTGACCTCTTCCGGCGTTTTGAAGGGCAGGACTTGTTGCACGCTGATGGCTCCCTGGAACATGAGACGGTCGCCGAAGTGCTCGGCAAGATGCTCCGGATCCATTTTTGCACATTCGACCTGCACCGCTTCGAGCATTTGCACGCCCGCGTCCATTAAATCGGGCAGGATGTCGAAGACCGAGCCGTCGCTGTGAAATTCGATCACTGCATTGGGCAGGAGCTTGCGGATGTGGGCGCAAAGGTCGCGGTGAAAAGGTTGGATCACGGACCGGTAGGTGTCGAGTGACAGGAGCAGGCTCTGCTGCATACCGAGGTCGTCGGCGATCAGCACCAGGTCCACTTCGCCCTCGAAGGCGCGAACCTGGGCTTCGAAATGCTCTTTGAAGAAGCGGCAGATATGAGCCAGCCCTGCCTCGACCAGTTCCGGCACGGCCACGAGGTGCATCATCGCCTCCTCCATGCCAAACATCCAGGAAAAGATCTCGAAAGGATTCCCCCCCTGGAGGCGGACTGCCTTGACGCCCTCCGGGTCGAGCTCCGCACGGGATCGGTTGAGGTGGTCGAAGTCGAAGTCGGTCGCTTTGGGCCAGGGATAGTCGTCGAGTTCCTCAATCTCCTCGACGCCAGCGAGGGGGTTTTTCGCGATCTCGTCGCTGTAGGTCCCCGCACCGTAATCGGCGACGCGGGTCTCAATGCCCCAGATCGCCATGTATTCGGCTTGGTTTTCCGGGAGGGGCGGGCCGACATAGCGGGGATGGATCCAGGCGACATCCTCGGTCGCCAGGCGCAGGCGGTCGAAGTCGATGCCCTGCACGGCAAATTCCTTGCGGAGGACTTGCGCGGCACCCTGGTTGGGGCCGAAGCCCCAGGTGAAGGGCGGGTGGGTTTGTTCGACGCGGCGGAGGGCCGCCTGCACGCGTGCTCGGGGTGTTTGTTTCATATTTAGAATATTGAGGTTGCAGAGAATATCCTATCATGGAAGCGGCAAAAATGAATGGCTGAGTTAAGGTGCTCGCATGACATATTTGCCGCACATAGGATCCCACGCCTTCGTCGTAGGGGGCGATCCGATGTAACGCCCTCAGAGTGGAGGTCCCGAAACGCCATAGGCGCAGACTGGCCGCAACCCGCCCGCAACCGAACCGCAACGCGGTTGCATCGTATAGCCCAGGGTTGGCCGCCAAGCCTACCCTGGGAATTTGATAAAAGAACAAGAACCCCAACGTGGGTTGCATCTCCGATGGGTCGGCGCACATGGATTTCATGGATTGAATGAATAGAGTCTGACTTTTTGTGCCACTGTGTGATAAGATAAGTTTATCCAGGGTGGTGGTTCGATAAGAAGAATTAGAAACTTTCACCGGTTGATCTTTTTTTGTTGCATAGTGGGTATTCTTTCGTTGAATAAGGTTTCGTTCTTTGCAGCATTAGTTTACGTCATTCTGTTGCAAAGACAGAATTCACCACAACCACAACCCCCCCACAATAAAGTACCCCGAATATGAACATAAAAACAACCCATATAGTAAACTGAAGTCTCGCGCCCACCTGATGTGCGCGGTTTTTCTCGTGCTGACGACATCGCTTCTCGCGCAGCATTCCGACCCCGAAAAAATGGCCGAACACCAAGGTCTGATGGATTTGCTGCCCGTTGGCAGTGAAGATATCACCGCAACTTCGAGCGGCGGCAATTGGTCGTCCTCCTCCACTTGGATAGGCGGTATGGTCCCCGGTGCTGGCGACAAGGTTCGCATTCCCGAAGGATCTACCGTGACCTATGACCTGGATAGTTCGACTGTGCTGGACATCATCCGCGTGGACGGCAAGCTCGAATTTCCCACCAATCAGAACCTCAAGCTGGTCGTCGATACCCTGTTCACAACAGGCACCAGTGAGCTGATCATCGGCTCAGAAACCAACCGAGTGGCTGCCGATAAGACAATTACCATCGAGTTTCCCGACAACGGCATCATCGACACTGCCGTCGACCCGACCCAAATAGGCCGGGGTCTCATTACGCACGGGAAGGTTCGCATTCATGGCGATGCAAAGTCGCCCTTTGCCCGAGTGTCCGCCAATCCAATTGCGGGTGATACCACTATCAACCTCGAATACACGCCCACCGGTTGGCGCGTGGGCGACCGAATCGTAGTCACCCATAAAAAAGGCCCCAAGTCACAGACCGTTGATGGGGAAGAAGTCTATACCTTCTATGAAGAGGTTCGAACCATCAACGCAATCAACGGAACGACCCTCACCCTTGGCTCAGAAAGCGATCACACGGTTATTGATGCCCTTGACCGCAATCACGACTCGCCCGCATCCCATCTGCGGCACTATGTGGCCAACTTGACCCGTAACATCGTCCTCCGCAGCCAGGACGGCTCGACCACCCCTTCTCGCAATCGTGGTCACGTCATGTTCATGCACAATCCCGACGTAGTCGTGGAAGGTGTTGGGTTCTATCACTTGGGACGTTCCGATAAAACCTTTCCTTTCGATGATTTCGAGCTCGATGCCAACGGCGAGCGGAAAACGGACGCCAACGGAGACTACATCCCTGGCCCGTCGACGAATATTCGGGGGCACTACGCCTGCCACTTCCACCGCGCAGGTGCTACAGATGCCGCAGCCGCACCCGCGATCGCCCGCTATAATGCAGTCGAAGGCAGCCAGGGCTGGGGCTTCGTCAACCACGACAGCTACGTCCGAATCGAGGATAATGCTTCCTTTCATGTCGTCGGCTCGCATTTCGTCACGGAAACCGGCAATGAATTGGGCACATTCAAAGGAAACGTAGCGATTCGAAGCACCGGCGGTTCAGGGCGCTTCATCAAGAACGGAGTTAAGAATCACGATTTAGCCCACAGTGGGTACGGCTTCTGGTTTCAGGGGCGTAACCTTGAAATCGAAGATAATATCTCGGCGGCGCAAAATACCGGCCACTTCGTTTTCTTTACTCGGGGAGAGGACAACATAAAGCCGTTGACTGCCACCCTCCTGGCGGACAATCCCTATGTGCTATCCAAAGGCAGTGAAACCATGACCGCCGAGGACGTCATTATCACGGATTTCCGCCGCAATGAAGCGATTGGCGGATTTGGCTTGGACATCATTAAAACCCATCCCTTTCCCAATCATGGCGGCCGGCATATTCTGGAGGATTTCCTTGTCTGGCATGCCAGTCCCGGTGTCGAAGTGTCCTATTCCGGCCAGTATACGTTCCGTCGCTTCGAGATCTGGGGAATATCGCCTGCATCATGGCGGCATGGTTTTCATTCATTGCAGCAGATGAAAGACCTAGTGCTGGAGGATGTAGATATCCATGCGCTCGGAAGCCAGTCCGTCACCATGCGGAATTCCTCCAGTTCTGATCCCACGGATGCGCTTCTTATCGATGTGCGCGCTGACGGAGATCCAATAACCGGCAATGAAATCCACGGGTATGAAGCTGGTCTGCACCAATTGCTCACCGCCAGCGACCTGAATCCCGGCACCTTGGACTTTGCCTTTGGTCCCAATATGGAGTTTAGTTTGCCGGACGATCTCTCATGGCCCTACAGACTTATCGTGGAAGGCACTGTCACCGATAGTGCGGGAGCTATTGAGCAAGCCGTCGATCCAGATGGGGCGGCCCTTGGTGCGCTCACCCAAACATGGTGGGCACCCGGTATGCTACGGAGCATTGTCGAAGAAGGCGTTTACCATCGTAACGATGGCAGTCGTTACATCGTGCTGACAGACTCCTTCGGCGACCGGGTCAGTGGCGATCTTCTGATCATCGATTATCCTGTGGAGCTTCCCCATTCCTATGATTTCGAAGGCCCCGATCTGGGTGCGGGACCGTTTGGTGCGGATGTATTGACCAACTTGGCAGGGCGATGGACTTTTGAAGGCAACACCAACGACGTCTCCGGTGTCTCGAACATCAGCGGCACGCTCGGCGGTGGAGCGACCCTGGACGACGATGGCTCGATCCAAGCCGATGGCAGTCTGAACCTCACCGCCAACGGCTCGGTCATGACCGTGAGCGGTTTCGAGCGCCCGACCGAGCAGTTCGCCTACAGCATGTGGGTGCGGCCTGCGGTGGATATTACCACTTCCACCGGGCGTATGGATCTTATGTATGGCATTTCCGGGGCACGTCCGCATATCACCTTCAATCGTGATGGCGGCAGTTCCGGGCGGGTCGGGATCTGGCATAACATCGTGGGCAATTCACAGGTAACCTCGGATCAGCGCTCCTGGGCTGTCGGTCAATGGTATCACCTCGTCTTCACCTACGATGGCACCGCAGTGAAGGTGTATGTGAATGGTGAGGAAGAGGGTAGCCAAGCCATTACTGGCACATCCGGCACCAGTACCGGGCTGTATGTCGGTGCCCGCAATTCCAACGGCGGCAACCGATTCAACGGCCACATGGATGATGTGCGGGTTTATGACCGAGGATTGACCGCCACTGAAGTGCTGGCAATTTATCAAGCTCAGTGAAGTGATGGCACTACTCCTTGACCTTCGCAGTATCGAGCGGAAATGAATGTATGGTTGACTGGCATCCGAATGCGGATGCCAGTCGCTTTATGTGGTCCCGATCTCCCAAACGCATAACACAGATCAATATGCCCAGCCAGAAATACCTATTTTTCACAGTGATAGTCATTTCGGTCGTCCTCGTCGGAGCATGGTTATTTTACATCGAAGGAACGGACCGACCTCCTCAGACCTCCGATTCCGAGGCGATTCCGTCGGACGCCCGGCCCGCCGCCTCTTGGGAACCTGCACAAAGAAAGGCATCGCCATCCCCGAGCAACCCCATCGTCGGAACGCCTTTGGGACAAAGGGATCTATATCAGGATGCAGACCTCGTTCCCGGCACCGAGTTGGCCGCAGCCGAACGAGGTGGACGACAGATTCGTTTGGTATACGCAGGGGGAAGTGTTCCGTTCGTGCGGATTGAGGCGCAGACGGTTATAGATCCAGACACCAAATGAGTCACGTCTCGTGAGCTATGATCCAACAGCGGGCGATCGTGTGGATGTCCGTCTGCACCAGGCGGACAGCAATTCACGTGGGCATCTGCGTCGGATCGCCGAAGCCCTCGGTGCTTCCGTGAACCCACGCGGCAATGACCCGCTTAATTTCCAACTTGTCTGGCGACAACCGGAGTTGGATACCGTACCGTTGGCAATAAAAGAGTTACGCCGTTCGCGAGAAACTATTGCTCTGGCGGATCCGGTGGATTTCGATTACGAACACCCGCCATTATTGCCTGATTTTTGAGAGGAGCCAAGGGTCACTTCGTAATGGCGCTTATTTGCTCACTTCCTCAGGCGTCGTCAAAAAATTTTCGCAAGTTCTATGGGTGTCCTGAATTTCCCTTGGAGGGACCCCAACGTGTTCTATCAGGTTCGATTGGCAGAGGCTGGACACCCGGAATGGCCGGTCGGAATTGATCTGTGCCCTGACGCGATCTATATGCAGTTGACCGGCAAGCGACCGGAAGAGGTGTTCCCGGCACTAAAGCACCTCCCTGCCCATGCCTGAGCTATCACGCTTCTATGGGATCGTGATCCAGATGTATTTCGGAGATCATCCGCCTCCACACTTTCATGCGATCTACGGTGGCAACAAGGCAGTCGTGGACATCGAGACCCTTGCATTGATCGAGGGCCAACTCCCGCCCCGAGCCCGTGGTCTTGTCATCGAATGGGCAACCATCCATCAGGACGAATTGCGAGAAGCCTTCCACAAGGCTGAATCAATGGAAGCACCTGGTAAGATTCAACCTTTAGAATAAGCAGCCGGGAAAACCAAAAGATGACATGGGCTTGATTCTTGACAGATGGCCTACTCTTAAGGCCGAGCCTCAAGAAAATACCGCCATTGCCTACGCAGCCGAGCGTCCCCGGCGAGTCGCACAAAACGGATTCCCAAAAATTAGCGCACATGAGCGAAAATGAGCGGTTCCCAGCTTTGCTGGTTCTCTTATTCCGGGACACCCGCAATCCCCGGGCAGGGAAGCAACGGACAGGAATGTCCGTTTTCCAAGTGAGGGGAAAGCCGATGGGGCACCAGACCAATGTTTCATGCTTTTTCCAGCTTCTTCCAGGGATTGCAAGTAGTCGGTTTGCCCTAGCCTGCGATCTGCCCCCTCCTGCTAGACCTCTCCAACGGGGCGATCCGGAAACCATCATCGCCGACATCCGCAAAACCCCGCCCTGCTCGCCTGCAAAACCTTCCCCGAGCTCCACGATCACTGCGATGCGAACTACCTTGCGGCACAGCCGTCAAACAGCACCCTCAAACGCATCGAGGAATTGCCGGGGACTAAGGATCGGAATTTTCCTGAAAGGATTCAGGGAGAGCAGATCAGAGTCGCCAGAAATGATCGCGTCGGCCCGACCATTTAGTGCAACCTCGAGAAACTTGTCATCCTTCGGATCTCTACAGACTCGGACCGGATGACTGATCTCAATCCGAACCGCGATACGGGAAAGCATTCGAAAAAAGGCTTCTCGGTCGCCCGGCTCTAAGTATCGGTCGAATTTCGGACGGGAGATAACGTCATTGAGTTCGGCCAAGCTGGAGCCGGAAAACAAAAGATCTCCGAATCGGATCGCCTTTGTCACAGCCAAAGAGGGAATCGATTCGCGAATGAGGAGCCGACTGATCAGAGTGTTCGTATCAACGACGAATCTTCCCGCCCGGCCATCATCCATCGTTCAGAAGCTCGTCAAGACCTTCCTCTGTCAATCCACGTTCAGCAGCACGGTGCCCCACAGAGTCGCAAAACTCGATAAACTCGTCCGCGTTCAAGCCGCGCAACCGGTCAAACTCAGCAACCGACAGAACCACGGCGGCCGAGCGTCTGTGCTTTCGAATCACCACAGGCTCGCGCTGAGCCGCATCCAGGATGCGACCGAAAGACTGTTTCGCTTCATTCGATGAAACGGAGAGCATTCATCCAAAACAGACGCATTGGATGAATTTGTCAATCTCTGAGAGGCAGGGGCGACGAGTCCAGGTTCATTTGTTTTTACGAGAGTCGATCTTCCCGCCCTGAACCGCGCCAGCCACATCATCGGCTGGGCCGAAGGCGCGAAGACCAGGATGGACCCGTGGAACGGCATCTGCATTTCGGCAACCTATGACGCCGCGTCAGGGAAAACCCAAAAGACGTCAGGTCTTGATTCTTGACAGCTGGCCTACTCTTAAGGCCGAGCCTCACGAAAATATCGCCATTCCCTACGCAGGCGAGCTTCCCCGGTGAGTCGCACAAAAGGATCCCCGAAAATTAGCGCACATGAGCGAAAATGAGCGTTTCCCAGCTTTGCTGGTTCTCTTATTCCGGTACACCCGCAATCCCCGTGCAGGGGAACAACGGACAGGAATGTCCGTTTTCCAAGTGAGGGGAAAGCCGATGGGGTCAGACCAATGTTTCATGCTTTCGATGCATCCGCCGCCTACCGATAACTCGGTGATGTGTGGATTCTGCCTTACGATGTCCGCCCCGAATCCCGTAACTGGACGAAGTAAACGCTTCACTCGAGGAAGAAACGGATTTGAAATCAAGGGAGAATTTTTCCAAAAGGAGAATTGTCATGAGCGAGGAACCGAAACTCAGCAAGCTGGACGATCTCGAGATGGCCTATGCCTTTTCCGACATGTCGGAGGAATGCCGGAGCTATGTTTCGAAATTGGACGGGAGCATTGTGTACGATAACGAAATGGTGAGCGGTGAGTCCTGTCCGGTCGAGGACATCGAATCCGATGACGACTATCTGCCGCTTCCGGACCAATACGAATTGAATCTGGGAACCGCATTGGTCTGGCGGTTTGTCCGGAGAGAGATCCCCGGGCTCGAGCCAAAGATCCGGGAGATGTTTTCGAGACGCGGGGCCTATCGTCGCTGGAAGAATTTTTTGGAAGACAATGATCTTTTGGACAAATGGCATCACTTCGAAGACGAGGCCACCAAGGAGGCCCTACTCGCCTGGTGCGAAGAAAACGGAGTGCCCGTCTCTGATTAAGAACGCTAGCTGAAGCATCGCGCTACGGGGCTATGGCGGTTGGGTCCGTCTTCGCAGAGCTTCGCCGTGGCAGGCAACCGCCCTTGTACTCCGGGTCTTCGGGTCTTGGCGTGAGATTCGGAATCTTTCTTTACAGAACTCCTTGCGCGCGTTGCTCCATCAGCCACTCCCCGGGAGTCCGGATCTGGATGCCATAAAATTGTCGGCCCAGACGATCATGGAAGTCTGTCCGGTCCAAGGTCAGCAGCACCGAAGGTTTCACCGAAAGCGCACTGATTAAGACCGGTCGATCTTTGGCTTTGTCGAATACGACAATATCATCGGTGGTCAAAGCGTTGAGATGCCAATCGATCCGCCGATCCAATGTTGCGCGAAAATAGGCTTCCGCGGATTTGCCCAGTTTACCGAGATTACGGAGAGTTTCTTCGCGACAGTAATCGGCACTGACCAACTCCCATCTTTGGCCCCGGGCTTCTTCAACGATGAAGCGGCTTGCCCCCTTGGCTGAACCACACGCGGAAAGCAATACGCTTGTATCGAGGAACAGCTTCACGAACGCCGCTGACGAGTCTTTCTGAAGGCTGCCATCTCCGCTTCATCCTGCTGAATCCAACCCCGCAGAGTGGCTTTTGGTATATCGCGCACAGGCACCGCCACCGCCGGTTCCAGGTAGAGCTTACCGTCGCGCTCTTCGATCAATAACATCGGATTCTCCAGTTGGTCCACACCCAGCCGTTTTCGTATTTTTGGTGGAATCGTGAACGTACCCCGCTTACTGATTGGAACTGCAATTGCCATGCTGCAATACTGCAATACCGCATTTCGGAAGTCAATTCGAATGCGACTTCCGGGCGCTCAAGAAGGAAAAGTCCCGACTGACCCGGTATGTGCAGAAGGCGGAGTCACTGATGATGGCCGAACCGTGAGGAAACCATTCTGCCCGGCCAGGCTGATGGGGCGGACTGAACCGACTTCGCCAATTGCTTCGCGGCTTCGACGGTCAAGAGTCCCGAAATCAAAAGGGGTGCCCCTGAAGGGACCCCCCCATGTTTCTTCTCAAAACTTACCTAGCCCGCAAAACTCACAGAAAAGAGTTGCCTGAATCGGATTAATTGTTAAGTAATTGGTTAACAAATCATTACAAAAACAATTAACCGAAACAGGCAAATACAGTGTGTAAGCAAAATACCTTCGAATTTCAAGATCACAATGGACGCAAAGTCGTCGCATCTTTCGACGGCGGTTATTTAAGCAGCGATGGAGGTGGGGCGCTTCTTTTCCGGGAGTTGGACTCCCACACCGGGACGATTC
>CAZWFJ010000090.1:0-16889 GCA_964633135.1 uncultured Puniceicoccaceae bacterium | reverse complement strand
GAGATCTTCCCGAACCGGAATCCACCCACGAATTTTTCTGAAGAGGCAAAATTTTTAGCCCAGTTCTATTATTTACTATGTTTCTTCCCGGAATCCGGGAACTTTCCAACAAAGTGAAGTGATCAACGAGCGATTGCATGGAATCGTACCTTTTACCATCCCTGCGCCACTGCAGGCTTTCAGTAAGCACCGTTGGATTAGCCGGAAAGCTCCGGTTTTCGCTATCGGGGGTTATGGATTCCTGGGTGAGAACGGGTTGAGGCTCTTAAAAATGCTCAGATATTCATCTGCCCTGTCTTGTGGGTTGAATCGGATTCGGGCCTCATTTTGGTATTTTGCGGCGGAGATTCGGCGGAAGTCCCCTTGGCTGGGCAGGGTGCGAATCCAGTCAGCCATCTGTTTCTGGCCTGTTTGGGAGTTGGGAACCAGGAGGCCGCCGGCAGACTCTACGATCAGCTCTGCGACCCCTGCGCATTCATAGGCCGCAAGGGGCAGGCCGGTCCATAACCCCTCGACGAGGGCATTCGGCGAGGACTCTTCGCGCGAGACGGATACCATGGCATCTGCGGCGGCGAGAAAGGTCTGAGGATCGTTTCGATTGCCCCAGAATTGGATTTGGTCGCAATGGGGCAGTCTCTTTGCCTCTGCCTCCAAGCGAGCCTTTCGGGGTCCTCCCCCGACAAACCACAAGCGAATGCGGGAGCGGGATTCGGCGTCCAACTGTGCCCAGATTTCCAGCAAGCGTTCCTGAGCTTTTCCGGGGACAAACGAACTGAGGCAAAGGAGGATTGTTACTCCATCTTCGACGCCGAGTTCGGCCCGGGCCGCCGTTCGTTCCGGCAGGACCGAATTGGCGAGCCGGCATCCGTTCTCGACCACTCGAATCCGACGCGAATCGGCACCCTGACGCTCAGCCATGCGAGCGGCGAACTGGCTATTGGCGACGACCGCATCGGCGGCACCGAGAATCCGCCGATATCCGGCAGGGAGATTGCGACCCGTGCGCAGCGTGGCGACCAACCCGGGAATCCGGCGATCCCGTATACAGCGCGACAGGGACCAGTGGGCATTCCTGCCGAAACAGATAACGCGGTCAGGACGTTCTTGTCGCAAGAGCTTTTTCAAGCCCGGTGCCCACCAGTTCCACGGGCTGTTGACCGGTTGCAAAAAGCGGGGGGGGGGCCCAGTCCGCAATGCGATTGGCAGCAGATCACCGCCCCGGCGGAAGAGTAATCGGCTGACATCGTGCCCGCAGGCCGCCCATCGCGCCGTCAGATCAAGAAACTGGGATTCGGTGCCACCGGTGCGAAGGTAATCCTGAATCGCTAAAATCCTCACAATCCGCCTCCACTGAAGCCTACCGATTGCCACCCGAGCGGTTCATTCTGTAGTATCGTTTCTGCACCCACGCGACCCAATCCCCGGGAAAAAAGCGGGCCATCATCGGGGCAAATTTTGCTTGGAAAAAGGTTCCCACCCGCAGGGTCCGGGATCGTTGCTTTCGAAGAGCACTCCGGACCGGGGGCCAAATTCCTCCCGGATCGGCCCCATTTTGCAAGTGGTGTTCCAACGCATCCCAGACCGTCTGCAAATTCGCGGAATTCGCGCCATTCCCACCGTTCCGCACTGCCTCGTTAAAGCCCGTGCGATAGTCTCCCGGGCGAAGATCGATGACAAATGGCTTGCCCTGACCTCCCGGGAACTCGAGCGCCAGCGACCGCGAAAACCCGGACAATCCTGCTTTCACCGCATTGTAACCGTGGAGATACGGGAGGGGGAACTCGACCGCCAGCGAGGAGATATTGACCACAGCGCTAGCCTGGGTTCCCGCACGGGAATCTTCCAAAAACATCTGCGAAAGCTTCATCGCACTCTCCAGCATCGCGGTTACTTGCGCGGCCAGATCCTCCGGTGGCACAGAGGCCAAGGGTCCGAACTGCCCGAATCCGGCGTTATTGACCAACAATACCGGGCGACGTTCCCACGGAGGATCCTGCAGAAAGGATTCGACGGCCCTCCCATTGGCCAGGTCGAGAGCGACCGGATGAACGGCCAATCCTGTCGCCTTGATTCGCTCTGTACTCCGGCTTCCGGCCCAGACCTCGACCCCCTCGGCGAGCAACCCTTCGACGAGTACGCGCCCCAGGCCCGAACTGCCCCCGGTGACAAAGGCCGTGGGAAATCGATCCGAAAAGCGGGCCATTGTCCGCACTCTTACGCCCGCTCGAAGACCAGGCTGACATTCGCACCACCAAAGCCGCTACTGTTGGTGATCAATCGTGCGATCGGGCACTTTTCCGAATTTCGGATGATATTCAAATTCTCCGCCCCTTTCTCGGGATTGACAAAATTCGCCGATCCCGGAACGAAACCCTCCCTTAAGCAAAGAACGGAAATTGCCGCCTCCAAGGCACTGGCCATAGAAAGCGCGTGGCCGGTGAGAGCCTTCGTGCTGCTGATCATGGGAGAGAGTCCCCGTTCACTAAAGACCCGCTGCAATGCCTTGATCTCGGCGATATCTCCCATCGGGGTCGAGGGCGCGTGGGCATTGACATAATCGACATCAGAAGCCTCAATGCCAGCCCGAACCAAAGCCATCTCAATCGCCCGGGACAAGCCGTCTCCATCCGGCTGGGGGAGCACCGCACTGAATCCGTCCGAGGCTTGACCGTAGCCAGTCATCCGGGCATAAATCGCTGCGTCCCGCGCCCGAGCAGCATCTTCTGATTCGAGAATAATGGCAACCCCCCCGCCAGTGCCTACAAATCCGTCGTGATCGCGATCGAAGGGGCGGGAAGCGGTGGCCGGATCCGGGTTGACCGAGAGTGCCCGCATGGCGGCAAACGGGAGGATACACTCGGTATTGCCATCCTCGGCTCCGACAACCACCATTCGTTTCTGGCGACCGGAGGAAATCTCCTCGAAAGCGGCGGCGAGGGCGTGCCCGGAGGAAGCGCACGCGGAAACGTAGCCACAGGTAGCACCACGAATATGGAAGTGGCTGGCGAGATTAAAATTCAGTGTACCGGCAATCGAGGCGACGATCGCCTTGGGCTGGGATCGCTCGGCCCCGAACTGGCGAAGGTGATTGACGTGGTAGACCAGCGACGAGGTGGATCCTGCGGATGCGGTGAACATCCCGGTATCCGTGTTTGATATTTCCTCCGGCTCGAGTCCGGCATCCGCGATCGCATCCTTCATCGCGCAATATCCGTAGAGGACGTGCGGGGAAAGGCTTCTCAAAAAAGAACGGTTGATCCGGTATTGCGCCGGATACGTCCAGTCCTCTTGATCAGGGGAGGACGTCTCAAAGTCCTTGATCGTGCCCAGCACATGGACGGGAATCTTCGGATCATCAAACCCCGGGTACGCCTCAATGCCCGAGCGGAGACTTTCCAGGCTGCGCTGAACTTCACAGCGGCTGTTGCCGATGCTCGTAATGAAGCCCAGGCCCGTGACGACGACCTTGTTCATACGGCTCCAGAGGTGAAATTGGATAAACCCATAAGCGAAAACCCGAAACCTAAACCCAGCAGGACGGCACAACGCAAGCAAACACTACCCCGAAACACCCGCATTTTTTTCGGAGTCCCGGAAAAAGTTCGAAATCGATCCGTTCCCATGCTTGCACCCGGCCTCGTTTCTCACTTCTTAAGGAAGGTTCACCACTATTAGACACAGACGAAGATACTATTATGAAAATTAAAGCCTACCTAAAGCCCACCTGCGGTTGGAGCCGTGGCGTACGCGCCGTGCTGAAGAAATACGACCTCGACTATGAGGACATAGACATCATGGGAGACCGTGCCATGTACGAGGAAATGGTGCAACGATCGGGTCAGCACCTCTCGCCCTGCGTGGAGGTGGATGGGGTGATGCTTGCGGACGTGAGCGGCGAGGAGGTCGAAAACTACCTGGTCGCCAACCAGCTCATCGAGAAGAATGGGGCTGAGACGGATTATCCGACGAACCAGTCCTGCTCCTCTCATCGCCGGGAAGATCCCCAAACGGTTCGATTTTTTTAGGAAAAGCTGCTGCGTACTTGTCAGATAAGGCATGACTTTTGACCACCCATCTCCGCTCTACAACCCGGATCAGGAACACGACGCCTGTGGTGTCGGCTTCATTGCGAACATCCGGGGACAACGCTCCCATGAAAACCTGGAGCGTGCCCTGCAGGGCTTGCGGAATCTGGCTCACCGCGGGGCGATTGACGCGGATGCGGTCACGGGGGACGGAGCCGGGGTGCTGACTCAGATCCCGCACGAGCTGTTCGAGAACTTTCTGGCCGAAAAGGGCAAAAATCTCCACAAGCGGTCTGATCTCGGGATTGGAATGGTCTTTTTGCCCCGCAACGACGAACACGCCCGCAACCATGCGAAGAAGATCATCGAAGAGGCGGTTCGGAGCGAGAAACTCAACTTCCTGGCCTGGCGCGACGTACCGGTAGAACCGGCGTGTCTCGGAAAAAAAGCCGAGATGACCCGCCCGGGCATTGTGCAGGCTCTGGTGGGCAGGGGGCGGGAGATGGACGCCGACACCTACGAGCGAGCGCTCTTCCTGGCCATGCGATCCGCCATGCGGGTGGCTGGCGAGAAAAACATCCCCGATTTCTACATCGTCAGCTTCTCTCACCGGACGATCACCTACAAGGGCCTGTTGAACGCTCCACAAGTCGGCCAGTTCTATACCGACCTGCGGTCCGACCTCTACCTCACGGCGTTCACGATCTTTCACCAGCGATTCGCGACCAACACCCTGCCCGACTGGACAAAAGCGCAGCCCTACCGGATGCTCGCCCACAACGGGGAGATCAACACCATCAAGGGCAATCGCAACCTCATGCGTGCCCGGGAATTCTCGAAAAACCACGGGATATGGGGAGACCGCTACAAGGACCTCAGTCCCATGATCCAGCAGGACATGTCGGACTCCACCAGCCTCGACAACACCCTCCAGCTGCTGAGCGTAGGTGGTCGCTCCTGTTTCCACGGGATGAGCATGATGATCCCCTCGGCATGGGAGAACAATCCCCACCTGCCGGAAAACGTCCGTGCCTTTTACCGCTGCCACTCTACGATGATGGAGCCCTGGGATGGTCCGGCGGCCGTTGCCTTCACCGACGGGCGGTTCATCGGGGGCACCCTTGATCGCAATGGTCTGCGGCCCTGCCGCTACAAAATTTACGAAGACGGAAACATCGTTCTGGGTTCCGAAGCCGGATTGATCCGCGATTGGGGTTCCCCCGTGGTCGAGGCCGGGCGACTCGGACCAGGCCGAATGATCGGCGTCGACATCGAGAAGCAAAGAGTACTCCGCGATGCTGACATCAAGGAATTTCTGGCCGAAGGCGAAGATTACGTAAGCTGGTGCCAGCGTTCGTTGACTCCTCTTTCCGATCTTCTCGAGAAATCGGGCAATGCCGCGCCGACCCGGATCGAGGACTCGCAAATCGTCCCCCTTCGCGTCTGCTTTGGCTATAGCAACGACGAAGAGGAAGTTGTACTCAAGCCCCTCATGGAAACGGGTCAGGAAGCGGTGGGTTCGATGGGCGATGACACCCCACTGGCCGTCCTCTCCCAGCGGAGCCGGCTGCTCTACTCCTACTTTCGCCAACTCTTCGCCCAGGTCACAAATCCGGCGATCGACTCCCTCCGCGAGCGTTCGGTCATGTCGGTAAAGGTCAACCTCGGAGGAAAGCTCGGTCTCTTCGAACCACTCACCGCCGAGCATCCCTTCATCACCCTCGAATCCCCCCTTCTCCTCGGGAACGAGTTGCCGGCCCTACGCCGAAGCAAGATCTTCAAGGGAAAAAACACCGTGATTGATGCGACCTTCCCGGCAAACCTCGACGCGGAGCGGTTTGGCGACGAGGTCAAGCGTCTGGTCGACGAAGCGACGGCCGCAGTCGAGTCCGGGCAGAAACTCATCATCCTCTCGGACCGCAAGACCTCCGCTCGGCGCGCCCCGATCCCCAGCTTGCTGGCTACGGGTGCCGTTCACCAAGGTTTGATCCGCGCCGGACTCCGCCTGCGTTGCGACCTCATAACCGAGACCGCCGACGCCCGCGACGTGCATCAAATCACCTGCCTGCTCGGTTTCGGGGCAAACGCCGTCCACCCCTGGTTTGCCCAGGATTTGCTTGCCCGGCTGAGCGCATCGTACTCCGAACACCCAATCGACCCGGCGCACACCTTGGCGAATTATCGCCAGGCGATCGACAAGGGCATTCTCAAGGTCATGTCCAAAATGGGCATCAGCACCCTATTCAGCTACAACGGTGCGCAGATGTTCGAAGCACTCGGCATCAGCTACCCGGTCGTCCGCGACTGTTTCCGCGGGTGCGCCTGCCCCATCGGCGGACTCGGGTATCCACAGATTTGTGACGAGACGCTCGAGCGCCACCGAAAAGCCTTTGGCGAAGAAGCCCCGCAGCTCTGGGATGAGGGCTATTACAGCGTCGTAAAACGCGGCGCCGCCGAATTCCACGGGTGGAACTCAAAGGTCGTCGGCGGGATGAACAAAATCTTTCGGAGCGAAACGAAAAAATTCGATCGGTTCCTACCCTTCAAAGAAGCCAGCGAAAACCACCCGGCATCGTCGATCCGCGACCTCCTCAAATTTCGCTACATCGCGAAACCGATCTCGCTGGAAAACGTTGAATCCATTGAGGACATTCGCCGTCGCTTCACTACTGCCGGTATGTCTCTGGGAGCGATCTCCCCCGAGACCCACGAGGTGCTCGCGATCGCCATGAACAGCATTGGCGGGAAGTCCAACTCCGGCGAAGGGGGCGAGGATCCCGCGCGATTCCGTATCCGCCCGGATGGGACGAGTGCCAACAGTGCTATCAAACAGGTCGCTTCCGGCCGGTTTGGGGTAACTGCGGCCTACCTGGCAAACGCCCGCGAAATTGAGATCAAGATCGCCCAGGGCGCAAAACCGGGCGAGGGTGGTCAGCTGCCGGGGCATAAGGTGACCGATCTGATCGCAAAGCTGCGCTTCAGCGTACCGGGGGTGACCCTGATCTCCCCTCCCCCTCACCACGACATTTACTCGATTGAGGACCTGGCCCAGCTGATTTTCGACCTCAAGCAGGTCAACCCGCGGGCGAAGGTTTGCGTAAAGCTCGTCTCCTCCTCAGGGATTGGCACCATTGCCGCCGGGGTTGCCAAGGCCTATGCCGACGTGATCCTGATCTCTGGACACGACGGGGGCACCGGAGCATCTCCGGTCTCCTCCATCAAGCATGCGGGATCGGCTTGGGAGATCGGGCTGGCCGAGGCCCATCAGGTCCTGATGATGAACGACCTGCGCAACCGTGTGGTTCTCCGCACAGACGGTGGCATGAAGACAGGCCGCGACATCGTGATCGCCGCCATCCTCGGGGCCGAAGAATACAACTTTGGAACTGGTGCCCTGATCGCCGCTGGCTGCGCGATGTTCCGCGTCTGCCACAAAAATACCTGCCCGGTCGGCGTGGCGACCCAGCGCGAGGATTTGCGCAAGAAATTCAAGGGCAAGCCCGAGAATCTGGTCAACTACTTCAACGCCGTCGCCGAAGATGTGCGCCGGATCATGGCCAATCTCGGAATCGCCACGATCGATAAACTCGTAGGCCGCACGGACCTTCTCGAACAGGTGCAGGATCCGAAAAACCCGAAGACGGCGACAATCAACTTCTCCGGCATCCTCCACAATCCGGACCCGAGGGGGATCATTTCGCGCATTCACACCCGCGAGCGAAACGACCGGATCGGCAACGAGGGCTCCATCGACGACCAGATCCTCCAGGAAGCGATTGAAACGGTCACCCACCTCACGCCGAAATTCTCCCGCTCCTACAAAGTGACGAACGTTCATCGCAATATCTGCACGCGCCTTTCCGGCGAAATCGCCTACATGCACGGCAACACGGGTATGCCCCCGGGCACTATGGATCTGCGCTTCACCGGGAGTGCCGGACAGAGCTTCGGCACGTTTCTCGTGCAGGGCATTCGCCTCACGCTGGAGGGGGAGGCCAATGACTACGTGGGCAAGGGAATGAACGGAGGGGAAATCGTCATCCGCCCGCGTGACGGAGAAACCTTCACCTGGAAAGACAATATCATTATCGGCAACACCTGTCTCTACGGTGCCACCGGAGGATTTCTCTTCGCAGCCGGATTGGCCGGTGAACGATTCGCCGTCCGCAACAGCGGCGGGACCACCGTCGTCGAGGGAGTTGGCGACCACGGCTGTGAATACATGACCGGAGGAACCGTCGTGGTTCTCGGCGACACTGGCACCAACTTTGGTGCCGGCATGAGCGGAGGACTTGCCTTCGTTTACGATCCGGATCAAAAGTTTGAAGGTCGCTACAACCCGGACATGGTCTCCCCGGCCCGTCTCGACGACAACCGCGAACTCGAGGCCCTCAAGAAACTCATCGGCCTCCACGCTTCGCTCACCGGGAGTCCCCAGGCCCGCTCCATTCTGGAAAATTGGACCGCCTCCGTCTCCCATTTCTGGAAGGTCGCACCCCACCGCACCGAGGGAATGCCCGAGCCTATTTTCGAGTTCGGCGAAAATTTTGAGGCGGCCGCAGCCCCCTCGCCGGAACGGCAGGCGTAAGGTTTTTCAGTGAAAATGAAGGACACCCACAGATCTTCCGATGAATACTTGACCGAACCTGCGGTGTAGGTTCTCGGAATTTCGCCGGTGTTTGATGGGGGTTTTCTGGGTGTCCTTTTGTTTTCTTTCTCCTGATAAATCCTCCCATGTCCCTTAATACTCTCCTCTCCAAAGTCCCTCTTGACAAAACCGTCTTCACCCATACCCATACAAGTATGGGTTCAAAAAACATTTCGATATCCGAGGAAGCGTACCTGCGTCTGCGGCGAGCCCGCCGCCATCCCCGCGAATCTTTTTCCCAAGTCATTCACCGGGGCAAGTGGGACGATGGTTCTTCCACAGCGAGGTCCTGGCTGGAGAACATGGAGGCGGCACCCGAGGTTTCGGACTCTGTTCTCGATTCTCTTGAGGCAAACCAGAGGGCAGACCAACCCCCGGGAGACAAGTGGTCATGATGATGATCGACGCTTGCTTCCTGATTGACTATCAGCGCGAGGCTAAACGCGGGGTCCCGGGAGCCGTAGCCGATTTTCTTCACGAACACGCTGCGGAGCGCTTGCAAATTTCCCCTATTGCCTGGGGCGAGTTTCTGGCCGGCTTCGAGGATGAGACACATCCGTTCGTCGACTTTGCCCGGGATCGACTCGATTTCCTTCCCCTCGAACCCTCGGTTGGCTCCGTCTATCGCGAGAAGTTCCGGTTTTTGAAGGCATCCGGAAATTTGATCGGAGCAAACGACCTGTGGATTGGCTGCCATGCCTTGGCACGCAAGACACCCCTCGTGACGAGAAACAATAGCGACTTCACACGCATACCCGGATTAACACTTTTGACCTACTAAAAAATGGGTGTCCTCCAATCATCTTCCCCAAAATCCTCTTGACGCCAGGGCTGTCAGGTTGTCCACTCGGCATTCCTTCTCCTCTGGAGAGCGGGCGTCGTATAACGGCTATTATGTGACCTTCCCAAGGTTGAGACGAGGGTTCGACTCCCTCCGCCCGCACCATGCAAGACTACTGCATTGGTATTGCACTTGGTCCGCTCCGAATTTTTCGACTGTTTCCAGCAACATCGGGGCGAACAAATCGGAATTCCAGGTTTTAGAAATCGAGATCAATGTACAACGGTCGGTGGTCGGACCCCTGCCGCACATAGAGATGGTCGAAGATCGTGCCAGCTCCATCCTTGATGAGCGGAAAGAGCTGGCGGGAAGCGAGAAAGAAATCCACCCGCTCATAGACATCGAACTTCTCGTAGTGATAGGTCCATTTCTCTCTGCGGGAGTCATAGGACTCGACCATGCGAGAGATCTCCACCGCACCTCGCTGAAGAAACCGGCGAAGCGGGGCACTGGAACGATGGTCATTAAAATCTCCCGCGATCAGGTAGAGTCCCTCCCCCTCGGGATAGCGCTCCAGAAGTCGGTTCCGGGCGGCCTGCGCCTCCTTTGTGCGCCTCTCGCTCGACTTAGGATCGGAATCCACATCGGACCAACGGCTTTTCAGGTGTACGACGAACAAGCTCCAGGTTTGCTCCTCCCTGTCGCCAGCGGGAAACACTACCTCCAGCAGGCCTCGCTTTATGCGTAACCTCTCCCCCTCGTAGGGGAAGTCGGGATCGGTATGCCGAATGACCTCCACCGGTTTGATCCGGGAAAGGACCGCCAAGTGGCGGTTCGGATCATCCGCCTCCAGCAGGATCGCGTGGGGGTAGTCCAACCCGTCGTCGCTCAGATCCCTCTTGAACTCGAGCAGAAACGGGGCCGGCCCCATCTCCTGGAGGGCAAGGATATCGGGATTGATCTCAGAGATGGCCCTCCGTATCGCGTCCTTTTCCGATTCCGGCTTTGGGTGATCCGGACGCCAGCGGCCCTCTACCCAACGATCCTGGACCAGATAGTTTTCGAGATTCAGGGTGGCCACCCGGACCTCGGCCCCGTTGGCGAACGGGCTGAGAAGCAGCAGGAGAAAAAACATCCGCACTCGCATCAGGCACCTCCCTCCCCTGCGGGTTCGTCCGGAGAACCAGTATCATCGTCTTTGGATTCCCCATCCCGCAGGCTCTTCTCACGCTCCCTCAGCGTGGGATGGGAGTAGTAAAACCGGCTGTAACTCGGATGCGGGATGAGATTCCCGAGATTCTTCTTGTACATGGCCCGGAGCGCCGCAATCAGCGGACGGGAGGACCCCATCGCATCGCGGGCGAAGCGATCTGCCTCGTATTCATGTTTGCGAGACATTTTATTGAAGAGCGGCGAAATCCAGAAAGTGACCAGCCCCCCAAGGACTGCAAAGAGGACAAACGCCGGCACTAACCGGACCAGTTCCCCATGAATCTCCGGGCTGAGGGTGAATCCAAAACCGCCCACAAACCAATCCTGCTGCGAAAGCCATTGCAGTATCCAAAATCCTAGAGCGAGGCTGACTGCCGAGACGGCGATCATCCGGGGGATATGCCCTTTCCGGTAGTGCCCGATCTCGTGCGCGAGCACCGCCTCAATCTCGGTGGGACTCAACTGCTCGATCAAAGTGTCAAAGAGCACGATCCGCCGGAAGCGTCCAAACCCCGTAAAATAGGCATTGGAGTGAGAGGACCTCTTGCTCCCGTCGATGACCTGGATCGTTTTCGCCTTGAACCCGGTTCGGTCGGCGAGTGCCATCAGCCGATCCTTCAAATCGCCGTCATCGAGTGGCTTCAGTTTGTTGAAGAGCGGGACGATCAAGATCGGATATAACACGAGCATTAAGAGCTGAAAGCCGAAAACCACGGCGAAACCGATCAGCCACCAGGACGAGGGGAATCGCAGGGCGATCCAGAGGATCAGGGCCGTGAGTGGCACCCCGATCACCAGGGTAAGGGCAAGCCCCTTGGCCTTGTCCGTCCACCAAAGTCCGATCGTCGTCTTGTTAAACCCGAAGGCCTCTTCGAGGCGAAACTGGGAATACCACTCGAAGGGCAGCCCCAGAAGGGAAAGGGCGAAGAGAACGATGACGAGAGTCGCCGACTGCCCCCACAGGCCGAACCCGAACCAACCCGACAGGCCATTATACAACAAAGGGATGACCCCGAAAATCAGGATCGCAGCCAGTACCACAGCGTCATAGACGGTCTCTTTCCGGCTCAGGGCCGATTTGGCCAAGGTGTAGTCGTTCGCCTTGTCGAAAGTTTCCCGGTCAAAAACTTTTTGGAAAACCGACGGAATCCGGTGTCTCTTCTCCTCCACGTGCGAGGAATTCAGCTTCTCGAGAAAATATTCGAAGCAACACTTGAGTGTGATGAGGATAACGGCTGCTAAAATCGGTGCGGTCATTCGAACTAATGGAGGCGATCAGGCGAAAATTTGCAAGAAAGATGGGTGTCGGCTTGTGATTACCGCACCCATTCCGTACGATTCCGGGCATAATGAGCAAAAGTGAACTGGAAAACCTTTCGTACGAGCAGGCCTACGGCCAGCTTCTCGAGATCGTCTCCCGGCTGGAGGACGACGAACCCGCCCTCGACGAACTGGTTGAAGACTACGAGCGGGGGATGAAACTGCTGAAGGTCTGCCACAAACGCCTGAATGAGGCAGCTCTGCGAATCGAAAAAGTTCGTGAGGATGAGGAAATGTCCCTGGAACCGTTTGACGAGGGGGACTCTATCGACGAAAGTAATCCGAAGTGAGTGCGCAATCGATCCTTCGCTCGATCCGCAAGCCGGACGACCTCAAGACCCTCGGGAAGGAACAGCTCGAGCAGCTGGCTACGGAGATTCGGCAGCGAATTATTGCCGTCACCTCCGCAAATGGCGGTCACATTGGCCCAAACCTGGGTGTCGTCGAGCTGACGATCGCCCTGCACCGGGTCTTCGATTCTCCCAAAGACCGCTTCGTCTTCGACGTATCGCATCAGGGCTATGTCCATAAACTCCTGACCGGTCGCAACGGCGAGAAATTCGACCTCATCCGCCAAAAAGGGGGATACAGCGGGTTTTTAAACCGCGAGGAGAGTGAGTACGACTGCTACGGCGCAGGACACGCGGGTACTGCCCTTTCGGCTGCTCTGGGCATGGCGGCAGCCCGGGATCAGCGCGGTAGCGATGAAAACGTAGTCGCAATCTGCGGCGATGCCGCCTTCACCTGCGGGATTACCCTCGAAGCACTGAACAACATCACCGATTCGACCAAGCGGCTGATCGTCATCCTGAACGACAACGAGTGGTCGATTGACCGAAACGTTGGCGCCCTCTCCCGCTACTTCAACGAGCTGATCACGACGCCGTTCTACAACCGGATCAACGATGAGTTCGAGTCGTTCCTGAAACGCGTCCCGGGCGGGGACGCCCTCATTCGCCTCGGATCGAAGTGGAAGCGGGAGACCAAGGACTTTTTCACTTCCTCCTCTATCTTTGAGAACTTTGGTATTCGCTACATCGGCCCGATTGATGGGCATAATATTGGCGAGCTGGAGCAGTATTTGAAATTCGCCCGCAACGCACCGGAACCCCTGGTCCTCCACGTGATTACGAAAAAAGGCAAAGGCAGCGAGGTAGCCCTTGCCCACCCGGAGCGATTTCACGGGACCTCGCCTTTCGACCCCGAGACCGGCTCCTCCAAGCCCGGTTCCCCGAACAGCCCTCCCAAATATCAGGATGTGGCTGGGACCGCGATCCTCGAACATTGCCAAAAGGATCGCTCCGTCGTTGGGATCACTGCCGCGATGCCGAGCGGGACCGGCCTGGACAAGCTGCGCGACCACCTTCCTGCTCAATACTACGATGTCGGGATCGCCGAGGAACACGCCGTCCTCTTCGCCGCTGGGCTGGCCACGAGCGGAATGCATCCAGTATGCGCGATTTACTCTACCTTCCTCCAGCGTGCGGTCGATCCGGTTATTCACGATATTTGCCTGCAGAATCTCCCCGTCCTTTTCTGCATGGATCGCGCCGGCCTCTCTCCCAATGACGGTGCCACCCACCACGGCTTGTTCGATATCGCCTATCTGCGCGGCATTCCGCGAACGGTGATCATGCAGCCGTGCGATGAGGACGAGCTGAAAGACATGGTGGCCACAGGACTCCATCATCAGGGACCGGCCTTCATCCGCTACCCCCGGGGTTCCGGTATCGGCGTGCCCATCAAAGAGGCACCGGAACTCCTCGAAATCGGCAAAGCGAAGATCGTCAGGCCCGGCCTCGATGTGCAGATATGGGCACTCGGCCCGATGGTTCAGGAGGCAGAATCCCTCGCCTCCCGAATCGCCGAGGTCAGCGGCCTCAGCGCGGGGGTCGTAAATGCCCGCTTTGCCAAGCCGATTGATACAAAATTGCTGCGGGAACAGGCCTCCTCCGCGAAGTTGATCATCACCATGGAGGACCACGTGCGAACCGGAGGATTTGGCACGGCCGTCCTGGAGGACCTCGCCGACGCAGGAATTCCCACCCCCATTGAGCGGATCGGCTGGCCCGACCAGTTCGTCGAACACGGCAACTCAAACAAGGACCTGCGAAAAGCATTCGGCCTCGATCCAGCCAGCATTTTTACCCGCGTTTCGCAGCGTCTCGAAACAATCGGCCTCCCGCAGAGCCTGCCTGCCTCATCCTAGTATCTTGTTGGGGGAGAGTCTCCTTGAGAGAATCCCCAGGGTAGGCCTGGGGGCCAATCCTTGGCTATACGACGCAACCGCGTTGCGGTTGGGTGCCGCCCTCCTTACGCCGAAGAGAGGGAGGATCGAACGGTGGCTACCTCAATCGGTGATCCGGTCGTAGTAGCGCAGTGCGGTGGGGGTTAAGATGGTTTCCACGTCGATTTCTTCCTCCTCATCTGCGAAGTCACTTTCTCCCGCAGGCACAGTCTCAGGCATTGGTGCGAGGAGGACGAGAAGGCGGGCGTCGGCGGGGCGGAAACGGTAGGTTGCCTTCCCGGCGGGATCCCGATGGAAGACGAGAAGGAGACGATCGCCCTCGCTGACGGGCGGGCAGGTGCCCAGGGGACGAAGACGGTGATATTCTCCTCGGTTGCCGGTGATGATGACTTCGAGGTCTTGGTAAGTCCAGGGGCCGCGGAAGGCGATGCCGTCCAGCTTGCCGCTGACCGCCTCGATCTCGGCTGGGTACGGGCTGCCCATGACGATGCCCCAGGTATGGAGTCCGTCGGCGGCGGCTTTGGCCTGACCGCTGGATGCGGGATCCCATGGGTGGCGTTTCCAGGGAGCGTCCTAAGTGCCGGGGTTGGCGTCGTCGCCGTTTCAAAATCGATATAGCGGACGGAATTGCCGGCGACGAACTCAAAGGGCTGCGGCGTGTATTCGAGTTCGCCGGTCGCTAGCACGCGGGCGTGGCTTTCCTGCCAGGGAAAGTCCGCCTGAGCGGACAAACCGTTGGCGATGCCGAGGAAAAAACTGAGGAAACAAAGGATCTTAACCTTCTTGGGGGGATTAATCTACAGGATTTTTTAGTAGTGAGCCATCATCCAAATGTTGGGTGTGAATTTAGTGAGGTCTGATGTTTGCCTGTCATCGGGATTGGTTTACGGTATTTTTTCGTGGATGTATTCCATTCCAAATCAACCCATAAGCTCGTCGCGCACCGTTCCATCGGTTTCGACCGTATGGCTGGCACGATCTTGATTGGCCTGCTCGGGCTATTCCTTCCGGGGTGTACGGTCGGTCCGGATTATGAGGGTCCCGAGGGCGGGGTTCCCGACGCATGGTCGAGCACGAAACGGGTTGATTTGGAGGTGGCCACCGATCGGGAATTCGCTGCCGCCGGGTGGTGGAAACAAGTGGAAGACCCGCAGCTGGAGCGATTGATCCGGGAAGGGTTGGCGAATAACTACTCGCTGGAGGCGGCGGAGTTCCGGCTCCGGCGGGCGCGCGCCCTGGTCGGAACGGCCGAGGCGCGCCCTCTTCCGACTATCGGTGCTGGTGGAAGCTACACGCGGGCCTACTTGAGCGAAGAACTTCCTGTACTGGACGGCTTCTTTGACCGGGGACTGGTTCAGCGCGACCAGGAACTCTACTCGGTCACTTTCGACGCGGCTTGGGAACTCGATTTTTTCGGTGGCGACCAGCGCCGGGTGGAAGCGGCGGAAGCGCGGGTCGGACGGGCCGAGGCCGGGCTGGAGGACGCCCGGATCAGTCTAATCGCGGAACTCGCCCGCAACTACTTCGAATTGCGCCGAAGCCAACGACAACTCCAACTACTGGAGGAGCGGATCGAATCGCGCAAGGGCCTTCGCGATTTGGCCGAAACGAGTCTTGAAACCGGAATCGCCGCCGAAGACGAGTGGGTCGGGCAAAAGGCCGGGCTGGCCGGACTAAAAGGCGAAAGACCGACATTGCTGGCCGAGGGAGCCGCAGCGACCTATCGAATCGCCGTACTGACGGGGGGAGATCCCGAAGAAGTATTCTCCCGCCTGAAGGAACCGCAGACCCTGCCGGCAAAGCTCGATCCCGTGCCCGTCGGTGTGCCCGGAGACGTCCTCCGGCGCAGACCGGATGTCCGGGCGGCCGAGCGGGCACTCGCCGAAGCTACGGCCATGGTGGGAGTGCAAATCGCCGGGTTATATCCCAGTTTTGCTCTCACCGGAGCGGTCGGTTCACAGGCGGCAAGCTTTGGCGATCTGTTCGCCTCGCAGACCGCAACGGGGTGGATTATCCCCACCATCCGCTGGAACCTGTTCCAGGGCGGCGCGGTGCGGGCCAGGATTGACGCCGCCGAGGCGGAGGAATCGGCCGCCCTGGCGGACTACCGCCAGACAATACTCGCGGCAGTGGCCGAGGTGGAGACTCGGCTGACGCAATATGGCAGGAGTCTGGAGAGCCGCCGCCATGCAACGTCCGTCGTCGAAGAACAGCGCCGTGCCCTCGAGTTGGCCGAAAAGGCCCACGCATCCGGGGTCGCCGCTCTCTCCCGCGTCCTCGAAGCGAAAGATCGGCTGGCGGCGGCGGAGGCCCGGCTCGCAGCAGCACAGTCCCGGGTGCTCGTCGCCCTGGCCGCCCTGGCCAAAGCAATGGGCGGAGGTTGGGATTCGGTCATTCCCGATACACCCGATAATACAGCGTCGGCACCAGAAGAAGAGTGAAGGCGGTCGAGACGAAGAGGCCGAAGATCAGGGACCACGCGAGTCCGGAGAAAACCGGATCGAAGGCGATGGGAACGACCGCCAGCATAGCGGTCCCGGCCGTGAGCAGGATCGGGCGGGTGCGCAGGGCCTGAGTTCAACACCGCCGAAAAACGTGCTTTGAACCCCTAGCAAATACTGGGGTGGGTCTTGAATTTGGGTGTCCCGTTGCGAT
>CAZWFJ010000089.1:0-17000 GCA_964633135.1 uncultured Puniceicoccaceae bacterium | reverse complement strand
GTTTTTTCTGTATTCATACGGACATCTAAGCAATCCCAACAACCGAAGTAAAGACATAAATTGCTATACATCAACGGTTGGGATTTTTCGATTTTGTCAGAAGCCCTTCTGCGCCCTCTGAAGGCAACCAGAAGCCACTCCGACAAGGTCTGAGACTCAAAAGCAGGGCACCCCGGAAAAGCCCTCATCAAGCGCTCCTGTGGGCCGTTGTTGGCCGGTCTGGCGCAATTTTTTTCTGAGTCTTTCCAACACCGTTCTTTTAAATCTATGGGTGTCTGGAAATTTTCTCTGGAAATTTTCTGGAAATTTCTGCCACTAAAACAGGGGCCTGCCGAGCATTGATAGGCCGAAAATAGTCGATTTAGAGAAAAAACAGCTTAAGTCGGGATAAAAGTATGAGCTACTCTGCCTTTCCGTAGCACTCAAGGAGACTCTGCCCAGTAGCCGATGCGTTTACGCTTCGCGCTTTCTGCGGATGCGCAGGTCGCCGGGGTTCGAAAATGGTTCCGCGTCACCGCACCTTCCCCTCCGACCGGAGTCCAAGCTTAAAAGCATGGGCTACCCTGGCTTTCGGCAGTCGGGTTGGCTCTGCCGCCCGACTCTCTTTGGCTTGATGAGCTGGCGCAAGAGGTAGGGGCCAAGGCTGCCCCAATACGCTCTGATGCGAAATTTATGGTGTTACAAGCTACTAGGGTAAGCAACAATTCGCTAACTGTGAGTCGCAAATTTTCGGACGAAGCCCCTTGTTTTTACTGGCGTCCCGTAGGGGATTCGAACCCCTGTTGCTGGGATGAAAACCCAGTGTCCTAGGCCTGGCTAGACGAACGGGACGCGGTAAAAGAAAGGAGTAAAGGGTGTTCCGGGTGGCAAATCAAGCGATAAATTCAAAATTTTTCACGCAGGTTGGGTCGGGCCTCTTGACGTGGGAGCTTGGTTCCGGTAATCAGACCATTGGTGGCCTTTCAAAAAAAAATGGGTATGGAACAACCGAAATACAAACGTGTCATAATCAAGCTTAGCGGCGAAGCGCTTCTCAACCGTGAGACAGGGGAGCCGTTCGATCCCCCGGTTCTGGAGTCCATTGCCCGGCAGCTGAAGGAGGTTCACGAACTCGGGGTCGAGATTGCCATTGTCGTAGGCGGGGGGAATATCTTTCGCGGGCTGAAGGGAGAGAAGCGAGGGGTCGACCGCACGACCGGGGATTATATGGGGATGTTGTCGACCGTGATCAACGGGTTGGCCTTCATGGATGTGATCGAAAAAATGGGCATTCCGGTGCGGGTGCAAAGTGCGATCCCCGTCGAAAAGATCGCCGAGCCGTTTATTCTGCGGAGGGCCAAGCGCCACCTGGAAAAGGGGCGGATCGTCATTTTTGTGGCGGGCACGGGCAACCCGTATTTTTCCACGGATACAACCGCTGCGTTGCGGGCCAGCGAGATGGGGGCGGACATCATTTTCAAAGCCACCAATGTGGACGGGGTTTACGACAAGGATCCGAAGAAACATTCCGACGCCAGGAAGTATGAAAAACTGAGTTTCCTCGAAGCCCTTCGAAAGCGTCTGAAAGTCATGGACTCCACGGCGTTCTCGCTGTGTCTGGATAACAAAATGCCGATTCTGGTCTTTTCCATGCAGGAGGAAGGAAGCATCCGCCGGGCGATTTGCGGGGAGGCAATCGGGACGATAGTCAACGCCGACGATTGAAAAAGCGGTTCAGATCTGTGTCACACCCCGAAAAGTTGCTTAACCGAGTACCATTTGGTGCTGAGGGCGGGACTTGAACCCGCACATCCGTAAGGACACATGAACCTGAATCATGCGCGTCTACCAATTCCGCCACCCCAGCGAGGAACAGAAACGCGGATCATTTCCTGTTTTTCGGGGAGCCGTCAAGCAAGAATGGCAGAGGGCGCACTTTTCTTTCGCGTTCGCCGGCGGCGTTGCGGCGGAGGAACGGGTCGCCGCTCGCTTCGGGATCTTCGTCCTCATCTGGATCATCGCCTTCGATTTCGTAGTCCTGGCCTCCGAGTCCCGAGAGATCATCCGGGTCGAACACCAGCGAGAGTCGGCGGGGCTGACTGTCGAAAAACCAGAGGGGATGCTTGGGCAGTCCCTTGCGGACGAGATCGAACAGGCAGGGATAGCGCAACTTGCGATAGCGTTCCTGATACTCCCGCACCCAGAGATCGTCCACCTCGTGCCGGGCGTCGAGCAGCACGAGATCCGAAAAATGAATGCATCCATCATACCATCCGGGCGCATCTTCGACCTGCGCGCACCAGCCGGAATGAACCTGGGTGACGATGCGGCCGAGTTCGAATCGCTCGGCGCGGAATCCCCCGACCAGAGCCTCTACTAGGTGGTCGGGAAATTCCGGTAGGCCATAGATCAGGAGATTCACCGAATCCTCCGACAACGGTTCGGAAAACTCAATCGAGCCATCCGAGAGCGTCCATTCGGCCACATCAAAGCGATCGCCCGAGAAATCCTCACGGGCTTTCTCCAACTCGTCGGCAGAGACAAAGATCATCAGCCGTTCCTCCTTCGGAAGGGCGTGGGTTACGATTTCGCGGACCAATTTCCATCGATCTGGATTGGGTCCGGATAGAAGAACATTCAGCCAAAGCGGACTTTCACTCATAAACGAGGCTCGTTTTACCAGAGGAATGATCTTTTGAACAGCCCAGAATTCACTTTCTGAATCGCTTTTCGTGAGCACCGCCGATGAAAACAGCCCCTTTTTTCAAAAGCGAGATTTAGTCTTGCTCTCCTTACGCGGAGGTGCCATGATTTACCCCTTTCGTCAATTTTCCGGCTGCCAATCCGCTTCCGGGGAAGGGGCGAAATGCTCACCCACAACCATCAACCATCAACCTGAACAACCGGACTGCAGAACAGTCTGCAGGCCTACAAAAAAACCATATGAGTTCCTTAATGGAAGACCTTCTCTCCGAGAGCAGCATCGATAAGCTCGAGGAGGGTGAAATTATCAAAGGCCGGATCATGGAGATCCGCCCTACCGAAGTAATCGTCGATATCGGCGGCAAGTCGGAAGCGGCGATTCCCTCCGTTGAATTCAGCGACCTTGGCGAACTGGACGTCGGAGGCGAGATCGAAGTTTATCTCGATCGCCTCGAAGATCGCGATGGCAACCCCGTCGTTTCTTACGATAAAGCCGAACAGAAGAAAAACTGGGAGCATATTCTCGAGAATTGCGACGAGGGATCGATCGTTCCCGGTCGTGTGAAGTCCAAGGTGAAGGGCGGCCTGATCATCAGTATCGGCGTCGATTCGTTCCTCCCCGCCTCTCAAATCGATATTCAACCCCCGAAGAATCTGGACCAGTACGTGGGCCAGACCTACGATTTCAAGGTGATCAAAATCAACCCCGACCGGAAGAACATCGTTGTTTCCCGTCGCGAATTGATTGAAGAGCAGCGAGCTGATAAGCGCCGCAAGCTCCTCGAAGATGTCAAGCCTGGTGATGTCCGGCGCGGTGTCGTCAAGAATATCACCGATTATGGTGCCTTCGTCGACCTCGACGGTCTCGACGGCCTCCTCCATATCACCGATATGAGCTGGGGCCGCGTGTCCCACCCGAGTGAGATGCTCAAGGCTGGCGAGGAAATCGATGTCCAGATTCTGGAGGTAGACCGCGAGCGCGAACGGGTCTCGCTCGGCACCAAGCAGCTCACGCCAAACCCTTGGGATATGATCGAACAGAAATATCCGGTCGGCGGCGTCGTCCGTGGGCGTGTGGTCAATTTGGTGGCCTATGGTGCCTTTATCGAAATCGAAGAGGGAGTCGAGGGCCTCGTCCACGTCACCGAACTCTCCTGGACGAAACGGATCAACAAGCCCTCGGAGGTCCTCCGGATCGGGCAGGAGGTGGAAGCCGTGGTCCTCGGGATTCAGAAGGACGAGCAAAAAATCTCCCTCGGCACCCGCCAGCTCGACGAAAATCCGTGGGATATGGTCCGTCACAACTTCCCGGTCGGTGCCCATGTTCGCGGCAAGGTTCGGAATCTCACCAACTACGGAGCCTTCATCGAGCTCGAAGAAGGGATCGACGGGATGGTTCACGTCTCCGATATGAGCTGGACGCGCAAGGTCAACAACCCGACCGAGGTGGTCAAGAAGGGCGACGAGGTCGATGCCATCGTTCTCGATGTCGATACCGAAAACCGCCGAATCTCCCTGGGCATGAAGCAGCTCAGCAACGACCCATGGGAGGCGATCGACCAATACTTCAAGATGGGAGATGTCGTCAGCGGCACGGTAATCAAGCTCACCAACTACGGTGCCTTTGTGCAGCTCGAACACGATATCGACGGGCTGGTTCACATCAGTCAGCTCAGCGAGGATCGGGTCGAGAATGTGAAGGATGCCGTCGAAGTGGGGCAGCCTGTTACCGCCCGTGTGATCAAAATCGATCGCAACGATCGGCGGATCGGACTCAGCGTCAAGGCAGCCGAGTACTCCGACGAGGAAGTGGCCGCCGAAGCCGCCGCTTACGATTCGCTCTCAGGCGACGAGGATCTTGCCAGTCTCGGCGATATCCTCGACAAAGCCGGACGCTAAGGTCCACGGCATTGAGGCAGTTTTCCCAAAGCCGGGCGGATTTTTCCGCCCGGCTTTTTTTGCTTTGAAGCCGGGGAGAAACTTCGCGGATCTCTGGTAAGGGTTGAACTTTCGGTACTTTCGAGGAGAGTATAAGGGTGGGTGCCACCGCAGAAAAACCGAATCAACCCCTGGTTGCCATCGCCGGGGCCAGCGGATTTGTCGGAACGATGGTCCGCTCGGAGTTGGCGGGCAATTATCGGTTTCGGGGCTTGACCCGCAGTCCAACGGTGGCGAGCCGGGAGCTGGATGAGCAGGGAACCGAGTGGAAACGCTGCGACCTTTTCAGCCTCCCGAGAGTGACGGAGGCCCTGGGCGGCTGCGACTACGCAATCTATCTCGTACACTCCATGAGTCCGTCCTCGCGGATGGTGCAGGCCAACTTCGCGGATTTGGATCTGCTGTTGGCCGATAATTTTATTCGGGCCGCCGAAGAAGCCGGGGTCAGGCGAGTTATCTACCTGGGTGGCCTCTTGCCCAATGACCAGGAAGCTCTTTCGCCGCACCTGAAAAGTCGATTCGAGGTGGAACAGGTGCTGCGGAGCCGATCTGTGCCAGTGGTTGCCTTGCGGGCAGGGCTGATCTTTGGCCCCGGCGGATCCTCCTTTACCATGCTGATCCGGCTGGTCCAAAGGCTGCCAGTGATGGTTTTGCCCCGGTGGGCACGCTCGCGGACGCACTCAATCGACATCCTGGATGTGGTGAGAGCTGTGGGGTTGGGCCTGGAGAGGGATGAGTTCGCCGGACAGGCCTATGACCTGGGAGGCCACTGCCCCATGACCTACCGGCAATTGATCCTGCAGACCGGAAGACTCCTGGGGAAGAAGGTGCGGTTCTTCGATTTTCCGCTCAACGCCTTTGGCCTTTCCTCTCGTTGGGTTGCCTGGGTGGGCGGAGTCCCCACCGCACTCGTCGGTCCCCTTCTGGAGAGTCTCGCACACGACCTTGAGGCGCATCCTAATCCCTTGCTGGACGAGATAATAAAGGATGCGGTTCCTTTTGAGGAGTCATTGAAGCGTTCGGTTGACGAGCACGGGAATCCACGTCCGAATCCCCGCCGGAATGCCCGAAAGTCAGATCGCCCCCGCATTCGAAAGGCCAAGCAGGTCCGCTCTGTCCAGCGAATGCCCCTCCCTCCCGGGTGGACCGCCGAGGCCGTAGCCCAAGAGTATGGGGAGTGGCTGACCCGCCGATTCTGGGGAATGCTCAACGTCTCGCAGGGAAGCAAAGGGCAGATCTACTTTGACTGGCGTTGGCCCCGGATGCGGTTGCTCCGGCTGGAGCTTACTCCCTTTTCGGCGAATGGCCATCGACGGCGCGCTTTCTACATCACAGGAGGAGTTCTGGCACGATCCCCCGAACCTCCCGGTCGCCTGGAGTTCAGGATCTTCCCGGATGAGGGTTTTCTCATCGCCGCGATTCACGGCTACGAACCCCGCCTGCCCTGGTGGGTTTACTTCCTGACCCAAGCGAAGCTCCATCTTCTCGTGATGCGCCTGTTTGGCAGGCACCTGCGGCACCTGGGCGCAGACTGCTGAACGATGGCATCCCTCTACCTGCCGAATCCAGATAGGATCGGTGAGCTGAAAACCGCCTCTCCGGTAGTCTCGCCGTCGGCGACGAAGACCCAATGGGGTTTTTGGGGAAAAAGGTGCCAAATTCCCAGTGCTCGCCGAGCGGCTCGATTTCGACGCAGCCCCGGCAGCTCCCGGCCAATTCGATCGTGTTGAGGCCGATATTGGCCCCGACATCGATCGCCCATCGGGTGGAATCGACGAGGATGTCGGGATGATAGGAAATGATATTGTGCGATAAAATGAGAATATTCCTACTCACATATGTATTCGACTGAAAGATCACGCCTAAAGGCTTTTAAAATATAGAACTGAGATATAAAAGCGTAGAGAACGGTTCAGATTGCTCCGATGGGTTTGCGGCCACCGCCCAGCAGGTAAACGAAACTGGTCTTAGAAAATTAGAACAGGGCTAAATGAGTCGTTGGTCTCCGCGCCGGGTATTGAGACTGTCGTGATAATGAGTATGTCTGTGCGTAAATGATCGCAGAGCAATAGCTGCTGTCACCTAATGAGGCCGAGCTTGAATGGGGGGATTTGCCCGGGGGGCCGGTGTCGAGGATGAAGGGCACTTGCTCGTGATGCGCTTCACCTCTTAAGGCCTATTACCTGCGGATAATCCTCTTGCGCGGTGACTGGGCTTCCTCACAAAGGATTCGTACGGTTCGCGCAACGGAGCCACGATTTTCCTGATGCCAGGATCTTGAGTGCCGAGCCAGGCTTTTGCGGGCTGTTGGATCGAGAGCGAGGTGCAGTAGAGCTTCCTCGGCCTCTTTTTCCGTTTCGGCTCGAATGGCACCCCCTTTTTCCTCAAGCCCACGGCAGGCTGCTTTGAAGTTTGTCATTCTGGGTCCGTAGACCATGGGAAGTCCGTATGCCCCGGCCTCGATGGGGGTTTGCCCTCCTTCGTTGGGAGGGAGGCTCTTGCCGATGAAGGCCAGATCTGCAAGAGCAGTGAACATCCGCAGTTCCCCCGTTGTATCTGCGAGATAGACAGGATGCTCTGGATTGCAGCGTTCCTGTTTGCTGCGAACGGAGGCGGTAAGCTTTTCGTTTTGAATCGCGTCCAAAACTTCCTGCCGTCGCTCGGCGTGGCGAGGGACGAGTACGAGGCGGGCCGCGATTCCTGCATCAATGATTTGCCGCAATACCCGGCAGAGCATTCTTTCCTCGCCCGGCCATGTTGAGGATCCGAGGAGGATCAATTTCGTGTCCTCGCCCCGCTTGCACAGGCCCATCGACTCGAGCACGATTCGCCGCTCCTCTCCCTCTGGACGTGGAGGAAAGTCGACATCGAACTTCAGGTTGCCGGATACCTCCACCGGGACGGTTGGCGGGGCCAGCCTTCGCAATCGCTCTGCGTCTTCGTCGGAGGCAGCCGCGATGCGGCTCAATGGTCTGAACACGAGGTTCCGGAAGCATCCCGTTTTGAGGTAGCGGCGGAAGGAGCGATCCGAAAGGCGGGCGTTTACGAGGACGACCGGAACCCCGCGCTTTCTCGCCCGATACAAATGTTCCGGCCAGAGTTCACCCTCCATTAGTACACAAAGATCGGGCCGAAAGTGCTGCCACACCCTGCGGCTGATCGGCCAGAAATCGAGCGGAAAGTAGCCGATTCTATCCGCCCCGGCCACTTTGTCCCGCGCCAGTTTGAAGCCGGTGCTCGTGGTGGTGGTGAGAAAGACTCGGGCCGAGGGAATTTTCTTTTTCAGTTCCTGGATGACGGGCTGGATCGCCAGAACCTCTCCCACGCTCACCGCCTGAATCCAAATGGTAGGTCCATCGGGATGGGGTCCGGGATCGGCCACGAATCCGAAGCGTTCGCCGAATCGCTCGCCATATCCCCCCCGTTTGAGCATTCGCCCCAGGTAGTAGGGTAGGCTGAGCAGAAAAAAGAAAGGGAAAACCAGCCGGTAGATCCAGATCATCGCGGATGTCCTCCTCGGCCCTCCACTGCATTTACCCAGTTGGCGTTCCGATCAGTCCAGATCGGCGAGAACGAGTCGAATCAGATCTTGGGTCGTTTCTGTTATCGGCGCCAGAGGAAGCCTGACTTCCGGGCTGGAAATGATGCCCATCTCCGCCAGGGCAAATTTGACCGGAACGGGGTTTGGTTCCACGAAGAGCGCGTGGAAGAGAGGGGCGTAGCGCTGGAAGATTTCCCTTGCCCGAGGTGGATCGGTCTGGGCTGCAGCGACCATCTCGCGGAGGGGGGAAACGCGGAGATTTGAGGCCACGCTCACGACCCCTGAGGCACCCAGGGCGAGGAAGGGCAGGGTGAGGGCATCGTCTCCACTCATCACCGAGAAATCCGGGCCAAGAGCTTCCACCAAATCCACGACTCGTTCACAGGAACCACCAGCTTCCTTGATTCCACAAATATGAGGATACTTTTCGTGGAGCCGGGTGACGGTATCGACCCCGATCTCGATTCCGCATCGAGAGGGGATCGAATAGAGCAGGATGGGCAATCGCGTGGCCTCCGCAATGGCTGAAAAGTGAAGGAAAAGGCCCTCCTGATTCGGCTTGTTGTAATAGGGAGCCACCAGCAGTAGGGCATCGGCTCCGGCTTCTTCAGCCTGTCGCGAGAGGTCCAGAGCTTCGGCAGTGGAGTTGGAACCGGTCCCTGCGATGACAGGCGTCCGGCCCTGCGCGAGTTCGCGGACCCGCCGGATGACGCCGATATGTTCCTCGTCGTCCAGCGTGGGGGACTCCCCGGTCGTTCCGACAGCAACCAGACCATCGACTCCATCCTCCATTTGCGAGAGAACGAGACGATCCAAATCATCCCAGGCAACCTCTCCCTGCCGCATCGGCGTTGCCAAGGCGGTCTGGACTCCTCTGAAAATTGATATTCCTGCGCTCATTGACAAAGGGTTTATGCGCCAACCCCGTCCGCTGTCACGTGGAAAACAGTAAATGTAGCCAGAAGAAGAGCCTTTTAGGGTGCGGGAGTTTCGTAACGCAGTGCCCCCAGCAAAACCGAGCCAAGATAAACCTCGTCAAAAGCGATTGGAATCACCTAAAACCCTGGGATGGTATTTTTAGCTGCAACGTGGGGGATTTGTGGGGTGCTTGCAATTCTCGCTTGGGCTGTCGTCCGCATCACGCCGAATGCACTGGCCGCTTTTTATGAACCTTCGTTCGGCCTTGTGGAGTGGATGGTCTTCGCCGGGTGGATGGCATTCATGATTTTTGCAGAGGGGATCAAGGGCTTTCATCGCGCCTTTTCCCCACGTGTGGTTGCCCGCGCCCGGGCCCTCTTGAGCAATCCGCACCCAGTGGCTTGCGCACTCGCCCCTTTCTACTGCTTTGGCTTCTTTTACGCTACGCGAAAGCGCATGATTGTCTCCTGGTCGGTGGCCTCCGGGATCGTTTTGCTGATTCTGAGCGTGCGTCTGCTGGAGCAGCCTTGGCGGGGGATCATCGACAGCGGAGTCGTCGCAGGCCTGAGCATTGGCATGCTCTCTATCGCGTATTTTACCCTGCGGTGGATCCTCGGCTCCCCCGCTGATTTCCCGGCGGATCTTCCGCAAAGGCGGTAATGGTTAGGCCTCGGCTGGTGCGGGCTGGTCGGCCCCCGCTGATTTTCCGGCGGATCTTTCCGCAAAGGCCAGTGGGCGGCGAGCCGAACCGAGAGGCGGATTCCCCCCTTTCGGGAAGGAGTCCCACTCCCTCAAAAAAAACGCGAAGGTGTGACCTTCGCGTTTTTTCGAGAGAAAATTGAAGATCGGTTCTCAGAAAGAGAAAGAAGCCGAAAGTTCAAGGATGTGGTAGTCGTAGGCGTCGGCGTTTACGTTACGATTGAACAGGGTGAAATTTGCATTGTCCTGAATCGTATAGCGGTAGGCGAGGTCGAAGCGGATGTGCTCAACGGGCAGGTAGGAGATTCCCCCGAGGAACTGGTAGGTGAGCAACCACTTGTCGTTGCTGTCCGCAACGGATCCCGCGGGCCCTGTGACAACGACTTCCTGGTCGAGCAAGGTGGATCCCAGCCCGCCTCCGAGGTAGATCCCCCAGTTGGTTTCCATGGAATCAAGCACGTTGTAATATACGTTCGCGAGGAAGGTATAGTTGTCGACGTTGTTTTTCGAGTGATAGGTCCCGTTCCCCAGATTAGAACCGATGGCCGCAGCTGATTGGGCACCGCTCAATTGCGCGGAGGAGCTGGAGTCCGGCTCATAGTATTGGAACTCAAGTTCAAGGTGCCAGCCGTTCGAGGGAACCTTGTAGCCGATGTTGGCGATTCCTCCAACACCGTCCTCCGGGTGGGTTTCGCCGCCACCAAGTATCTTGGTGATGGAGCTATCCGACTCGGGCATGAAGTAGCCAACGCCCGCACCAAAGTAAAGTTGCCCGTAGGCTGTTGAGGTAGCTGCAAGCAACACGGAGATAAGAAGGGTATGTTTCATAATGATGTAGGAAGTTGATCGTGCCGGGCGTCGACGTTTTTGTCAAACAGGTTTCGAACGGCGTGTGAAATCCGGGTCCAATTTTTTGTGCGGGGTTTCCGGCCACGTAGAAGCGGCATCCTGCCGCTTGCGAGCGAAAGAAAACGGCTGCCTTTCGACAGGCCCAAGGTCACCTGAAAAGCCACTTCTACTTACCCGCACTAAAAATTACGCCCGTGAAATCCGGTGTAACCAAAAAATGCGGACAGCCTTTTAGCCTGAAATTCTCATTTTCGAGGAACAGCTCCCATCCTTTCCCAAGAAGCGGGGGAGGACACATGATGGGGAGGCTTCGTTACGATTTGGTTGCAAAACGAAGAGGTTTTTTGGAAATCCGCCGTTTGCAGTTGCTTCAGGGGTCGGGAGAGCTTTTATCTTACCTCCAAGATGGAATTTACGGGGCAGCATTCAAATGAAGATGCATTCCGGATTCTTGTCCTCAATCGGGTCTGGCAGCCCGTGAACATCGTCGGAATCCGCCGGGCGGTTGCATTGCTCTTTCAGGACAACGCCCAGGTGATCGATCCCAATGAGGGAAATTACGAAATGCTGTCCGCAGCCGAGTGGGTCGAGCGTTCGGTCACGAACCCGCCGGGTCCCGGCGAGGCATCAATCCGATCTGTGCGGCTCAACCTGCGACTACCCCAGATCCTTTTGCTGCGGGAATTTGATCGTGTGCCTGTCCAGGATACAAAGCTGAACCGGAAAAACATCTTCGAGCGCGACCAGCACCGCTGCCAGTATTGTGGAAAAGTGTTTCCTGAGGCGAAACTGAATCTCGACCACGTGATCCCCCGTGACCGGGGCGGGCGCACCAGTTGGGAAAATCTCGTGACGTCCTGCATCGAGTGCAACAGTCGCAAAGCGAATCGACTCCCGCACCAGGCGGGTCTTTCCCTCCGCAGACAACCGGTTCGTCCAAAGCACCGGCCTTTCCTCTCCGCACTCCACCGGAGCGGATCACGCGAAGCTTGGAAACCATTCATTGGAAAAGCCTGATGCGCCCCGCGTTCCGTCCGATCCTGCATGGGAGGCTCTTGATAACGTGATACACGGGACCAACGAGCTGGACCTTCCCGGGGTCGAGGGTGGCTTTGCCCCCGATATGGTCTCCCGACGAGCGCGAACATTGAAGCGGATCGCGGTGGAGATGAGCCATCACTTTTCCTTCGCCTCGCAGGAAGGCCGGGCCGGGGGGTGGAACCTCGATGTCTTCCCCCGCTTGCTCTCCTCTGCCGAGTGGACCCATATCCGTAGGGGCGCGATCCAGAGGATGGAGGCTTTCAGCCGTTTCACAGCCGATGTTTACGGAGATCGCAGAATCGTCAACGACGGCGTTTTGCCCGCTGATGTACTTTTGGGGATCCCGGGCTATTATCGGGAGTTGCTCGGTAGGGGTGGACCCCGTAATGCCGGGTTTCTTCTCGGAGCCATTGATCTGGTCCAGCGGGAATCCGGGGAGTGGATCGTCTTCGAGAACCACTTTTCCTTTCCCTCCGGGATTTCCCATGTCATCCAGAATCGCAGGATGCTGGCCCAGGCGTTCCCCGAGGTGTTCGACGGCTACTCGGTTGCCCCGGTTGCCGGTTTCGGAAGCGAATTGGTGGAGTCCCTTCACGGTTCAAGGGCAAGCCGTGATCAGCGAATCGTACTCCTGACCCGGGGCGATACCCTGCGGCCCCATTTTGACGACTCTTTTCTCGCTCGGCACATGGGAATTATTACCGCCCGGCCCGCCGATCTGATCGTCCGGGATGGACGGGTGTTTTTGAAAACGATCGACGGTTTGGAGCGGGTCGATGTGATCATGCGAAAGGTCGAAACCAATGCCATCGATCCCATCACCTTCGTCGAGAATCCAGATCGGGGAGTCCCCGGACTCATCCACTGCGTTCGCCGGGGAACCGTACGCATCGAGAATGTACTCGGTGCCGAGGTGGCCGATGACCGGTCCCTCCTCGCCTTCAGCGATGCGATCATCCGATACTACCAAAGAGAAGAGGCCATTCTTCCGACCATCGAGACCTTTCATTGCTTCGACCGGGATCAGTCCGACTGGGTCTCCTCCCGCCCGGAAGAGTTTCTTTTTGATTCTGTGGCCACTCCTCGTGTAATGGTCTCTGCCGAAGGTCAAAGTCTCGCCTCTTCGGTGTTTGGCCATGCACCCCAATTCGGAGGCCTTCCCCCGGAATGGACGGTCGCACGGCGAAAAATTAACTCCCCCTCGCTGCCCATGTGGTCCGAATCAGGCTCGGCGAAAGGGAAGTTCTTCCTGAGGATTTTCGGGATTCTCCGCCCGCACCCGGTCATCCTTCCCGGCGGATTATCCTGGCAGTCCGGTCATGAGAATTCGATCGAGTTCATCGGCAGCATGAAAGACACATGGGTGATCGATGACAAGCAAGGCTACTCCAATGGGGAAGACCTGGGACTGGAGGAGGATCTGGCTCCCGCCATTCTCTCCGCACCGAGCCGTGTTGCCGATGGCTTGTATTGGATGGCTCGCTACTTCGAACGAGCGAGAAATGCCGCCCATCAGGCACGGCTGCTCGAGAATATCCGTCTAACCGAACTCGGCCCTTCCGATGTCAATTATTACTGGCCACTCTGGCGGAGCGTCGCAGCGGCATCTGGCTTTACCCCTATTGCTGACCTGGAGCAGACGCCCGTCAACTTCCCTAAACTTTTGCGGGAGTTTGTCGGCAAGGACTCCGATCCGGCGTCGGTGATCTCCAGCCTCAGGGCCGCCCGAAACAATATGGACCGTATCCAGGAGTGGGTGACTCCCGAGATGTCGGAGGTGTTTTATCAAGCCATTGATGAGGTCGAGAGCACGCTCGACCGAAGCGGAAGGCCAGCCAATCGCAAATGCATGGATGCCTGCAGAATCGTTTCGCAAGAGTATTTCCGCTTTCTGGGAACCCTGGAACGCACGCTCTCTCACGACTCTGTCTATCGCTTTTGGCTTTTGGGGTCCTCCATTGAGTGGGCGATCGGCTCCACCTTGCTCCTCGATTCAATCCTGCCGAGCCGCATATCCCTTCAGATGAGGCATCTGGAGGACGATACCGACCTAACCGCACTGCTGCGCCTTCTCGGTTGTCTCGATGCGTATCGCCGCGAGTATCGTTCCCGAGCCTACCTCGATCGGGTCATCCGGCTGGTCTGGCGAAACGAGGACCTTCCCGGCTCCTTCCTGTACAATCTGTGCAGGATCCGCAAATCTCTCCGGGCGATCGAGGAGGATACCCCGAGGCACTCAAACGAATCTTTGCGGCGCAAGGTCAATCGCTTGATCCTGCGAGTAGAGGAATTTCCCATCGAGGAAGTGTTCCCCGCGCGTATGGTCCATCTGGATTTTGGCTCGCGATCCGATCAGGTCCACGCCGAGACCCTCCATAAGGTCAAAGTCGAACTCGAATGGGTTAGGCAAAACCTCCACTCCTTACACAGGCAGATTGAGGACCGCTATTTCAATCACCAGGCGCGGCGCTGATTGGGTTCAAATCGCGGCTGCCTCTCGACCGACTCAGAGCCGTTGAAGAAGCCACAACTTTTACGGCGAAAAAATCCAGCTACCTCAACAGGTTCCGCGCGAGCTTTGTCGCAAAAATGTGATGAGCTTGGATAAAATCGGCTTCGACGCTTCAGGAAGCTCCTCGAGTTTGGCCAGTGACTGGCTGCGATTAAGCCCCTCACGATAGAGGATCTTGAACGCTTGGTGGATGAGCGAAATCTCCTCGGCTGAATGGCCAGTTCGTTCCAGTCCGACTCGATTGTGAGTGCGCGCCTTGGCCGGATTCCCATCTGCAATCAGAAACGGGGGCAGATCCTGCACCAGTTTTGAGGCCGCTCCCACCATGGAGTGGCTCCCGAGTCGGCAGAATTGATGTACGCCCGCCCCCCAGCCAATGTTAACGTGGTCTTCGCAGATTACGTGCCCCCCCAGGGCGGCGTGGCTACTCATGATCAGGTGGGCACCGATCTGGCAATCATGGGCTATATGGCTATAGGCAAGAATCGTGTTTCGATCTCCGAGGACCGTGAAATCACCATCGTTGGTTGCCAGATGCACGGTGGTGTACTCCCGAAATACATTGAACTCACCCACCTTCAGCCCCGGATGCCCTCCCCGATATTTTAGATCGTGCGTCTTCCCGCCAATCATCGCGTAGGGGAAAATCTCGTTTCCACGGCCCATCTCCGTGAAGCCATCTACGGTGGCGTGATGATGCACCCGGCATTCCGGACCAAGCCGAACCTCGCGACCGATGAAAGCGAATGGGCCAACTTCGACAGAATCAGAGAGCTGCGCCCCCTCCTCAACAACCGCAGTAGGATGGACGTTCGCCATGCCTTTAATGGGCCTCCCCCGCTTCCATTATCGTGAACATTAACTCCGCCGAAGATACGATCTTGCCACCAACCTTGCATTCGCCAGCCGCTACCGCCAGCTTGTTGCCCCGCTTCTTGATCAGCCGCACGTGGATCGCAACCTGATCCCCCGGCTCGACCGCATTTCGGAATTTTACCTTGTCGCAACTCATGAAGAAGGCGACACGGTTCTCGGCCGTGGTGTGTCGCAACATCAAAATCCCCGCAGCCTGGGCCATTGCTTCAATTTGCAAAACTCCAGGCATAACCGGGCGTCCGGGGAAATGGCCCTGAAAATAGGGCTCGTTGATCGATACGTTTTTTACCGCGATCAGCTCATCATCCGATATGATCTCAATGACCCGGTCAATCATCACAAAGGGATATCGATGCGGAATGGTGTCCAATATCCGCCGAATATCCAGAGCCTTCTCATCCGCCAGAATCGAGGGCTGCTGTGAAGGGGCCGAGGATGATCTCTTCCCGTGCGACCCCGTTTTCATCCTCTCGGCCAATGCACTGGTCAGTCGGGCATTGAGGGCATGACCCGGGCGGACCGCCACAATGTGGGCCTTCAAAGCGCATCCCAAGAGCGAGATGTCCCCCAGAATGTCCAGAATCTTGTGCCGAACGAACTCATCCTTGAATCGCAGCGGCTCTTTCGAAAGGATCTTGTCTCCTTTGATGACAATCGCACTGTCGAGGCTGCCCCCTTGGATTTTTCCCAGCTTTAGCAGCTCTTCAATGTCTTCGTAAATGGTGAACGTCCGGGCGGCCGCGATCTGCGCACAGTACACGTCTGGATCAATGTCCAGGGTGAGGTGCTGCGTATGAATCCCCCGGTCGTCGGATGAGGTGCAAGTGATCTTCAGATTGTCCGAGGGCAGCGCGATGATCGAACGGTTCCCTTCCGTAATCGAAATAGGCTCCTTCAGGCTGAACACTTTCCGCTCTTTCGTTTGCTCAATCGGTTCCGCCTTTTGAATCAGGTTGACAAAATATTTCGCCGACCCGTCCAGAATAGGGGGTTCGCTCGCCCCCATCTCTATGATGACATTGTCGACCGCACAACCACTCAGGGCACTGAGAATGTGCTCCACCGTATGCACCTTCGCATGCCCCGCCGAAAGCGTCGTGCTCCGCACCAACTCCGTCACCAGCGATATGTCCGCCCGTAATTCCGGTTTTCCATACAAATCCGTGCGCCGAAAGACAATGCCACTGTCTTCCGGTCCCGGCTTTAGGGTTAAGGTAACTTCCTCCCCGGTGTGAAGCGATTTCCCGCTAACCGAGGACTCCCGCAGAATCGTCCTTTGTTTCATTCAGTTCTCGTCTATTTTGTGTCCGCAAAGACAATCAGGATGATCCACAGGATGCAAGAAACTTCGAAAATAATAGGGACGGGAGCTAACTACTTGACTTGGGGGATCTATGCCTCAGAGTGGGGGGATGAGAAAAATACGTATTCGAGTGGATGAGGTGGATTCGGTCTATCATTGCATGAGCCGGACGGTGAATGGGGAGAGGCTTTTGGGGCCGGAGCACCGGAAGGTTTTTCGGAAGATGCTGGTGGAGGCGGCGGAGTTTTCCGGGGTTCGGGTGATTACCTATTGTTTGATGGAGAATCACTTTCATGTGCTGGTGCGGGTTTGTGCCGGGGATGATCCTTCGGATGAGGAGTTGGTGCGTCGTTATCGGGTGCTGTATCCCACGACCAGTGCCTACCAGCCTATGTCCGGGGATCGGCTGGAGGAGATTTTGGAGCAGGGAGGGGCGGAGGCTGAGCGGGTGCGGTCGGTCCTGCTTGCGCGGATGGGAGATGTTTCCGAGTTTATGAAAACGTTGAAGCAGCGCTATTCGATCTGGTTCAATAATCAGCATGGTCGGTATGGACCCCTTTGGAGCGATCGGTTTAAAAGTGTTCTGGTGGAGGGAGATGCGTATTCGCTGAAAACGGTGGCGGCCTATATTGACCTGAATC
>CAZWFJ010000088.1:0-17027 GCA_964633135.1 uncultured Puniceicoccaceae bacterium | reverse complement strand
TCGGTGGCGGTCAGACTTTCACTGACTGGATTGTATGTTTTCATGATCACACTAGCCCATAGCTTCAGCTTTGGGCTTTCGGTCGGCGGAAGGGTCGCGGCGACGCAGCAGGGTAACCGGACTCCGGTGACTGGCGCATCCGCAAGAGCACGAAGCCTGAAGGCATCGGCTACTGGGGCAGGTATCGATTTTCCTCAAAATTAGTCGAGCCAAACGGCACCTTTTCTGATACTGTTGCGAAATGCGAAGCGACACGATCCTTATCATCCCTGATGTTCACCAAGACATAGATTTCCTATCCCGCTGCCTCCGGGTCGGCATCAAAAACCAGGTTGGGGAAATTATCCTTTTGGGCGACCTGCTCGATTCGAAGTCGCGCAAGGGGCGTCTGCTTCCGGTGATTCGGGATCTCCTGCGGCGGCTTACACTCCTCCTGGAAAACAACGAGGTCCCGGTCACACTCCTCTGGGGCAATCATGACTGGAAATACTGGGCAGTTCGTCGGGAGATCGAGCCGCTCGGGAAGGAGATGCGGGAGAACTTCGAGTTTTACGCCCTCAACGACCTCTCGATCCTTACCGTGGACTCCCTTATGGAGCCGCATCCAGAGAACGGACGCCGCGCCATTGAGCTTTGGGGCGAACATGCCGTGCTCGCCGCAGAGCGCTATGGATGGCTGATCACCCATGCCGGGGTTCATCCTTCTCTCTGGCCACAAGGCAAAGGTCTATCCGAGGGCGTGGCCCAACTCAATGCCACAATGAAAACTCTGGTCGCCAATCCCCCGGCAAACGATTCCCATCCGCTGCTCGGTGCCGGACCGGCTCGCGGCGGGTTTCACAAAGTGGGCGGTCCCCTTTGGCTCGATTTTACCGAAGAGTTCTTTGATGGACTCCCGTTTCCGCAGATTGTTGGACACACCCGCTGCCCAGACGTCCTGCAAAACGGACGGAGCTTTTGTCTCGACGCCTGTCAGCAAGTCTGTGCGCTGCTGCATTCGGACGGGACTCTCGAGCCAAGGATAGCCGACGAGGAATCGTTTCCGGCAGTTTGAGGTTTGAACTTCCCTCGCTACACTTTCTGTCCATGACCGTCCACCACGCAAGATCGACCGTTTGGGGATGCGCGCTCTTTTTTATTTCCCTCACGACCATGACCGCAACCAAAGAAGCCTATCCCAAGACGTCCGTAGGGGAATTTGAAATCAAGACGCTGCCATCGGCGACGCTGATCGTTTCCCGGTCCGATCAGGGCTATTTCGAGGAGGACAACCAGCTCTTCAGGCCCCTGTTTCGGTACATTCAGGACCGAAATATTCCGATGACCACTCCGGTCGAGGCCAAGATGGAACCGGGGGAGATGTTTTTCTACATCGGAGAGGGAATCGAAGCGGAAACTCCGGAGGATACCGATAGTGTGACAGTGCAAAAATTGCCGCAACGAACGGTGGCCAGTCTCGGAGTGCGGGGAAGTTACAGTGCCTCGAATTTTGAAGAGGCAAAGAAACGTTTGGAAGAATGGCTGGCCAGGCAGACCGAGTGGAAACCTGCAGGAGATGCCAAAGGGGTTTTTTGGGACGGCCCGTTCACCTTGTGGTTCCTGAAACGTTTTGAGGTCCACATCCCTGTTCAGCAGGCGGAATCCTGAAACGAGGACCCGGATTCCGGGCGGAGAAGCTTTTCTACAATCAACCTAAAAATGGTTCTGGGCTGATTTGCGGTTGAAGATGATTCCGAAACCATAAGAGACTTCTTTCCGAATCCAATCTTCGTTCCCGTTTGCGTTCCCAAGGTCTTCTCGTCACAATTGAACCCATGAAATCATCGAAATTCCCGAAGTCCTTTTTTCCTACCATGTCCGCGTTTGCAATTTTGCTGGCTGGAACCGTCCTCTGGGTATTCGGCGCGGAAAACGATCCGAAGGAGATGCCCTCCTCTACCCATGCAGCCCCCTCGATCAAGGTTGATGCGAGTCCAGTGCAGGGACAATCCGATCCAGAGGTCGTCAGCTATGCCGACATGCTCGAAAAAGCAACCCCGTCGGTGGTCGGCGTGGTGACGACACAAGTAGTTTCCCTGAGAGGAGGCGGCCCCATTACCAGAGAAGATATTTTTCGCTACTTCCATGGGATGCCGCCCCGCGAAGACCGGCGCAATAGGCAAGACGACGAAGAGGAAAACCAGCGGCGGGAGCCAAGCGGTATGGGTTCCGGTGTTATCGTTTCCCCGGAGGGCTACATCCTTACGAACAATCATGTCGTCAGAATCGGACGCACAAACGAAATTGCCGACGAGATCTTAGTCCAGCTCGGCGACGGACGCGAGTTTACCGCCGAGGTGGTCGGAACCGATCGGGGAACCGATATTGCCATTTTGAAGATCGACGCTGGTGAACCTCTGCCCGCTCTGACGTTTGCCGACAGCCAGAACCTTAGGGTAGGAGATGTTTGCTTTGCGATCGGGAACCCCCTCGCCGTCGGCCTGACGGTGACCCGCGGCATCGTCTCCGCATTAGGGCGCACAATTGGCATTCTCGGGGGCGGCTACGAAGATTTTATCCAAACCGACGCCGCGATCAATATCGGCAACTCCGGCGGCCCGCTCATCGACGCCAAGGGGCGACTTATAGGGATCAATACGGCCATCGTCTCGCGAACCGGGGGCAATATTGGTATCGGATTAGCCATTCCGGCGAATATGGCGCGCTACGTGATGGAGAACCTGATCGAAAAAGGAGAGGTGCCACGGGGATTCCTCGGAGTGGTTATTGGCGACCTGACTCCAGATCTCGCCAAGGCATGGGGACTCGACTCAACCAAGGGAGCACTCATCCGCCAGGTGGAAGAAGGAAGTGCCGCCGCCGAAGCGGGAATTCGCCATCGCGATGTGATCGTAGCCGTCGACGGGCAGGAAATCGAATCGTCCACTGACCTCCGCTTGACCATCTCCCAGATTCCCCCAGGAGAAACGGTTTCCCTCTCCATTATTCGGGACGGTGAGCAAATTACCAAAGAAGCCACACTGGGTTCTCTCGGAGAACGAGTCGCAGCCGGAGGTCCGGGCGGAACAACCCAGAGTCCAATCGAAAATCTTTCCCTCAAAGAGCTGACACCCGAACTCCGCGAGGAATTCTCCATTCCCTCCACAGTAAATGGTGTCGTGATCGCCGAAGTGGAACGGGTGACCCCGAGAAATCAGCAATTCCGCCCGGGAATGGTTGTCAGTGAGGTCAACGGCACCGAGGTGAGATCGGTGAAAGATGTCGCCGCAAATATGCGCTCCGGAGTAAATGCACTCTATGTCTGGTTTGATAACGGGTACGACTTCCTGACCTATCACGGCGAGTAACTTTGATCGAAGGACGAGGAGGGACTTATCAAGAACTCTCGCAGACATTGGCCCATGCCCGGCGAAGAACCGGAGGCAGCAACCTCTGGCGCAGGGGTCTGCGCGTCCCCGCCGCTCACCGAGACCGAGCAACTGAACGCGACCACCTGCTCACCCAAAGCCGACTCCCTTCCCTTGCGGAAATCCGCGACCCCACCGGTTCTCAGGCGGGCTGTCGGCGGACTCCTCGCTTTCGGTTTTGGCCTCTTGGTTTTCTATCTCTCCCTGGAATTGATCCAAACAATCAACATGCTTCTCGAATGGCCTGTCTATGCCGGTTGGCCAGTCTTGGCCCTTTTGCTGGGGCTGATGGGCTTCGGGATTTACCGTTTGGCGCGGGTACTTCTCTCCATTCGGAGTATGCCCATCGTTTCCCGGCTTCAACCCGGCGAGCTGGAAAGCCTGCCAGGCCAGCGCAAAGAAGAAATTCGCCAACAACTTCTCAGCCAGGTAGCCTACCTTCGCAAACTTCGAAAAAATTCTGAAGATCCTCTCCATCCGGTCCTAGAACGCCTTTCAGCTCAATCGACCTCCCACCCCGCCGGGGAGTGGGTGCGCGAATATGATCGCCTGGTACTGGCTCCACTCGGGCGAGAGGCACGCGACCGGGTTCGCACGATCGCCCTGACTGCGGGGGCCAGCGCAGCCTTGTCCCCCTGGCGAATTCTGGATGCCATTATTGCCTTCAACGCCGCCACGCAGTCTGCGCACGATGTTCTCCGAATTCACGGAATCCGTCCAAGCCAGGCCGTGGCCGTGGCCTTTGCCTTCGACACCTTCCTCAATACCTTCCTGGCTACTGTAGTCGAAGACGTTAGCAGCGACCTGGTCGACAGTCTGATGGCCCAGGTTTCCGCCGAAACCGGTGCCACGGCCGCCAAGGTGCTTGCTCCCAAGATCGCAGAAGGGCTGACCACCGCCGTCTTCGTCCGCCGCCTCGGAAACCGAATGATTCGGCGACTCCACCCGTTTCCGAGGTAGACTTTATCCAAAAGTTTCTTCCGAATCCCTTTCGCCACCGAAAGTCCTCTCCAGTCGGCACCTCCACCAAAAGGTGAAAATGGTTATTCATCACCGCATAGGTGATCACCCGCACCCCGGAAAACTCGGCAACCTTCCAGATCATCTTCCGGAAAACCTCCTTCTGCACATCTCCAAACAAAACCTCCCCATTCACCGTCCGGCTCATCAGATGGAAGCAACTAAGGTGCTCCGATACCTTTCTTCGTTTTTTAGCGATTCCCAGACTCCACCCCAAAATCCCAAAAAACCGTCAACTATATAATAGGTCAGTTCTAACTGGATTTTGTTACAAGATACTAGATGATGTTCTCGTAACAAAGATAGATTCAGATTTAATTCCCACGAGGGAATCCGCAATGCAGAACAAGCGCATGGAGAGCAAGGGCTGCCCGGGTCCGAGTCCGAGTCCGAATGATTTCCGTAGCTGATTAGGTCTTTTGAGAGGGGGATTGAGTTCCTGCTTGCACTTCGGGGTGGATGGGGCACCGTGGATCGCTGTGACATTTTTAGAGGCGATATTGTTGGGATTGATTCAGGGGCTGACAGAGTTTATCCCCATATCCAGCACTGCGCACATAGCAATCCTGGCCCGGCTGTTGGGGATTTCCACACCGATGCTGACCTTTGAGGCTTTCCTGCATTTCGCGTCTTTGCTCGCTGTGGTCCTCTATTTTTGGCGGGATTTATGGCAGTTGTTTGTGGGAAATCTTCGCTTCCTCCGTGTGCTGCCGGATCGGGGGGCAGAAGACACGATCGCGTTCCGTTTTACCTGCCTTTTGGCACTGGGAACGATCCTCACCGGGGTATTGGGCACGTTGCTGCTGAACGGTATGGGTGAAATGATCAAAGCACCTGTTGTCATGGCGATCGGCTTGTTGCTGACCGCCGCGCTTCTGGTTCTGGTCGAGCGAATGGCGCGGAGAATCGGGGTTCGCAAAGAGAGTGAGCTGACCCTTTTGGACGGGATCATCGTGGGCCTGGCGCAGACCCTGGCCGTCTTTCCCGGGGTGTCTCGTTCCGGATCCACGCTGATCGCCGGTTTGGCACTGGGCATGACCCGCGAGACGGCGGTGCGTTTTTCCTTTCTGCTGGCCATTCCGGTACTGCTCGGAACCTCGATCCTGACGGCGAAGGATATCCGTGCCGGCGATTTGGTGGAGTTGGGCACCGGCGCACTTGCGGTAAGCTTCGTGGTTTCGTTTCTGGCCTCGATTGCAAGTATCGTCTGGCTGATTCGCTTGCTGAAGCAGCAACGTCTCTACTGGTTTAGCATCTATCTCGTATTGATGGCGGTGTATACGGCATTTTTCCTTTGAGAATGGGGGTGCTTTTTATGGGAACTCATCGCATATTGACCAGCCTTTCCTGCGAGATTGCATTCGCCGCGAGCCGGAACCTCCTGGATCATGCCATTCGTCTTTCGGGTGCGTTGGGGGACGAGACCGATCGCAAACAGGTCGCTCTCCGGCAGGCCCGGCAAGAACAATCCCCTCAGTAATGTGTACCGCGACCTGGATGGCGGGAGACCGATTTCGATACTTCCTCTTCAACCGGGACGAGAAGCGCACGCGTTCCGGCGAGAAGCCTCCTCGCCTTTTCGAACCTCGGGGGCTGCCCCGCTTTCTGGCCCCGGAGGATCCCGAGAGCGGCGGCAGCTGGATCGCGGTCAACGAGTATGGTCTGACTGCCTCTGTGCTCAACTATTACGAGGCGGGCGACCCCCGGACAATTCCGCCCTGCCGTGAAAGGACGAGCCGGGGCACCCTCCCCCTCCGCGCAGCGGCTCACCTGTCTCCAGCAGAGGCTGCCGCCGAGGTCGCCGCCATCTTGCCGAGCGGGATCTTTGAACCTTTCTTTCTTTTCTTGCAATCGGGTGAAGGAACAGGGGAACTGCTCACCTGGAATGGGCAAGAACTGCTCCGAAAAAATCTCGACGAGTTCTCCCCTCCCCTCACCACCTCATCCTGGAACAGTGCGGCCGTCACTGCTTTCCGGAAAGGTCTTTATCGCGAGCTCGTTCCCGGGCCGCCCCGCCTTCCGGGTTTACTGGAGTTTCACGGGACGAATCTCCCCGACCAGCCGGCGTATGGCCCGGCGATGATCCGCGACGATGCGCACACCCGCTCCCTGACCCTCGTCCGAATCGGCCCCGGTGACATCTCCATGCGTCATCAGCTCTTCGATCCGAGGAGCGCAACATTCGGCCCGCCCTCCGAGATTGGAATCCTCCGCCGATTCTCCCAATGACCTCCCGCCCGAAGAGATGGTTGCTGTTGTTCCTGAGCGTCTACCTGGTCGCTCTTGGACTCTCCCACCTGAAGCGCTCCCTTGATCCCGTCGAATCCGCGCCCGAAGGCGGCCAGAAAATCTTCGTGGCTGGTGGCTATGGTGAGGATGAGGGAGAACCCGTCGCGATCGCCTACCTCGACAAGGGACCACAGGATGGAGTCCCCGCACTCCTGATCCACGGCAGCCCGATCGGGTCGGCTGTTTTTGATCGCTTGATCGCGGAGCTGCCGCAAGATCTGCGCCTCATCGCCCCGGACCTTCCCGGGCACGGCAACTCCGCGCGCGATGTTGACGATGCCTCGTTCGAGGCCGATGCCCATTATCTGCACCAACTGCTTGGAGAACTGCAAATCCCCTCCGCCCATGTCGTTGCCTACAGCCGGGGTGGCGGACCTGCCCTGCAATTGGCCGAACGATATCCCGACGAGGTGCGCAGCCTGATCCTGGTCTCCTCGCTGGGCGTTCAGGAGCAAGAACTGCTCGGAAATTACACCCTCAATAACGCCCTCCATTCGCTGCAACTCGGGTTTTTCCTGCTGGTGGAGGAGCTGCTCCCCCACTTCGGCTACCTGGACGACGCCGTCCTCAACAGCGATTACGCTCGCAGCTTCTCCGATTCGGACCAACGCCCCCTGCGCGATATTCTTGCCCGCGTCGAAGTCCCCACCCTAATCCTCCACGGCAAGGATGATCTACTCGTCCCCATCTCCGCAGCCCGCGAACATCACCGCATCGTTCCCCACAGCGAACTGGAAGAAATCCGGGGCGGCCATATTTTCGTCGTAACAGAAGCCCGGAAAGTCGCCCAGAGGATCGACAGGTTTGTGAACCGATCGGAGGAGGGCATCGCCCGCATCCGATCGGAGGCCTCCCCGGAGCGGTTGCTGCGGGCAGCGGAGGAACGAGCCACCAATCCCGATCCCCCCTCGTCACGAGGCGGTCTCTTCTTCCTCGCGGGGATCCTCTTTCTTGCCACCTTCGCGAGTGAGGATCTCACCTGCATTGTCGCGGGGATACTCGTCGCAGCCGGTACTCTTTCTTATCCTTTGGCCGTCCTGATCTGTTTCTCCGGGATTCTCGTGGGGGACATGATCATCTTCCTCGGGGGCAGGCTCTTCGGGAGCCGAGCGGTGAAATACCCCCCTTTTCGCTGGGTCCTGACCCCGGACCGCCTCGATGCCGCCCAAGGTTGGTTCCACAGGCGCGGAGCCGTCGTGATCCTGACTTCCCGCTTCGTTCCCGGCACCCGCCTCGCAGTCTATTTTGCTGCGGGTATGGCTCGCACCAGCACGGCATGGTTTCTCCTCTACTTTCTCATCGCTGCCTGCCTCTGGACCCCGCTGGTCGTGGGTCTGGCCATGCTGGTCGGCAATCCCCTCCTGGAGTTTTTCGCAAGAGTCGAGCATTGGGCGCTTCCGGCCCTGTTCGGCTTAATCCTTCTTCTGGTATTGCTCACGAAAGTCCTCGCTCCATTGATCACCTCACGCGGACGGCGAATCGCTTACGGATCCTGGAAACGCAAACTCCGGTGGGAGTTCTGGCCCCGTTGGCTATTCTATCCGCCAGTCGTCCTGTGGATCCTCTGGCTCGGGCTGCGCTACCGGAAGCCGTCCCTTTTCACTACCGCCAATCCCGGAATCGAAGCGAGCGGCATCGCCTTTGAATCCAAAAGTCGAATCTACCAGATCCTCTCCAGTGGCCAGGGTCGAATCGCCCGAACCCTCTGTCTGCGCAAAGGCGATTCCGAGGAAGAATGGACGGAGCAGATTCGCGCTTTTCAGGAGGAACTTCCGGCACCCTACCCCCTGGTCTGCAAGCCGGATTCGGGCGAGAGAGGCACGGGGGTATCCATCGTCCACCGAGCAGAAGATCTTCCGGCAGCACTCCTTCTCGCCAGGCCGAATCCCATTATTCAAGAGTTTATCCCCGGCCTGGAGTACGGTGTTTTCTTCGAGAAAAAGCCATCGGAAGCCACCGGACGGGTAACTTCGATCACGCGCAAAGTGAACACCTCTGTCCGGGGTGACGGAGAAATGACTCTCGAGGAGCTGATCCTCTCGGACGATCGGGCCGTTTGCACCTATCCCTACTTTTGCAGAAGACACCGCGAACGACTCCACTGGGTTCCCGCAGCCGGGGAAGAATACGTACTCGCCGACCTGGGTTCCCACTGCCGCGGGTCCGTCTTTCTTGATGGACAAGCCCTGCTGACCCCGCAACTTGCGGCGGCGGTCAATCAAATCTTCGTCGGCACCGAAGGTCTCTGCTTCGGACGCCTCGACCTGAAATGCCCATCCGACGAAGACTTCCGCAAGGGGAAAAATCTCGCCGTACTCGAATTCAACGGCATCACCTCCGAGTCGACCCATATCTATGACCCCCAGCACTCTCTCCTGTTCGCCTACCGGCATGTATTCGCACAATGGAGTCGCGCATTCGAACTTGCGAACGAGAACTGGAAGGCGGGCCACGAACCCTGGTCGGCGATCCGAACACTGCGCCTGATGATCGCCGCCGTTTGCGGACGTCCCGGCGGGATCCACTGATTACCGAAAATCTTTACCATGGCCAGCATCGGCAAGATTTAGGACACCCATCGAAACCGGCGGAGGCCGACCGATCGGGCCGAGATCAATTTTTTCCTCATTTCCACTGGGTGATTGCCTCAATTCCAATGGATTTTGTCGTCCCCCAGGTTGCCTTTTAATTGAGAGATGAGTTCCAGTTCCTGGATTTCTTTACGCAGGTATTCGAAGAGAAGCTGGTAGCGGTGGGTGACGACGAGGGATTCGAGCAATTCCAGTTTCTTTCCGGTCTGGCTGACGAGGGTATGTGCGACAATATCGGCGAGGATTTCGGGGTCATCGATGCTGTCGAAGAAACGAATAATTTCCCTTGAGATCGGGCTGCCAATCTCGGATCGCCGCTGGATCAGAGCGTTGAGATGATTGGCCCGTTTCTCGAGTTCGAGTGGTGAGCCTCCCGGATCGCTGGGAACGGGGTGGATGGCGAAAATCCTGTAGGGATCCTCCTGGCAAGTGGACTCGGCAGTCACCCGGACGAGTCCTTGTACGAGAATCGAGGAAGTGCCATCCGGGTTCTTCTGGCTGGATTGCACCAAACCAAGCGTGGCTTGCGAATGGTATGGCTCGAAGGTTTCCTCGTGCCGGGCGCGTTCCTGGTCCTGAGTGGCGAGGATCATGAGACGGTCGCCGCTCAGGATTTCGTCAAGCATCATGCGATAGCGCGGTTCAAAGATGAAGAGGGGAATCGTGGCTTGGGGAAAGAGCACAATGTCCGGGAGGGTCATGCCGGGAGCTGTTTCGGGAAGGGAGGGTGGGATTACCGAGTCCATCCACCCAAAGGTGCAAGAAATCTCCTGGCGGGCAAGTGGACGGGGAAATTTGGGAGTTCACGGACTTCTCCGCAATCCCCCCCCCTTTCACTCCCATGCGTGGGGGGTCATGCGGGATGCCTCCGGGTCGTCGTTTTCGGCATAATAGACGGCCATGCGAAAATAAGGGAGCAGCGTCTCGCTCAGTTCGGGATTTCTGGCCCGGGACTCTTCGAAGAGCACCTCGGGGGCACGACCGCTGAGTTCGTAAATTTCACGAATGCCCGCATTGAGAAGCGCGCGCACGGCCTCCACTTTCATCCGGGGGATCTGCATCAACGGGGCGTGCAGAGCCTCGTAATCGACCTTTTTCTTCTTCCTGGCCGGTTCAGGCGGCATTCTTTTTCCGGTCTTCTCCTTTGCGGCGCTTCAGTGTGGGGCGCTTGGTCCCGTCCACGACTGCCCGATTGATGACGACCTCGGCGATATCGGGATCGTCCGGAATCTGATACATCACTTCGAGCATCAGCTTTTCCAGAATGGACCGGAGACTGCGGGCCCCGGTGCCGAGTTCGATCGCCTTCTCGGCGATTCCATTGATCGCGTCTCGGGTAAAATGGAGCTTTGCCCCATCCATGGAGAGCAGCTTGGAATATTGATGAATCAACGAGTTCTTCGTATTCAGAAGGATGTGCTCCAAATCCTCGCGGGTCAATTCGCGGAGAACCGAGACCACGGGAAGGCGTCCGATAAACTCGGGAATCAGCCCATACTGTACCAGGTCCTCGGGTTCGACATGGCGAAGAATCTCCTCCTCCTCGTCGGGTGAGATCGTCTTTTGAGGACCCGTGGGGACGACCGAACCGGGGTTAAAGCCGACAAATTTCTTTGAAGACCGGCGCAGGATCATTTTATCCAGGCCGACAAAGGCACCGCCACAGATGAAAAGAATTTTCGATGTATCGACTTGGATGTACTCTTGGTTGGGATGTTTGCGCCCTCCCTGCGGGGGTACATTGCAGACCGTTCCCTCAAGAATCTTCAACAGTGCTTGCTGGACCCCCTCGCCGGAAACATCCCTGGTGATGGAAACGTTGTCGGTCTTGCGCCCGATTTTATCGATTTCGTCCACGTATATGATTCCACATTCGGCCTTTTTCGGATCGAAGTCAGCGGCTTGCAGGAGGCGGAGGATAATGTTCTCTACATCGTCGCCGACATAGCCGGCTTCGGTAAGGGTCGTGGCGTCGGCGATGGCAAACGGGACATCGAGCATATTGGCCAGCGTGCGAGCGAGGAAGGTTTTGCCGCTGCCCGTGGGACCGATGAGGAGGACGTTGCTCTTTTCGATTTCGACCTCGGAAAACTGGTCACCGAAGGAAGTCTCTTGGGAATCTCCGCCCTGCAGCCGTTTGTAATGGTTGTAGACCGCGACAGAAAGAGTCTTCTTGGCCTCGTCCTGTCCGATGATATGCTGATCGAGTTCGCCCTTGATTTCGGACGGGCGCAGGAGCTTGAACTCCGACTCCTTCTTCGCCGGCTTTTTGACTTCGTCACCCAGTTCGCGATCAATGATCGTCTTACAAACATTCACGCAGGAATCGCAAATATGGATCCCCGCAGGGCCAGCGATCATTTTCTGGACCTCGTTCTGGGATTTCCCGCAAAACGAGCAAAAGGTCATCTTGGTTGGTTTCGCCATCAGGTTTTCTCGGCTTTGACTTCCTTGGTGCTGGCGATCACGTGATCGACCAAACCATATTCTTTGGCATCGGGGGCGGAGAGGTAGAAGTCCCGATCCGAGTCTTTCTCAATCCGCTCCACTGGTTGCCCCGTGTGATTCGCGAGGATTTCGTTGAGGGTCTTCTTCCAGCGCAGGATTTCCTTTGCGGCAATGGAGATATCAGCGGTTTGGCCACCTGCTCCTCCCGATGGCTGGTGTAGCATCAGGCGGCTGTTGGGCAGGGCAAAGCGCTTGCCCTTGGTACCCGCTGCCACCAAGACGGTGGACATACTGGCGGCCAGGCCGACGCAGTAGGTAACGACGTCGCACTTCACAAAATTTATTGTATCGTAAATCGCCATCCCATCGGTGACGCTGCCCCCCGGAGAATTCACATAGATGTGGATCTCCTTCTTGGGATCCTCCATCTGCAGGAAGAGCAGCTGGGCGATGACGGCATTCGCGACGTAGTCGTTGATCGGAGTCCCGATAAAGATGATCCGGTCGCGCAGGAGACGGCTGTAGATGTCCCAAGCCCGCTCGCCGCGGCCCTCGCGTTCGTAAACATATGGAAGTGGTAAGTAGCTCACTGTGTGTGTTTGGTTTGGTTTTCTATACTGCCGGTAAACAACCCCCATGAGGGTGGTTCTGGCAAGCACGGATCAGGATTTTGGGGCGGTTTCCGAAATATTCGCCAACTCGACCACCCTGCCAACGGCTTTGTTCCGGCGGATATTGCGCTGAATATCGGCAACGCGGGCGCGGTCTTGCTGCCATTCCTTGACGATCTCGTCCGGAGTCCGGCGGGTCTGCATGGCGTAACTGTAGAGGAAGTTACTCATATCCTCCTCCGTAACCTCCACCTTCTCGGCTGCGGCAATGTCGTCCAGAATCAAGTCGAGCTTAACTTTCTTCGCCGCCTCCCCGCTGGCACTGGCGTAGAGAGCCTCACGGTTCTTCTCGAAATCCTCCTGGGTCGCCCCCTGTTGCATCTGGCGCCCCATATAGTTGCCTAGAATCTGATTCGTCTCGGCGGCCATCAGGCTTTCCGGAATCGGGAAATCCACCATGCTGCCCAATTTCCGGGCCGCTGCTTCGCGGAGCTGGTTCTGCCCGTTCTGTTCCTTTTGTCCCTTGAGGGATTCGGCGGTTTGCTCCCGTAGCTGTGCAACGCTTTCAACGCTGAGGGTCTTGAGAAATTCCTCGTTCAGTTCCGGCAGACTCGGCTCTCTCACCTCGACGACCTCCAGGTCATAGGAAACGGTCTTGCCCCGGAGAAATTCGACCTCGTGGTCCTCCGCAAAGGTCACCTCCACGGTTTTCGTGTCATCTTTCTTCATCCCCACGAGGCCATCCACAATCTCGCGGATCCCCGGCGATTTCTCATCTCCCGCTTCCTCCCAGGTATTTTTTTGGCTCCCGTAAATCGGGCGATCCGAAACCTGATCGGCGATCGGCTCCCCGTCGATCTTGCCCTCGTAGGAGCAACGAACGTAGTCCCCCTTCTCGATGGGACGATCCACCACCTCAAAAGTCGCACGCTGCCGGCGGGTCATTTCGATCGCCTGATCAATCTCCTCCTCGGACACATCGACCGACTCGCGCTCGAGATCGATGCCCTGATAATCGGGGATTGTAAAGTTGGGCTTGATGTCGACGGTCAGCTTCATCACCACGGGACCCTCCGCCTCCAGATCGATATCCTGAACATCGACGAGATTGAGGACGGCCAGCCCTCCTTCTTTATCCATCTTCCGGTAGCCGGACTCGAATACCTTCCGCTTCAGCTCTTCTTTGATGTCTTTGGCAAAGCGTTTGCGAAGGATGCTCTCGGGAGCCTTGCCCGGCCGAAATCCAGGAATCCTGGCCTGGCGGGCAAATTCTCCGAGTATCGCCTTCTCTTCCCCGGCAATGTCCTCGGGGGCAAATGTGACGAAAACCTCGCGTCGGGTCTCGGTAACTTCTTTGATCTCTATGTCCACTGTGGTTATGGTCCTTTCTTGATTGGAAAACCGATAAGCAAAGAGGCTCCGGTTCTCAGCGTCAAACACGGAATGCCCATAACGGAAGCGAAGATCGCAATTTTTTATGCGGGAAAAGGAGAGGAATCACGGCCCCCGCCTCCCCATTTCAAAGTTTTCCTCGTTCCGCCTTCAATTTGAACCATCGGCCCCCCCTCCCGAGGGCAAGTAACAATACCGTCACAGTCGGAGCAAGGTCTTGCGCTTGGTGTTTTCGGGAACATACCTCGGAGTCCTTATGAGCTCCATTACCAAAGATCCAGAGGCTCCCAAAAAGCCGAAAAAGAAATCGGTGCAGCAGTACATCGATGAAACGCCCTATTGGGAAGACGGGACTGAGGTCTCAGATTCCATCATGACGGGCATGCAGAAGCGCATCTGGCTTCTGGCCACCGCCGGTAAGTTCTTCGAGGGCATGGTCGTCTTTATGACTGGGGTCGCGATCCCGTTGCTCACGCAGGACTGGGGATTGACCGCCGCCCAGAAGGGAATCGTCGGGGCCGCCCCTCTTTTCGGAATCCTCGTCGGGGCGACCGCCCTCGGCGGCCTGGCCGATGTTTTCGGGCGCAAAAGGATGTTCATCGTCGAGATGATACTCTTTACCATCTTTCTCTTTGGAGTCGCCTTCAGTCCCTCGTATTGGTTCTTTGTCGTTTTCCTCTTCGGAACCGGGATGGCGCTCGGGTGCGACTATCCGACAGCGCACCTGGTGATCTCCGAGGCGATACCGAGCAGGATCCGGGGCAGGCTCGTGCTGGGTGCCTTTTCCTTTCAGGCGGTCGGTGCCCTCTTCGGCACGGCCCTCGGCTTTTTCATTCTGAAGATTTATCCAGAGCCGGACGCCTGGCGGTGGATGTACGGGACGGTGCTCCCCCTGGGTTTAGTCATCGTGTTTTTCCGCTTCTTTGTGCCGGAAAGTGCCCACTGGTTGATCGGAAAACACCGCAAGGAGGAAGCTACCACCGCCCTCCACAAACTCCTCAACCGCCGCCCGGAATATCCGCGCAAATTTTTCCTGAAAGTTCCCAAAAAGCCCAAAGTCGAAGAGAAACAGGGCAGCTACGTGGATCTTTTTCGGAAAAAGAATCGCAAAGCCACCATTCTCGCCTCGGTTCCCTGGTTTTTGCAGGACCTGGGTACGTATGGAATCGGGATCTTTACGCCAACCATTCTCGCCACGATCATCGGAGCCAAGAGCGGCGAGCACAACCTCGCAGCTGTCATTCACGACGACATTCTTGCCGCCAAAGGATCCGCGATTCTGGACGTTCTCCTGATCGTCGGTATCATCTGCGCCGTCTTTCTCGTGGACCGGATCGGGCGGATCAAACTGCAGATCTTCGGCTTCATCGGGTGCGCGATCGGCCTCCTTCTCGCCGCCCTGTCCCTCGGACCCGACGGATCGACCAACATCGTTCTCATCTTCGTCGGCTTCATGCTCTTCAACTTCATGACCAATATCGGACCCAACGCCATGACCTACCTGATCGCAGGCGAGGTGTTCCCGACCAAAGTGCGCGGACGGGGAGCCGGTTTCGCCGCTTCCTTTGCGAAGGTCGGGGCCGTGACGACAGCCTTCCTCTTCCCGATCCTGCTCAACGACATCGGCACCGCGAACCTGCTCTACATCCTCGTCGGCACCTCGCTCATCGGCGCCCTCATCACCGCCTGGTACGGAATCGAGACCAAGGGCCTAAACCTTGAGTCGCTAGAGGAAACCGAGTACGAGGAGGAGCCGTAGTAGTCGACGTGAGGAGACCCTCCTTCCCGTAGTAGTCGACGTAAGGAGACCCTCCTCCCAGTAGTGGTCGACGTAAGGAGACCCTCCTCCCCGTAGTGGTCGACGTGAGGAGACCCTCCCCCCGTACTAGTCGACGTAAGGAGACCCTCCCCCCGTAGTAGTCGACGTGAGGAGACCCCCGAACGATCAGAAATGTCCCGCCGCGGACCGGGAGAGTCTCCTCGCGTCACCTGCTACGAGAAAGGACTTCTGTAAACACCGCGCCGACTATTGCTGCGAGCGCGTCAAGTTGAAGAAGCTCTGGGTGAAAAAGCTCAACCCCAATGCCCTGATGATTCTCACGGCGATCGACCTTTCGCACAAAGCGGTCCGGCCTTCGCTTATCAGCTCATCTCAAATTACCAGCTCAAATATAGATATCGTGCATGCATGACAGACATCGCACCCTCGTTCGCGTTCACCAGTTCCGGAACAACTCCTCCAACTCCGGGTAGGAGTCAGGATTTGTCGGATCTTGCGGTAGGTTTCGGAGAATCTCCGCTACGGCCTCCCCCAATCTTCCATCGTACCCCGACCAGAAACGGGCAAAATCATCCGCCGTCGTCTCGTCGACTCGGTCGCTGACGATTCGCAGGTGCAAGGAAGGGATTCGATGCTAATCTAAGACCTTCGATAGGCCGTAAAGATTGATGTCGACGGCACCTGCGCCCGTCGTTGATAAAAATTCTTCTAAGGAGTCGTTAAAGGCGTTCGCAAACGCAACAACCAATTGCACGATACCCAACCGATGGCATGGTTCGAAGAATCCCATTTGAAAGGTTGTTCGATTGAGTTGGGGACGGGCAGGCTGCGAAGAAACGCCGCAGCCTCTACCGGGACTTCTTCCTGGTGGCTTGCAAGCTCATCGAGCGTCTTTTGAAACACTACCAGATGGTGCGGAGCTGGCTGGAGGAGGCGGACCTCCCGCCGCCGGCCCGCCAAGGTGCCGAAGCCTTTGCGAGCCTCATGGAAGAGGACGCCTTGGACGCCTCGAAAACTTTGCGCCAAAGCATTGAGAGGATCGAGGAGGGGATGCTTGCCAAAGCCCGCGAGAGAGTTTTGGGCGGAGCCGACCGCGCGGCGGCGATCATCGTCCAGAAGTCAGCATCAGTGGGGCCAAGGGACGCAAACTCCTCGCAGAGAAATGGGAGCTTCCCTCGATCCGTCTACGAAAGAATACTTGTTACAATATTCTCCAGAAAACTCGGCCACCTTCCAGATCATCTTCCGGCAAACCTCCTTCTCCACCTCTCCAAGTAAAACCTCCCAATTGACCGTCGGACTCATCAGGTGGTAGCGACCCAGCAGGTGGTAGTGACTCAGGTTGTTCGATACCTTTCTTCGTTTTTTTAGCCATTCCCACATTCCATCCCAAAATCTCCCAACCCGGCAACTATATAATATCCCTGTTCTATACTAGAGCCTGTCCCCAAAACCGCTATTTTAAAGTGAGAGCTTGCGATGCCTTGGG
>CAZWFJ010000087.1:0-17052 GCA_964633135.1 uncultured Puniceicoccaceae bacterium | reverse complement strand
CCTTCCGCTGCTCAGGCCCCAAAAGCCTCTCCCCATTCACCGTCCGGCTCATGCAGTGATAAACCGAATCCACCTCATCCACTCGAATACGTATTTTTCTCATCCCCCCACTCTGTGGCATAGATCCCCCAAGTCAAGCAGTTAGCTCCCGTCCCTTGTTTTTTTCTGTTACTAGCTTTCTGCCGACCTTCCACGGCATACAAACAAAGCAAGCCTGCATCGATGGATGCAGGCTTGCATGACGGCTTGAAGTTATTTTGGGGAGTGCTGCGGCTTGGCTGCTGAATTTAGTTTTCCGAGTCTGGAGAGACGACGTCTATAATCTCGGCATCAAAGATGAGCATGGCACCGGGAGGAATCGGACTTTGGGCGGGGGGGTTGTCTCCGTAGCCCAGGTCCGAAGGGATGTAGATGCGGACCTTCCCGCCCTCTCCGATTTTGGAGAGGCCACCGGAGAAACCGGGGATCACTCCCCCCATGGGGAAGGTTGCAGGTTCTCCCCGGTCGTAAGAGCTGTCAAAGACGGTCCCATCGATGAGTGAGCCCTCGTAATTAACGACTACCTCGTCTTGCATCGTGGGTGTCACGTCGCTGCCCTCCTCAATGATCTCATAATAGAAACCGGATTCATCCTTTTGAATATCCGGGTTACTCTCCAAGTCCTCGACAAAAACTGCAGCGGCCTCTTTTTCCTCGGCAGCTGTTTTTGCCTGGGCGGCCATCGCCCGCTGTTGGAGGAACTGCTGCAACTGAGGGAGCTGGTCTTGGACCGCCTCCATGCTGCCGTCCTTCAGGCCTTTTTGGAAGCCAGCCAGAAACTCGGCTTTCTCTTCATCCGAGAAGCCAAGCTCGTCCAAACCAACTTGCTGACTGACCATATAGCCAAAGAGTGCTGGAGAAGACATCTTCCCGGCTTCGGTCTGCTCTTCGGCAGATGCGGAGAAAGTGGTCGCGTAAAAAGCAACCGCTCCTACGAGCAGTGGCCACGGGGTTTTGGTGAATTTGATTACTTTCATCGTTATGGATACGAGCAGTGAAACTCGCCGAATGCAAGTACAGACTTAAAAGAGAGTTTGCAGCATCTCGACAGAGAGTTCGTCCAATGAGGAGACGATCCGATCGGGGTGACCCAGCTTCTCTCTTGGGTGGGTAGTCGTAACCCCGACGGACTTCATTTCCCCGGCCTTGGCAGCCTGCAAGCCATGGTGACTGTCCTCAATAACGACACATTTTTGAGGGGGTAAACCGGCGATCCGGGCGGCCTTTAGAAAGACTTCGGGATCAGGCTTTCCCTTTTTCACATCCTCACTGGCCACAACCCCATCGAAGAGTCCGACCATTCCCATGACTTCGAGGGCGGTGTGGATATTATCCCTCTCGCTGGACGTTCCAATTACTCTGGGTACACCCGCTTTCTTGAGGGATTCGACGAGTTCACGCGCCCCCGGCAATGGTTGGATTCCTTTCTCGCAGATAATCTCGCGATAAAGTTCCTCTTTTCGTGCGCCCATCCGGTCTATTTCAATCGGATCTCGAGACCACCCGAACAGATCGGGGATAATGACCCGGTTGATCTGCCCGAAACTCTCTTCAAACTCCTCCTTGGAGACGGTTTTCCCGATCTCGGCAGCGTACCGCTGCCAAGAGAGAAAATGATGGTTGGATGAGTCGACAATAACACCGTCCCAATCAAACAAGACAGCGAAATGGGCCTCCTCGCTCATTCCAGGGCTTCCCGTCGAATTACGACTCACCTCTTGGGAGGGCAGTCTCTGGATCAATATCGGCAGAGTAATCCACCCCGGCGACTCCGAACCCGAACAGCTTCAGAAAGTCTTCCTGGTATCCATCATAATCGGACAGCTCGCGCAGGTTCTCCGTAACAATAGAGGGCCAAATTTCCTCCACGGCTGTCTGGACTTCTGGTTGCATCTCGAGATCGTCGACATGAATGCGGCCATCATCCGCCAATGCAACTCCGCCCTTTGCGTACAGGCGATCACGGAAAAGGCGGACGATCTGCTCGATGCAGCCTTCGTGAGTTCCCTTATCCTTCATAATTCGGAACAGGATGGAAATATAGAGGGGTACGACTGGAATCGCGGAGCTTGCCTGGGTTACAACCGCTTTATTGACAGCAACATACGCTTCTCCCAGCCGATTGGCAAACTTTCTCCTAATGGTGGATGCGGCTCGATCCAAATCTTCCTTGGCCCGCCCGATGGTGCCGTTTTTGTAGATAGGCCAAGTTAATTCCGGGCCCACATACGAATAGGCGATGGTTTTAAACCCGTTAGCAAGGAGGCCATTTTGGGCCAGACACTCTATCCAAAGCTCCCAATCCTCACCTCCCATGACCTTGATCGTGGAGTGGATGTCGGCATCGTCGGCAGGCTCAATGGCAATCTCCTGGACCAGATGCTTATCGGTATCGACGGTTTTGCTTTGGAACGAATCTCCAATCGGCTTCAAGCTGGACTTAAACGTTTCCCCCGTTTTCGGATCGGTGCGGCGTGGGGATGCGAGGCTGTAGACAACAAGGTCGACGGGTCCCATCTCGCTTTTCAGCCTTTCCACGACCTGCTCTTTCACCTCATCGGAAAATGCGTCTCCGTTGATGCTGCTGGCGTAAAGGCGATCCTTCCGGGCCTCTTGCTCAAGTGCTGCGGCGTTGTAAAATCCTGCGGAGGCCGGGCGTCCATTGGAGGGCGGGCGTTCAAAGAAGACCCCGAAGGTCTCCGCCCCACAGCCGAATGCCGCCTCGATGCGCGAGGAAAGTCCGTATCCTGTGGAGGAGCCGATGACGAGTACCCGCTTCGGACCTTCGGCCACTTTCCCCTTGGCTCGCGCCACCTCAATTTGTTCCCTTACATTTGCGGCGCAACCCAGCGGATGGGATGTGACACAAACAAAGCCACGTACTTTCGGTTCAATGATCATGAATGAAAACAGGAGATGCTTGCGAAAGCCTCATGCACTTTCAACCCTAATAATTGGGGGGACTGGGGAATCGCAAAAAAGAGCGGAGCCTCCCCGCATTTTTCGCTTCCCGGCGTAACGACACGTCAAGAGCATTCGAGACGGCAACCGTACCGAGGTAGAGGACCTGCGTGCTTTCGGCAGTTACTTATCTCCGAACGACAGGCTGCTCCTGCGAGGGGATCAGTTCCGGGCCAGAATCCAGACGGCTTGATAGGGGGCGAGGGAAATCCCCCGCTTTCGGGGTCGGAGGGATTTTCCACTGATGATCTCGGTAAAATCATTCACCCCCGCTACCCCTTCGAAGGCATTCAGGCTTTTGAATATTCGTTTTTCTGGCGTGAAGTTGAAGATGCAGATGACGGTTTGGTCAACGGATGCACGTTCGACGACAAAAAATTCACTGCCACAGGAGTGTATCCTCTGCGATGCGGAGGGGTGAAAGGCGGAGAAGGACCCCCGGCGGCGGAGGATCAGAAGATACTCGGTAAAAATGCGGTGGTAATCGCCCCCTTCTACAAGTCGTTTTTCGAGTGCATTTCGATCCCATTTTTCCCGATTGACGGAGCGGTTGCGCCCGGTACGCTCCAGGCCTATCTGATCGTTTGAGGCGCCGAACAGGCAGGGAAGGTAGACTGCGGGAATTCCCTGAAGGCAAAGGGCCACCAGCTGCGAGCAGAGAAAACGGCGCTGTCCCAGGTCGTCATTCCCCGGCTCCGACAGTGCCGAGGCATAGGTAATATTCAACTCGTAGGGACTCTCCGTCCCATCCGAATTGGTCTTCGTCGAAATGCGTCCACCCCGGGCCACGACCTTGGCGGCCAGCTCGTCGATTTCCGACTCTGGGAGAAGTCCGGTGAGTGGCCGGACCCCGATCCCATCGTGGCTGGAGGTAAAATTGAGAAAGGCCTGCTCCGATCCAAGAGACGGCAGGGCAGCAGCCCAGCGGGTTAGATGCTCCGCAGTCCCATTCAACAGCCCATGCAGCAGCAATGGCGGTAGAGCAAACTGGTAGACCATGTGCGCCTCATCCTCATTGCCAAAATAGCTGATATTCTCCTCGTGAGGAACATTCGTCTCCGTGATCAGGATGGTTTCGGGGGCGACGATTTCCAGAATATCCCGAAAAAGCTTCACGACCTCATGTGTTTCCGGTCTATGGATACAGTCTGTGCCTATCTCCTTCCAGAGAAAGGCGACTGCATCCAGGCGCAGAACTCTAATACCCATTGAAAGGTATAGAAAGAGGATATCGACAAATTCGAAGAACAGATCAGGATTGCGCCAGTTCAGGTCTACCTGGTCGGCACTGAAAGTCGTCCAGACCCAGCGATCCCCGGCGCGCGTGGCCACCCGGGTCAAGAGGGGCGAGGTTCGGGGGCGCACGACCATGCTCGTGTCAATTGCCGGATCCTCGGAGATAAAATAGTCGGCAGCTGGTTGAATTCCGGCCACGAACTCGCGGAACCATTTCCCTTTCGCCGAACAATGGTTGAGAACAAGATCGGCCATGACGCGGAACTCGGAGGCGAGTGCCCGGATATCGTCCCAGGTTCCGAGTGTCGGATCGACTTGACGGTAATCCTTGACGGAGAAGCCATCGTCCGAACTCCAAGGGAAGAAGGGAAGCACATGTACGGTACTGATCGCACCCTTAAGATGACGGGTGCAAAATCTGCGGAGTGTGCGGAGGGGCGGTTCCTCCGGGTCGGAAACCGTATCGCCGTAAGTGATGAGGACAACATCCTTTTCGCTCCAGATTGAGTCCGGCCTCGCCGGACGCAGCCCTACGCCGTAGCGTCCGAGGGCGGCATAAAACCGGCGGGTCATCCGGTCGGCCTCGGATCCGTAGAGTCTGCGAAACCGCCGTTGGAGGCGATCGAATTGTTGTTGGGAAACAAATCGGATCATGACGTCATCCCCGTGAGGCTGGTAAGAAGGGTTCTAAGGTTGCGGCGCAGGACACTGTAGCTGTAGAACCGGCGAGCAGTCTTGAAGTTGTGCTCAACCATCTCGGCACGGTAGTCCGCATCGGAGAGCACCTTGCGGACTTGCCGGATGACATGCTGAGTCACGAATCCATCCATCTCCATCAGCCGGAACCCCTTGGGCTCAATGTCTTGTACGTAGATCGCGTAGCGATTGATGACGATCGGCAGCCGAAAATAAATTGCCTCGAGCAAGGCATTCCCGAAGCCCTCGTAAAGACTCGGGTAAGTGACCAAATCCGCATGGGCATAAGCGTCCCAAAGGGTGTACATCTTGCGCCCCTCCGAATCGCGCTGCCGAACCTCGCTGATTCGGTCCGCCACAAAGCACAGGTCGACGCCCTCCTCTCGGGCAAGTTCCTGGAGGCGATCCGCGTACTCGAATCCCTCATCTCCGGCCTCGTGAGTAATGACGAGCTTGCAGCGCGGATCTTCGAGGGCACCGATCAACTTGATGGCGTGCTCAATTCCCTTGCGCGGGACGATTCGGGTCGGCTGCAAAAAAATGATGTCATCGTCGGTCAATCCGACTGCGCTCCGGAAGTCAGCGGCATACTCGTCCGGCCCCTTGGGTGCGTTATCGAAGTCAAAAACATTCGGAATCAGGAGGGAGGAAACGCCCTTGCGGAGCGAGAGCTGCTCCTGGGCGGCCTGGTTAATGACCACGTGCCGCATATTGGAAATCCGGGCCGGGAAAGCCATATCGAGAAATTCCTGTACCGCCCCGACACTAAACCGGGTCCGCTCCCAATAGAAATCATGGTGGTGGGCGATCGTCGGGATCTGGGTCTCGGCCAAGAACTCGGTCAGAGCGATCCCGAGGGGGAGATGCATGGGTATCGCGAGCACGTTTTGGGGGATGATCACGTCGATCTCAAACTTTTCTACAAAGTCGTACAGGGTCCGCTTCAGGTAAGCAGCCAGATCACCGATTCGTGCGGTCACCTCGGGTCCTCGCCGGGTTAGGCCCCAAATCCGTTCATTGATCCACTGGTTCTCGCTGAACCCGAAATAAGCCTCCGGGACGCAGTGGGTGATGGAGGGATGCCGGTCGCTCTTGCCACTATACCAAAAGGAGACGTGGCGATCGTCCCAAAGGACCTGCGCCCACTTGGCACTCTCCAGCGAAACTCCGTCCTGCCCGGCGAATCGTGTGGAGACAAATCCGATATTTTTGCCCATAAAAATTGCTCCTCATATCTTTGAGCAGGGTTCATGCCCCAAACCAAGGAAAAAAGATTGGCCCGAAAACAGCTTGCCTGGACTGCGCCGCCATGACCCAATTCTCTATTATCCATGTCCATGCCGAAGAAAAACCAGGAATTGCTGAGTCTGATCCCCGACCCGTCTGAAATCGAGACCGTAAAGGAGGTAATCCTCGCGAACACGGTCATGTGCGGAGAGATTCCCGCGCCCACCTTCGAGGAGGGTCAGCGCCTGGTTTTCATGCGTGATCGTTTCAACGAAGCGGGCCTGGAGCACATCTCGGTAGATGAAAGAGACAACGTGGCGGCGGTGCTCCCCGGCTCAGCGGGAGATCGGCGAATTCTGATCTCGGCGAACCTCGACACGATCCACTATGCGGGAGCGGATCACGCGATGACACTCGGTGCGGATTCGATCTCCGGGCGCGGAATTTGCGAGAACAGCCTGGGACTTGGCGTCCTTTCGGCCCTGCCCCTGATTCTTGACCGCCTCGGGGTAAGCCTCCAATCCGACCTGCTTCTCCTCGGCTCCTCCCAGGCGATCGGGGTTGGAAATATCGGCGGCATCCGGTTTTTTCTCGAAAACTGCCGAAACCCGATCGACTTCGGCATCTGCCTGCGCGCAGTGCAACTCGGGCGTCTGAGCTATGCCTCCCTGGGAATGCTGCGAGGGGAAATCCAGATCGAAGTCCCGGAGGAATATGATTGGAAGCGACTTCCCGAGGGCAGTGCCATTGTCATCCTCAACCGGCTCATCACCCGCTTGCAGGAGATTCCCCTCCCCTCCAATCCGGTTACCACCATCAACCTCGGATCCGTGCTGGCCGGAAACACCTTCGGGACAGCCGCGCCCAACGCCACCCTTCGCTTCGAAGTCAAGAGCGAGGAAGAAGGCCGCACCGAGTGGATCGAAGCACAAATCGAAGAGATCGTCGAGGAGCTGGCCGCTGAGAATGAGGTTTCGGTCTCGCTGAATGTGGTCGCCCGGCGCAATCGCGGCGGCATCTCCTTCTCGCACCCCCTGGTCAAGACCACCCGCGCGATCATCGGCTCCCTCGGCTGCGAGCAAGTCATCGCCCCGAGCACTGGCGAACTCTGCGCCCTGATCGATCACGGAATCCCGGGGGTAACCGTCGGCCTGACGCACGGTGAACACATACACGAACGAAACGAAACGCTGAGAATTTCCCCGATTTACCGGGGAGTCGCCCAGCTGATCGGCTTGCTTCGTGCCATTGATGGAGGCTTTTGCGATGAGTAAAATTGAAAACTGGCTCGAGACCAACACCTATCACTACAGCGCGTTCTGGGACATTCTCGCCCTTGTGCGCGAGAAAGAGAAGAAGGCACTGAAAATCTCCCTGTGCATCCCGACCTTAAACGAGGAGAAGACCATCGGCAAGGAGATCGTGATCTTCCGCTCGGAGCTAATGGAACGCTACCCCCTCGTCGACGAGATAGCGGTCGTCGACAGCGGATCGACGGATCAGACCCGCGAGATTGCTGCCTCCTTTGGGGCCGACGTCTACCTCTCCTCCGAAATCCTCCCCGAGGAGGGCACCAAACGAGGCAAAGGGGAGAATCTCTGGAAAGCCATCCACCAACTTGAGGGTGACATCATCTGCTACGTCGACGCCGACATCAAAAACATCCATCCCCGGTTCGCCTATGGACTGATCGCCCCCCTGATCTACAATGACACGATGCAATACGTAAAGGCTTTCTATGACCGCCCCCTCGCCTTCTCGCAAGGCATCCGCCCCAGCGGCGGCGGTCGGGTGACTGAAATCCTCGTGCGCCCTCTCTTTTCCCTTTTCTTCCCGGAACTCACCGCCCTGATCCAACCCCTCTCGGGGGAATACGCCGTCCGCCGCGAGGTTCTCGAAAAGATCCCCTTCCCGATCGGCTACGGGGTCGAGACCTCCCACATCCTCGACGTCTATAACGAGTACGGACTCGACGCCTTTGGGCAGACTGACCTGGACCAACGAGTACACCGCAACCAGACCACCCTCGCCCTCGGAAAGATGTCCTTCGGCATCCTCCAGACCTTTCTCCGCCGCATGCAAAACTTTGGCATGTTCGACAGGCTCCCCCACCTCGAAACCATCTACCGCCAGTTTCAGGCACAGGAAAACCGTTATGAACAGGTCACCTTCGACATTGTGGAAGAAGAGCGGCGACCGATGATCGAGGTCCCGGCCTACCGACGGAAATTTCATGGCGAAAGCGAGTAAGGGGGGCGGGGAAATGAGCCTAGTATCTTGCAACAAAATCAATTTCGTATCAAAGCGTAGCCTTGGCCCCCGGCACCCAAAGCGACGATTGAGCCGAAAGGGATCGGACGGCAAGCCGGTCCGACTACGAAAGAAAAACTGTTACAAGATACTAGCGCGAGGCCCGGCCTCCGGGCACATTCAGATGGCCTCACCAGCTTGCCACCAAGGCTACTCTTCCGCCGTACCACCGGCAGCCTGCTGCACCGGGATTCCCGGTTCGGAAGAATGGCTGCGGCGAAATTGGTAGCGGTTCAGGTCCGCCAGAGAGAGGCGATCCAAAAACTCCTCAATATCAACAGCCCTTTCGGCATCGGCGAAACCGGATTCCTTTTTCACATCGTGGTGGAGGGTGTTAAACCGAATGCGTTCCAAATTTCCGGAAGTAAACAATTCGTCGCCCCCGCGAAACATAACCGTATCCCTTACCTCAAAATCCAGTTCCTCGGTCTTATACCGTTCGGATCGAAAGAGATCCATCTTTTCGAACTGTACACTTTTTTCCGAAAACCGATGCTCCTGGGTAGAAAATTTCTTCGTACTGAAACGCTTATCCATCCAGCGAGCATTCGCTTGCGGATTCTCCGTGCTGGTTTTAAAGCGTTTATTTTCCAGCCGCTCGTTTCGCTCGGAAAAATCCACCTGGGTGACCCTTGCACCGGCATCGATGCAAATCACCAAACCCAACCCCCAAAACGCTATTTTCCGAATCCAAGACACAGAAAAAGAAACAAAACAACTATCCTGGAAAAGACAAGCTTTCCTCTCTCGAGCTATTGCCATTCTCAGACAGTGCGCCTCTCACCGATGGCACTCGGTTAAGGCCTGAATCGGAATCGCTATCGAAATCGCTATCGGGTTTCGATTATTATTACCTGTTTCTAAGCAATTACTTAATAATTCTCGATTTGTTGATGTCGCTCCGCTCGGTACGATCCCGATCCCGATTTCGATTTCGATTTCGATAGCGAATCATCGCTTAACCGAGTGCCATTGGCACCTCTCACAGCACATCCTCGCCAAAAAAAGTGCCCCACCGCTCGGTGAGGCACTTGCACACAAAACAAACTAAACTGAAACCATGAACACCTTCGGAAAAAATGTTGGCTTCAAAAGAGAGAGACAACGCCTGCTCGGATTTCGTTCAAAAAAAATCTTATCATTCTAAGAAGAAAGTGCGGAGGGACTCCCGATCGCTTGCCAGCCTGGAATCATTGTCCCCATATCTCCTCATCGGCATCCGCAAGTCTCCCGGAAAAGGGATGATTTCGGAATCGGATCTGGGAACGGTCCCGGGTAACCTCGAAAACAATGGCCTCGGCAGAGCCATCCCGGCCAAATCGGACCGAGAAAAAGTCTCCTTCGGGACCGCTTGCAAGCCCCGTCGCCCGATCTCTCGAACCAACTCGCCGGATCTCCTCTACCCCGCCTATTGAGATTGACTCGATCAAAGCACCGTCTTCGGCATTTTCCAGGATGGCAATGCCCTCTTCGGCATCAAACCGAAGACGGATCGGCTGGTCGCCCGTCTCCGCCAAAAAATGGGCCCGCCGAAAGGATTCTTCGAGCGATTGTTTCCAGCCCCGTCGCCCGAATGAATCAGCCATGTTGGCCCAATCCACCAGAAGAAAGCCGCCGAGTAGCCCGATCAATGCGATGACGAGGAGGATCTCAATGAGCGTAAATCCACTTCGCTGAGATCTCCTCACCCGGCACGATCCCGCAAAAGAGGCGATTTCACAAAACATTCGGCAAATCTTCCAAATACCAAGCCCTCACGCGAGCAAGAATTCCCATACGATGCAACCGCGTTGGGGTTGGGTAGGAAGATTCTGATAGGTGCTGGGACTTAGGGCCTGTCAGAAAATAACTGTAGCAATCTGACTTGCTCTTTTGCCCGCTGGCGGCGTTGCTCCTCAGTCACAGATTCCAATATGCTCCCTCGTCGCGTCTTGCCAGCGAACAAAATTCCGTCGCCATATTGCCACACTTATTTTCTTCCAGGCCCTTAGCGGCTCGGAGGCAGCCGATTTTCAGAATCGGTAAGCGAGGTTTGCAAAGAGAGTCTGGCCCTCGCGGGGAACGCCCGGCACTTCCTGGAAATCATCATTCCAGAGATTTGAAATTCCGATCCAGAGTTCGGCTCCCGGTAGCTTCGCGGTTTGAAAGCGAAAAGCCAAATCGGACAGCCATGCCGAATCGCTGGATTCCCGAAGAATGTTCTCTCGTTGAAGGCGCCATTCGGTATCCGTTTGCAGGGCCAACCAGGGCGTGAGATCCCATTGCAGAGTGAAGGTCACCCGATGCTCGGGGTAGTTCAATGCATAGAAGCTGGCATCCACCTCTGCCGTCCCGTAGTCCTCGTCCTTCCCGAGCGATGCGTACCCCAGCGAGGTGCTGCCACTTTCCCACCGATAATGTCCGAGGACCTCAATTCCGTAGACCCATACATCAATGGGATTGGCAGTGCGGGCCACGCCGCCGTCCGTCTGAAAAGTCCAATCCGTCAGATTTTCATCCCGGCGCGCGAAGACTGCAGTATCGACGGACCATGGGCCTTCGTCGACTCCGCCACCGAGGGAAAAGTTCCAGGACGTTTCCCGCCCCAGCCCGGGATTTCCGCGAAAGATGCCGCCCTGCGGCGACGAGGCGATCGCGGTATAGCCCGGAACTTGGCTCGCCCCGGAAGCGTCTGCGAACACCTTCCATCCATTGCCGGATGCATCTGATTCCTGATACTGAAGACGGGACACAGGCAGCAATTCTCCCTCGAAACGATTCGAATCGTCCCAATTCGCTCCGACAAGGCCGGTCCAGACTCCGTCGCCTCGCTCCCATCGACGCTGGACTGCCAAACTCACCGACCCGAGGATTTGCGAATCGTAAGGTCCGAAGGTCAGGGAAGTGCTTTCAATCTCGTCTGAATATATCTCCGCTCCATAAAGCACCTCGTACGCACCGATGGGCTGGGATCCTTTCAGCGCGCCCCCGAAGACATTCGTCTCGTGGACAAAGGGATTACCGGCATCGGGATTGAAGCGGTCAAAATCATAGTCGTCATTGTTACGCCGATAATATGCGCTGACCTCAAGCCACTGGTAATCATCCGGATTGTAGCGATGATTGACCAAGAAGAGGCGGGTATCGATGTCCTCTTTCTCGAACGAGTCGAACGGGGCTGCGTAGAGGTTTTGCAGACCGAAGTCCTTGTGCTGAAAGCCAGCAAAGAAATCTGTCTGGGTAAAATCGCTCTGCCTTTGAACCCGACCCGCGATGCGATGGAATTGATGATCTGCGTAATCCAGATCACCATCCCCCTGAGACCGGGCAAAATTTCCCTCAACATACCATTTGCCGCCCCAAATCCCTTCCCCCAGGCCGACACCTCCGCCAAGTTCCTGAGTATTCCCACTGTGCTCACTGAAACCGACCAGAATATGGCCTCCTTCATGGACCGGTGCCCATCCCCAGCGAATCGATCCGGCGGTTGAATTGAAAGATCCCAACGTGTTTGCGGCTCCTGTCTGGATCGTCGGACTCAGGAGCATCTGGGTCGGCACAGGAATCTCTGCGTAATAGTGCCCGGTCTGGGGATCGAGGAGTGTCGCCGCCCCGAGGACAAATCCGGTACTCTCAAATGTTCCCCCGCGAATGGTTACGTCCGCCTGGGCCTCGTTAAATAATCGCCCTTGCACATCAACCCTCGGGTCGAACTGCAAGGCCGAAACAGGAGACTCAAACGTAGCCGAGGGTGTCGCAATCGACGGCAGCAACACCGGTGGTGATGCCGAGTCAATCGCCACATCCGCAGCATAGGTCGCAGTAGACAAAAAGCCCAGTTGGAGGTACAGAAGTTTTCTCATCGGGTCCAATAAAAGGGGAGGCCAAATTAAAATCAATAGTTAACCGGTAAATTTTATGGTTAACAATAGGGCGAGGCTTTCAAACGGGTCCTCTCATAGGCAAGCATCTGAATTGGAATCCATTCGAAGGCGCGATCACCTCGTATGAGAAAAGTGACAGGTTTTTGCATTGATTGGGGAGAGAAGAGGCTGGCAATTTCGAGGCACGCAGGAATACGGTAATTACCATGAAGCCAAAAATCGTGGTCCTCGACGCTCACACCACCTCTCCGCTGGCACCGGGAGAGACTGATCCGAACCATCCCTCCTGGGAGCCGCTGGAGGAGCTGGGGGAACTGGTCCTGCACCCGCGCACCGCGCCTGGAGAAATTTTTGAAAGAGCGACCGGGGCACCGATTGTGCTGACCAACAAGGTCGTTCTGGACCGGAGCATTCTTGAGAATCTTCCTGCTGTGGACTACATCGGCCTCATGAGCACGGGGACCAACTCGGTCGACCTCGACGTGGCCCGCGAGCGGGACATCACGGTTACCAATGTGCCCGCCTACTCGACCCCGTCGGTCGCGCAACACACGATCGCTCTGCTGCTCGAGTTGGCGACCCGCTTATCCTCGCAAGCCGATCTCTCCCGCTCCGGGAAGTGGTCGAGCCAGCCGGATTTCTCGATCTCAGCCGGGCCGATCATCGAGCTGGCCGGGAAAAATTTCGGAATAGTTGGCTGTGGGGAAATTGCCCAGGCCACGGCCCGGATCGCCTCGGCCATCGGGATGAATATTCTCGTGCATTCCCGGAGACGAAGAGAAACGGATTTCCCTTGCGAGTGGATGGACAAAGAGGAATTCCTTGCCAAGTCGGACGTAATCTCGCTCCACTGTCCACTCACTGCGGAGACGGAGAAGTGGATAAACGCCGCAGCTCTAGCCCGGATCAAAGCGGGCACATTTCTGCTGAACACCGGGCGGGGTCCTCTGATCGATGAAGCAGCCGTGGCGGAGGCTCTCCATTCGGGCCGACTGGGAGGGTACGGGGCCGATGTGACCGCGACAGAGCCGCCTTCCCGCGACAATCCGCTTTTGGGGGCACCGCGGGCAGTCATCACCCCCCACGTTGCCTGGGCCAGCACGGAAGCCCGCACTCGGCTCATGAAGACGATGGCGGCCAATCTTCGGGCCTTTCTGGAGGGATCGCCGCAAAACACGGTGTAGTACTTGCCTCTCAACAGCTGACTCAAGGAACCTTAATGAGTGATTCTCCTCCAATCGAAATCGACGTATCCGAGGCCCGCCGTCTGCGAGAGTCTTCGGAGAGTCCGCTTTTTCTCGACGTTCGCGAACCCTTTGAGGTGGAAATCGGTCATCTGGGGCCAGACCTCCATCTCCCACTGGGGACGCTCAGTTCCCGCTGGGAGGAAATCCCGGAGGGCCGCCTTGTCATTGTCTACTGTCACCATGGGGTGCGGAGTCTCCGGGCGGCCCAATTTCTCCGGGCCAAGGGCCTCGAAGAGGTCCGCTCGCTCGCAGGAGGCATCGAAGCCTGGTCCCTCAGGATCGATCCCTCCATTTCCCGGTATTAAAAAGGTTGGTGCTGTTGCTTGACTTACCGTAACTGCGAAGCGCAAATAGCTGCCATGCATCTGGTAACGCTGGACCTTGAAGGAGTGCTTATCCCGGAAATCTGGGTTGGCCTCGCGAAACGCACGGGGATTGAAGCCCTGGAGCGAACGACAAGAGATGAGCCGGACTACGACGTCCTCATGCGCTACCGGTTGGAAATCCTTCGCCAGCACGGCATTCGCGTGCAAACCATTCACGACGTCATCAGCGAAATGACCCCGCTCGTGGGAGCCCGAGAGTTCATGGCATGGCTTCGAGCGCAGACCCGCGTCATCATTCTTTCCGACACCTTCGCGCAGTTTGCGGGTCCCCTGATGGCGCAGCTTGGCTATCCCACGCTCTTCTGCCACGACCTGGTTATTGACGGAGAAGGGTGGATCACCGATTACCAGCTGCGCCAGGCGGATCAGAAGCGGCGGGCGGTGGAGGCCTTTCGGAGTCTTGGATTCACCATCTACGCAGCCGGGGATTCGTATAACGATGTCAGCATGCTGGAGGCGTCGGACCAGCCGATCCTCTTCCGCCCGCCGGAGGCACTTCGCAGGGAAAAGCCCGATTGGCCCGTCGTCGAGACCCACGATCAACTGCGCCAAAAGCTCGAGGGCCTGCTCAACCATTGAAGAAGCCGCCCAGGTTTACCCTTCCGGGATCGCAACCCCACACGGAAATGACCGCAACAATCCTTGCTATCGACGTCGGCAACAGCCGCTCCCATTGGGGCCTGTTCTCCGACCGCATCCTCCTCGAACACGGAAACCTCTCCTCCCGTGAGCCAGATCTGGACTTCCGTCCGCTTTTCTCGGCCCTGGGGTCTGCCCGGCCCCCGGAGGGAGTGATTGCCTGCTCTGTTGTTCCGAGAGTAAGCGAGATTCTTCGCCAGCAGGCAGGGGAAGCCGGGATTCCTTGCGCCTTTCTCACCCACAAGAACACCGGAGCATTGCGGATACAATACACACGGCCCGCGCAGTTGGGACCGGATCGGCTGGCCAACGCTCTCGGTGGTTTGCTGCACGCGAGTCCTCCCATTGTCATCATCGACATGGGCACGGCCGTAACTCTGGATGCGATCACTGCTGCGCATGGATACGAAGGGGGTGCCATCGCTCCGGGATTTGCGTTTCTCTCTGAGTACCTGACCGAGAAAACAGCCTTGCTCCCGCCCATCGACCTCGCGCGCATCCATCGCCGCACGGGCATTGGCCGCACAACCGAAGAGGCCATGGAAATTGGCTGCACCAAGGGTTTTGCCGGAATGATCCGCGAACTCCTGGCAACCCTCTCCGAAGAGATCCAGACGATCGACGGTGTCGAACCCACGGTCCTCGTCACCGGTGGAAGTTTCAACTGGGTAAAGGAAAGCTGGATCGGCCAGCTGCCATTCTTTCCCCACCTAACCCTCGAGGGCCTCCTCTCCCTGGCGCCGGACCTTCTCCCTCCGCAGCCGGGCACGAAATCAGGCATACCCGGGAACAATGGCTGAGAAATTTCCCAAACTCGCTCCAGACGATTGGAAGCGCATCGCAGAACTCCTCTACGGACTCGGAGCCTGCGTCCGCGAGGGAATACGGCGCAGCCGGGCGGACGATCCCTTCGCAAACGTAGCCGCCATCCACAAGGTAACCTCCGCCGATACCATTTATGAGATCGATCGAATCAGTGAGGACGTTCTGTTGGGATGGTTTTCGCATCACTGGCCCGACGACTATCCGGCCGATATCATCGCGGAGGGCGTCGGCGACGAGACCGCGATCCGTTTCCCTCCCAACGCGCCTGGCAAGCGGTTGACGCTCATCATTGATCCCATTGATGGCACCCGGGGACTCATGTACGACAAGCGGTCGGCCTGGATGTTGGCGGGAGCCGCCGAGGCCGAAAACCCGGGACTCGGAGACCTTCGCGCCGGGGCGATGGTCGAGATCCCGACCAGCCGGCAGCAAATCTCCGACGGCGGGTTCGCGTGGGATGCCGGGAGCGGTCGGTTCGAGTGTGAGACGATACGTTCCCCCGATCCGGCGGCACGGAGCATCCCGTGGGAACTCCTCCCTTCCACGGCAACCGATCTTCGCCACGGATTTGCCAGCTTCGCCTCGTTTTTTCCCGAAGGGCGCGAGGAGATTCAGCGCATCGAGCTGACGTTTCTCCGCAAGCATCTCCACGAAATACCCTCGGGCACGCCACTCGTATTTACAGATCAATACATCTCAACAGGGGGACAGCTCTTCGAACTACTCGCCGGACGCGACCGCCTCGTAGCGGATCTTCGTCCTCTCGTTTTTGATCGGTTCGGCCCTCAGGACGGGCTTTGCTGTCATCCCTACGATCTCGCCTGCCTGCCGTTGGTCCGGGCATCGGGATGTATCATCGAAGACCCGTGGGGTGCTCCCCTCCGTAGCCAGCTCGACACTGTCAGCCCGGTAGCCTGGGTCGGATACGCCAATCAAACTCTTGCCAAACAACTCCGCCCCCTGCTCCGGGAAACTCTGACCGAACTCGGCTATCGCCCCCGATAAAGCGGGAAAAAACCCCGCAAACCGCTAGCCAGCCCCACCGTACCAGTTGTGGAAGAAGACGATTTTTCCGTCTCTGTTCCATTTGATCTGCAGCGCGTTCTCCATCCGAACCTCCTCATTTCGGACGCGGACGATCATAGCTGCCGACCGCTCCTCGACATCAATCACTCGGTCCGTATAGTCAACATTGATCTCCCCGGCACTCGCGAAAAACGCTTCGTAGATCAACCGAATGCCCTCGCGGTCAGTCTCCCTCTTGGTATTCCAGGGATTCGCCGGATCGCTGCCCACACCGTAGACCACATGATCAAAACGCTCCGCAAACAGGTTCGCGACAGCGATGGGGTCGCGATCACGAACTGCCTCGGCATACTCTTCGATCCGGTCAATGATTTGTTGTCTCGTTTCCACAATGTTCTGATTTGTCCGAAGTTGTCGTCGGGTGCAAGGCCTTACCTGTATTTCTGACAGACTGGTCAGGGCCATGGACGGAGAATATTCTCACAAATCTTGCGGAAGGTCTTAAACAAAGAGCCAGGCTGCACCCTGGGGGGCAGTGCCCGCTAGTATCTTGTAACAAAATCAATTTCGTATCAAAGCGATAGGGGTAGGGATGGC
>CAZWFJ010000086.1:0-17173 GCA_964633135.1 uncultured Puniceicoccaceae bacterium | reverse complement strand
CTCTCAGATCCCGGTCGAGCCTCTTCCACCATGGCTTGCGTCCCTTTGACGGGCGTCTTACTGCGGCGGGTTCGGTGCTGCCCTCCGTATTACGAATGGGAAGGCCTCCACAATGATTTACTTTTCGGGACTCTATCACACAGCTTTTGCTTCCGCTCCATACGCTTCGTGCCGCCATTGCTGGACGACGACGCAATGTTCGCTTCCGGCTGCTTGCCAAGCTTTGCCGGGTGGGAGTGATTACCCACCGGATAACTGTAGTTCTTTTCAACATTGTTATGATCTTTTCATCCATTCCTTTGGTTTTGTATTCCAGAACTCTGGGCACCATGCTCGCGCATGACTATCACGGCGCCACGTAATCGTAATCGACCTATGCCGAAAACGGAATAACTACGAAACCATGAAAAACCATTTTGATCACGAAAATCTCGACGTTTATCAAGCATCGATTCAATTCGTTTCCTGGGCCGACGAATTATTGGAACTGCTTCCGAAGAACGGCCCCGTGCCGGGTTTACGAGGAGCAGAGAGAATACGACGCAGGACCACCAATAGATTGACGACTGACTCAACCTGCGGGGCACGGGACTCACCGATTACGATTACGATTACGATTACGATTACGATTACGAAAATTATTTTAAAAACTTCTCCGAAATGCCATGAACACTCGAACGCTCCTCCTCCTCCTGGCCCCCCATGACTTCCGAAGTGTGCAATCCTGATCGTAATCCTAATCGTGCTCGTAATCGTAATCGACCTATGCCGAAAACGGAATAACTACGAAACCATGAAAAACCATTTTGATCACGAAAATCTCGACGTTTATCAGGCATCGATTCAATTCGTTTCCTGGGCCGACGAATTATTGGAGCTGCTTCCGAAGAGCCTTGCCGTGCCGGGTTTACGAGGAGCAGAGAGAATACGACGCAGGACCACCAACAGATTGACGACTAACTCAACCCGCGGCCAGGCCCACCGATCACGATTACGAATGCGATTACGAATGCGATTACGAATGCGATTACGATTACGATTACGATTACGAAAAATATTTTAAAAACTTCTCCGAAACGCCATGAACACTCGAACGCTCCTCCTCCTCTTCATTCCCCTTCTCGCGGCCCTCACGGCCCAGGCGTCTATCCAGTGCGCCAACCTCATTTACGCCGGCGACAACACCTCCCGCTGCTTCAGCGATCAGTTTCTGACCATCGTCCAGCGAGAGACCTCCGTTCCGACCGAGCGTCGCTTCCGGTCCGTCAAGCTCGATTCGAGCGAGCTGTTCCGCTACCCCTTTGTCATGATGACCGGGGAAAAGGATTTCCAGTTCTCTGCGACCGAGGCCGCCCACCTCCACCGATACCTCTGCAACGGCGGGTTCATGGTCGCATCCGCCGGGTGCTCGAGCAAGACTTGGGACGCGAGTTTCCGCCGCAACCTGGCCGCCGTCTTTAAGGGGGAGGCCGAACTCAAGCCGATCCCGAAAGATCATCCGATCTTCCGCACCGTCTTCAACATCACCAAGCTGGAACTCTCCCGCGGCACTGGCGACGTGACCCTGGAGGGCCTCGAATACAATGGAAAGATCGTCCTGGTTTACTCGCCGCACGGCCTGAACAATACCGCGAATACCGAGGGCTGTTGCTGCTGCGGCGGGAACGAGATCAAGAATGCCGACCAGGTGAACGTCAACATTTTCGCTTACGCCCTGATGCACTGAGCCGCCCACCCGCCGCCAATAACACTGTTCGTTCCGGTCCGATCCCCGCGCCCGCATGATCCGCTCCCTCCTCTTCTGCCTCGCGGCCCTCCTACCCCTTTCTAACGCCTTCGGTGCCGCCCCCCCACCCCTGACCTGGCTCGACGACCTCGACGAAGCCTTCCTCCGGGCCAAGGCCGACTATCAACCCGTTCTGATCCTCTTTCACCGCGAGAATTGCCGCTGGACTGAACGGCTCCGCGATGAGGTTTTCGCCGACCCCCTCATCCGCGCCAGACTCGACGAACTCGTGCTCGTCCAAATCAATTTCGAGCAACAAAAGGAAACCGCCGCCCGCTACCGTATCCGGGGGTCCCCGACTCTCATTTTCACCGCCCCGGACGGCAGCCGAATCGGCATCGTGGAGGGATATACCCCGGCTGACGAACTCCGCCCAAAACTCGAAGCGATCCTCTCCCCGGACCATAGCAGCGGCGCGGAGGCCGACCCCACGACGAAATCGGACGACCAAAATCTACGCGCAATTCTCGCCCGCTTCGGCGACCGGGAAACCCGGACCCGGCACCAAGCCGAACTCCTCGGCCAGACCCCGTTCCCCCGGCAGGAACTCGTTTCCCACCTCGAAGACGAACGCCTCGCGGTCCGGCTCGCCGCCCTCGAAATCCTCGAGCGCGCCTCCGGCGACGACTTCGGCTACGACCCGTGGATCCCGCCCCCCGAACAACCCTCCGCACTCGCCGCCTGGCAGGCCTGGGCCGAGGAGCAGGAGGTTCCCAACCCCCGCACCTCCACCCCCCTGACCGAAGCCGATGTCCGCGCCGGCCTTTCCGAACTCTTCTCCGGGGACCGCCCCCGCGCCCGGCGAGCCTTCGCGGCCCTCCGCGACGGCGGCCTGCCCGTGGCCGCCTTCCTCCGCCGCTTCCTCGCCGAAAATCCCGACCTCGACCGCGCGAAACGCGAGGTTTCCCGCGAACTCCAATACGCCATCCTCCTCGAAGCCATTGGCCTGGACCGCCCCGCCCGCAGGGCGAACGAACTCATCCACGGCAAGAGCGACCGGGTGCGCCAGACCCTCGATACGCTCGGCGATCGGGGACAGCCCGCCGCGGAAATTCTGACCGACTTTCTCGGATCCGGCGACAGCCTCGTGCGCGAGTCCGCCGTCGAAGCCCTCGCCCGCGCCGCCGGGGAGAAGGCCGTCCCTGCTTTCGCCGACCTTCTCCTCCGCGAGGGCGACCGCGAGGTTATCATCGTCACCCTGAAGAATCTCGGGGAGATCGACACCCCCGAAAGTCGGGATCTCGTTCGCGGCTTCCTGGCCGACGGCGACGAGGATGTTGTCATCGCCGCCCTGCAAGCCCTGACCCAGCTCGGCCTCGAGAGCGAGGTCGCCCGGATTCAGGACGCACTCGCAGACGAACAGTGGCGCGTCCGCGTGGCGGCCATCGAAGCTGCCGAAGCCGCCCGCCTCTCCGCCGTTACTCCGGAAATTCTGGATCTACTCTCCGGTGACGACGCCTTTGTCCGCACCACCGCCGCGAAGGCGCTCCGCCATGTGGGCGGTCGCTCGGCCATCGGCCCCATGGCGAAGGCGTTCGTCGACAACCCGGAATCCCGTATCCCTATTGCCAATACGTTCGATTCGCTCAAGCAAGTATGGACCCCGGAGATGCGTACTGCGGTCGCTGCCGCCGAACCCGCCGAGGTTGTCGCTCTTCTCGGTGTCTTCGAACCGAGGAGTTCCCTTGAATGGGACTGGGTGCGAGAACTCGCGGCCTCCGGGGTAGAGGATGTCGCCCTCGCCGCCCAACGCATCATCGCCAAAAGCTGGTTCGAGGATCACACCGACGTTTCCGTGATTCTCGCCTTTTTCAACGAAGAGGACGAACCGTCCGCCCGCCTGGTCTTCCGCCACCTCGACCTCCACTCCGCGGCCGAATACCGATCCGCCGTGACCGACCTCGGTCCCCTCTCTTTCCAGGCGGGCCGCACACCCGTCGCGCACGCCAGCCTTTTGGATCTTTTTCTCGGCGGAAATCGGAACCCGGGCGACGACCGCAACGCCTCCGCCACCCCGGACCTGCCCGCCCTCGCCGAAGTGGGCCGCCACTGGATGGTCCGCAGCGACAGTGCCGAGATCCGGCGCGAGGCTGCCGTCTTTCTCCTCGGTCTCGGCGATGTCGCTGCCGTCCAGCCCCTCCTCGACGAATGGCAGAACCTTTCCCCCGAGCAACGCGAAAAGGTTGCCCGATCCCTCGAGGGACTCTCCGGGCCGACCTTTCTCCCGGTGGTTGAGAAGCTCCTACTCGACGAGAATTCGGCCGTCCGCGCGGCCATGGTCCGGTCGATGCGGGACGATCCGCCCGACCGGGAGTGGCTGAACCGTTACCTCGAGATCCTCAACACCCCCGACTCCCCCCTCCGCCCGGGCGAAGGCTACCAACGAGACATCCGCGAGGTCCATGATGGGGATTTTCGCCGACACATTCTGGCCATGCTCCGCGATCCCGCCAGCGACGACCACCTCGCCTTCGCCCTCGACTGGTGGTTCCCCGTCTGGCAGGAGGAAGATTTCCCCCTCCTCGAACCCTACCTGGAAGACCTTCGGGTCCCGATCCGCCGGGCCGCATGGACGCTCGCCCTGCGCGTACACAATTCGCCGGATCACCCGGATGCCATCGACTTCGCCCCCCTCGTAGCCGACGGCGATCCCGCCCTCCGGAGCCTCTACGCCCTTTTCCAACGTCGTGATGGCTTTTCGTTCCGACACACTCTGCCCTCCGGCTCGACCCGCTACGACTACCAGTCCCTCCCCTATTCCCATCGACGCGACCGGGAGAACCACCCAATCGACCGGACAACCCGTCGCCACCTCGAAAGACTCCTCGCCGACCCCGCCCCTGAAGTCGCCGGCAGAGCCGTGGTCGCCCTCTACTCGCACGGGGAAAAACTCGACCCCACGGAGGCCCTCCTCCTCATCGAACGCGCCGCAGCTTCCGACCCCTCCATTCGCCGCGATCTGGGTTCGGTGTTCATCCGCACGCCCAACCTCCTCACCCCCGCCGACGCCCCGCTCGCACCGATTCTCGACAGCATCACCTACTCCGAGGACCGGGTGGCCGAACTGCGCCGCACCATGGGCGTGGCCGAGGCCACAGCCATCGCCCGCACCGAATCCGCCAAGGAGACCCAAGGCAGTCTTCTCGACAGAGCCGGAGAGCTGCGCCGCGACTCCGCTCCCGAACTTCCTCCCGGCCCACCCCCACCGCCATCGGAGGTGGAGGATCCTACCCTCGACGTCGTCTTTTTCACCCAGTCCGGCTGTCCTGACTGCCGCCGGGTCCAGGAACACCTCAACCGTCTCCGCGAAGCCTTCCCCAACCTCTCCGTCCGGGAATACGACATCCGCGAAGTGGATGCTATGCGGTTCAACGAGATCCTCGCCGAACGGCAGGACTTCCCGGAACGACTGCGCCTCACCGCGCCCGCACTTTTCACCGCCCGCGGCTTCCTTACCCGTGACCAGGTCTCCTTCGAGGCCATCGCAAACCTCCTCGAAGACGCGACCGGGCACTCGGGCCGCGAGTGGCTCGCCATCGCCCCGGATCAGGAGGCCGATTCCTCCGAACGCATCGAACGGAGGTTCGGCGGTATCACCCCCGCCGTCGTCGTCGGTGCCGGTCTCCTCGACGGGCTGAATCCCTGCGCTTTCGCCACCATCATCTTTTTCCTCTCCTACCTCCAGATCGCCCGGCGCACCCCCTGGCAAATCCTTCAGGTCGGCCTCGCCTTCGTCCTCGGTATCTTTCTCACCTACTTTGCTGTCGGCTTCGGCCTTCTCAACATCGTTGCCCGCCTGACCGTCGTCGAAAGCGCAGCCCGGATCGTCAATTGGGTCCTCGCAGGGGTCGTCCTCGTCATTTTCATCCTCAGCCTGCGGGATGGATTCCTCTGTTTGCGGGGTCGCCTGAGCGAGACCACCCTCCAGTTACCCAAGCCTCTCAAGAAACTCGTTAACGCTACCATCCGCAAGGGGGTTCGCCACAGCCGCTTCGTTCTCGCCGCCTTCATCACGGGAGCGGTCATTTCCATCCTCGAACTCGCTTGCACCGGCCAGGTCTACGCCCCGACCATCGCTTTCGTCCTCCAAAGCGGTGCCGACCGCGCAACCGCTCTCCTCTATCTCCTCCTCTACAACCTCGCGTTCGTTCTCCCTCTCCTCCTCGTGATGCTACTCGCTTACCGCGGGCTGACCAGCGACCGGCTCCAAACCTTTTTCCGGCAAAACGTGGCCCTCGTAAAATTCGGCAACGCCGCCCTCTTTGCCCTCCTCTTCGCCTTTTTCCTGGTGGTTCTCCTCTAAATCAGGAAAACTTCAGTAAGTTTCTACGTCTTCGAGAAATTCGCGAACCCGCTCCTCGAAGGCATTCAAGCGTTCAAATTCATTCCGGAAATACTGGGTGGAAAGCCGTCTATTGGTCGAGCGCTGTCTGGCATCCATCAACGCGAAGAGCTGGTAGCGCATATCATCAAGCGCGCGCCGATTGGCGGACGATCCGGCCCGGTTCGAGGTGCTGAACTGGCGGTGAAACCGCTTGATCAAGGTCTCTAATTCCTCCGACTCAAACCCACCCGTCGGGATCCTCCCGTTTCGGCTAATTTGCATGGCAATCTGCGCGACGCCAGTGACCAATGTCTGGTATTCATCGAACGCATCGCCCTCGCGCGCAAGGCTTGCAAAGGAAACCTTCTCCCAGGATGCCGCGTTGTCCAGACGCTCCGCGAACCGACGCCTGACAAGATTCGGCGAGTCGTCTTCCTCCGCCCCGGCGGCTTCGTCGCCTGAGTCTTCCTCCGAGGGGGGAGCTGATTCTGAGTGCCGATCGGCTTCGGGAATTTCATACTCAATATAGTAGGCCACCACTCCCACCACTTTTTCCGTTCTCTCGTCGATTACCGGGCTGCCGCTGTTCCCCTCAATAATCCGGGCATCAATCTCGACCTGCTCGGGACCGAGACCACGCACCCTGCCGCGCAACTCGGTCGCGACGGAGGCACCAGCTTCATTGCCGTAAACGGTAATGGGATCCCCGATTGTAATCGCATCGGCCAAACTCTCGGCCACATCGAGGAACTCCCCCTCGTCAGCGACAGGGATGAGGGCCAAATCGCGGTCACCAGCCAGAAAGCAATAATCGGGGATTTCAATCGTGCGACCGGCCGCACTCCTGCACGAGAGACGCCGCGCCCCCGCCACGACATGGGCGTTCGTCACCAGGAACGGACGCCCCTTGATTCTGGCCAGAAAGCCGCTTCCGGTCGCATTGTCGGCGTCGATGATAACGAGGGACTCCAGCGGGATCCGGAGCGAGGAAGGCCCCAGAGGTGCTGCCGCCGCCGCCTCGGCTGCGGTCCCGACCCCGAACTCGGGCACAGCATCACCGGAAAATCGTGCCAGAGCCATCGCAGCGGCAGGCGATTCGACAAATGAACCCACGACCTCTTCGCCGAGAAGCAGGTTTACCCCAAGAAAGAGCTTCGTCAATTTCTCCGGAGGCTCTGGTGCAGCAGCTACTCCATCCGCCAGGCCGCTCCACGACAGACCCGGATCGGCGGTCCGGAAAACAACCGGCTCTTTCACAAAGGTCTCCCTTCCTCCGCTGGAAAGCCCGTCAAAGGGAATTTCGGTCGTCTCCGAACTCTCCCCGACCAGGCGGTATTCGCCCGACCCGTCGAGACCCCAGAAGAGGCCAAAATCAAGTTCGTGAACAACGAATTCGAGGCGCACGTCCCCGGGAATGTCCATCTGAGAGCGATTTTCGAGCACCACCTCGAACCCCCCGGTGGCCTCGGCCCCGTCGGAAGACTCATGCTTCCGGTAAAACTGGATCGGAAACGCTTTCCCGTTCGAAAGGATCAAGGGCAACGCCCACTCAAGGACCTTACGCCGCGAATCCTCCGAGAGATCGCTCAAGGGCGTGGGCGTGCTCTGGCCTTCCGCCGTTGCGATCCGCACCTCGGACCCAACAACTCCCTGCACCGTACCTGCCAAGACCGTGCCATCCTCTTTTTCAAGATCAGTCGGAGCCTCCGGTGCCCCTCCAAGAGGCGAAAGGAAAAGGAATCCGGCAGCCAATAAGCCAAAAAACCTCTTCCACGCTCGGTCGATGGGGAGCGGAAGTCGCATGATGTGGAATTTCGGACCTTTTCCCGGCTGTGGCAATCCTATTTCCCGGAATCACAAATTCTGGATGCAAATGATTTTACAAACATTGGAATAACCGCATCGTCTTCGGCATCTCACATGGCCGAGGAAAATGAAATTGATTTCGAGGATCTGGTCGATTGCCACTACCAGGCACTCTATCGCTTCGGCTACAGTCTAAGCGGCAATGCCCACGATGCCAGCGATCTTGTCCAGGAAACCTTCATGGTTTTTGCCCGGAAGGGCCGATCAATCCGGGATCCCTCAAGGGTGAAGACCTGGCTCTTTACCACTCTTCACCGCCATTTTCTCCGCCAGTGCCGCAGAAGCAAACGGGTTGAGCTTCACCCACCCGAGACGCTCCCCCCCGAATCCATTGAAATCGAACCCGACACAGCCCGTGCCCTGGACGGGATCGCCGCCCTTTCCGCACTCACCAAAATCTCCGAAATCCACCGCGCTCCGCTCACCCTTTACTACCTCCGACATTTCAACTATCGTGAAATCAGCGAGATTCTTCAAATACCCATTGGCACGGTAATGTCCCGCCTGGCCCGCGGAAAAGCCGAGCTGAAGAACGCCCTTCTTCGACCCACCGAAACCGATAACCGATGACACGCGACGAAGCCAAGTTTGTCCTCCAGGTCTGCAAAGACGACGCAGGCGCCTCCTCCCCCGAGATGGTGGAGGCCTTGTCGATGGCGAGCCGTGACCCCGAGCTTTCCCAGTGGCTCGCCCGCGAGCGGGAATTTGACGAAGTCTTTTCCCGCCAGCTGGAGACGACCCCTCCGCCAGTCGGTTTGCAAGAGAAGCTTCTGACACTGGCTCCTCAGCAAAATCAGGAAGAGGCGGCCCGTTCAGGTGCCTCGGTTTTCCAACGGCTGTGTTCGCCCTGTTTCCTGCGAACGATTGGCTCCATGGCCGCAGCTGCGGGACTGGTCATCTTCTTTGCGATCATCGTCTTCGACCCGCGCGCAGCCAATGCCGATTCGGAGGTGCCGGAGTTTTTCCAAACCATACAGGAAGAGATGCTCACCAATTCGGTGCCCCGTGTCGCCGGTGAGGACCCCGAGAGCCTTTATCAATTTCTGGAGGAGAACAAGGCCCCCCGCCCAGCTCCGCTCCCCTCCCCGATCGATTCCCTGAAACAGACCGGAGCCTCGACCCTCGAGGTCAAGGGTAAGGAATCCAGGGTCGGGGTGCTCTTCCTGGAGGATGATGCGGGCCGGAAATTCCGGCTCTTCATCGCTCCCATCGATGCGCCTGACCCAGTCGCGCCGATCCTCCCCGACATGTCGCTCAAGGAATTCGAGCACATCGCACTTCTCACCTGGAAAAACCAAGGCAAGGTACACGCCCTCGTTACCCACGAACCCGCCTCCGTGTTGGAAACCCTGCGGTGATGCCAGAGAGTTTCACGTAAAAAATGATTGCCGAGGCCATGAATCTGAAATTCACTCGTTTCCGAGCAAAACCTCGAAGTTCCCTCTCGCTATGAAAAAACTCCACTCCCTGATTTTTATCTTTCTCCTCTGCCTGACTCGGACATTGAACTACCCGAGGTCGACGACCTAAAATACCAGACGACTTCGGGCCGCGGCATCGACATAGACCTGGACGACCTATACGGACAGGAGCTTGCCACCGTTAAACTCCGCTACAAATGGCCCAAGGAAGACAAAAGTCGACGGATGGCCATTCCCGCGCTTCTCCCCACCGAGCAGACCTTCGCCGCGATGGGAGACGACTACCGGCTCGCCGCCGCCCTGGCAACATGGGGCATGCTTCTTCGGGATTCGGATTTCACTGAACCGAAGGATTGGACAATCGTCGAAGCGGTAGCCCGCGCCCAGCTCTCCAATCCCCAAGCCACCGAACTTCTCACCCAGTGGAGCGAACTGGTTTCGCAGAGCAATGTGATTTTAAATTCCCCTCCTGTTGCGAAGCAATAGGAGGGGGGACCGGCACCAGCTGGCGGTGAGGTTCTCCATAAAAAATTCGAGACGCTCCCGAAAAGTCGGGAGTCGAAAATTCTCCTCGTCATGATAGACCTTGTTCAACAAGCACGTCGGCTCGACTGTGTGGTGGTACAGCGAATTGCCCAGATTCCTGGCACGGCGGGTTCCGGCAGATCAGGACTTCTTCTTCTTTTTCTTCTTCGCAAAGCCTCCCGGAGCGCCTCCCTTGCCTTTGTAGGCTGGCTTCCCCTTCCCCTTTTTCCACGGAGGGGAGGATTTTTTGTGATGAGGGACGCGATCGTTGTTGTGGCTTGATTTCTCGATGATCGGGATTTCCTCTCCGTATGCCTTCGGGTTCTCTTTCTCCCGCAAGTGCATCAAAGCGGAGATGATGTCGGTTGGCGCGTACCCTTGATCCAGCAGGCGATCGGTCAGGTGGTCGTAGCGTTTAAAGGAACCTTCCTCGAGGGTCGAGCGAAGGGTATCGAGAAAGACGTTCGCCCTGCGCTCCTCGACCTGTTCCAGGGTCGGCACGCGTTCACGGCGGATCTTTCCCTTGGTGAATCGCATGATGTTCTGCAGCTTATAGACCTCCCGGCCTCCCACGAAAGTGATCGCCTTGCCCTTGCTTCCCGCGCGGCCAGTTCGTCCGATCCGGTGGACGTAATCCTCGCCGTCATTGGGCAGGTCAAAGTTAAAGACAACCTCGATGTCCTTCACATCCAGCCCCCGGGCAGCGACATCGGTCGCCACCAGAAACTCGACCGAGCGGCGGCGAAACCGGTCCATAACTCTTTCCCGCATCACCTGCGTCATGTCACCGTGCAGCTTGTCGGCCATATAGCCGCGAGCAATCAGTTGCTCGACGAGCTGATCGACCATGATCTTGGTCGCGCAGAAGATGATCGCAAAGCGAACATCCTCCAGATCGATCAGGCGGCACAAGACTTCCACTTTCGTCCGCCCGTGAACCTCATACCAAACCTGTTCGATCTCGGGAACGGTTACGGATTCCGATTCGATTTTTACCCAAGTGGGATTGCGGGTAAAGGTCTTGATCAAGCTGGCAATGGGCTTGGGAACGGTGGCGGAGAAGAGAGCGGTCTGCCGCGATTCCGGCGTTTCCGAGAGGATGGACTTGATGTCATCCAGGAAGCCCATATCCAGCATCCGGTCGGCTTCATCCAGAATGATGCTCCGAATGTTCTGCAGTTTCAGCGTACCCTTTTCGATGTGATCCAGTATCCGCCCGGGAGTTCCGATCACGATGTGAGCTCCCTTTTTCAGACCGCGAAACTGTCGGTCATAGGATTGCCCTCCGTAAATCGGCAGCTCTCGCACGCCGTTCTTGAAGGAGGCCAGTTTGGCCGTTTCCTCCGCCACCTGCACGGCCAGCTCCCGGGTCGGGCAAAGAATCAAAACCTGGGTGGCCGACAGCCCCGGATCGACCGACTCAATAGCCGGTATGGCAAACGCAGCGGTTTTGCCGGAACCCGTCTGGGACTGGCCCACCACGTCACCACCCTCCAGCAGCGGGGGAATCGCCCCTGTCTGGATCGGGGACGCTTCCTCGAAACCCAATTTGGCTACGGCCTGTAGAATCTCGTTCGAGAGACCCAGTTCGCTGAATAACTTCTTTTCCATTGGTGATTCAAATCAGGAAAGTAGCCGCTCTGCACTCCTTTATGTCCCCAACGGGGGAGATTGATGCAAATTTTTGTCAGGAGGAAGTTGCAGGATGCTTCTACCTTGTCAAAGCCCCGGGCTGAATCGTATAAGAGTCTATTTCTCATGAAAATGGTCATCTCCCGCGCTCTTTCTCTTCTTGGCATCAGTCTTGTCAGTAGCTTGCCGCTGCTAGCGCAGGCCCAAAGGCAGTCATCCGAGCAGCCTCGGGTGGTGCGATCCATCTTCCTCGGCGTCGATCACCTGACCCAGCGGAATTTTGATTTACTGGAGGGCAAGCGGGTAGGGCTTTTGACCCATCCTGCCGGCGTAAACCGCCAAGGGGAGTCGACGATTGAGGTTCTCGACCGAGCTCCGAATGTAAACCTGGTTGCCCTATTCGGCCCCGAGCACGGGGTTTATGGCGACGAGAAAGCAAACGTTCCCATTGAGGACCGGATTGACGAGAAAACGGGTCTTCCGGTCTACTCCCTCTACGGCAAATACCGTAAGCCGACGCCGGCCATGCTGGAACAGATCGATGCGATGGTCGTCGATCTGCAAGACCTCGGAGTTCGCTCCTATACCTACATCAGCTGTATGAAGCTGTCCATGGAGGCCTGCTTCGAGGCCGGGAAGGAGTTCATTGTACTCGACCGCCCGAATCCCCTCGGGGGCTTGAAAGTGGACGGACCGATGATGGAGACGCGATGGATGAGCTATGTCGGGGCCTATCGGATGCCCTATGTGTATGGACTGACAATCGGCGAACTGGCCCGGATGCTCAAGGAGGTGCCAGGCTGGCTGGACGTTACCCCCAAGGTCCGCCAGGAGGGCATACTGCGAATCGTCCCGATGAAAGGATGGAAGCGCGCGATGCTCTGGCCGCAAACCGGACTGCGATGGGTTCCGACCTCACCGGCCATACCCGACCTCTCGTCCGTCCTCGGCTACCCGATGACGGGCCTGGGCACCCAACTGGGCGGGTTCAAGCATGGATACGGGACCCCCTTCCCATTCCGCCTTCTGAGCTATCCCGGAAAATCTCCAGTCAGGTTGAAAGCCGATCTGGAGCGGCTCAGGATTCCCGGCCTGAGTTACCAGCTCAAGAACTACCGCCTGCCCAACCGCCAGACGGGCATGGGCGTCTATGTGGTCGTCGACGACTATTCCGTGCTCCGCCCGACACAGCTGAGCTTTGAGATGATGAAGCTGGCGGCCAAGTGGTCCCGCACAAATCCGTTTGCCGACGCCACAAAGGCACAAATGACCTTGTTCAACAAGCACGTCGGCTCGACTGAGTGGTGGAATGCGATCTCCACCCAGGGAGCCAAGGTTGATATCCCCTCCTTCCTCGACAAATTTCAGCTTGAGGCCGAAACCTTTCAAGAGTTCAGCCAACCTTACTGGATATACGACTGAACCGGGAAAGCCCTTTGCGCATCGACCGCTACATCTTTCGCGAGTGGCTGAAAATTTTCACCCTCGCCGTAGGAGCCGTCCTTGGCCTCCTCCTGCTCAGTGAAATCTACAACGAATTGCCCAGATTCCTGGCACGGCGGGCTCCCGCAGATCAGGTATTTTCCTTTTTTCTACTGCTCATCCCCGGCTATCTTCCCTCGCTCCTGCCCATCTGCTTTCTGCTTTCGTTGCTCTTCTCGCTGGCCACTCTCCACCGCAACGGCGAGATCGTCGCCATTCGCGCGGCAGGGATCGGCCTCTTCCGGCTCAGCCGCGCCTTCTGGATCGCGGCAGCATTGCTCGCCGGAGTCCTGCTCTGGCTGAACGGTTCCCTCGCGCCTTCCTCTATCGAAATGGCCCGCTTTATCAGGGAACAGGTTAAGGAAAAAGATCTGGCCAGCCGCAGCCATACCATTCGCGGCTCGATCCAGAATCTTGCTGTTGCCCTCCCTGCGAACGAGGAAATCTGGTTTGTCGAGGTCTACCGCCGTTCCAGCAACGAGGCATTCGGAGTCTCAGTCTCCCTGACAAGCGAAGACGAAGAAGAAGAACGCACCCGCTATGAAGCGGCCCGGGCAACCTTCGATCCGCAGAGGCGGGAGTGGGTCCTCGAAGATGGTTTGTTTCTGAAGCTCTCCGGCGACCCCCCCATCCCAGAGTCCCTGCAGCCTTTTGAACGACTGGTACTCGGCGAAAGCACGATGAATCCCACGATCCTTCTCGGATTGAGCCAACGCCCCAAGGACCTCTCATTGAACCAATTGGCCGCTCTCCTCGCACGGTTTGAGGGAGATCCCAGAGTCGATCCCTACCGAATCCGCTATTTTTCGATTCTCTCCACGCCTTTTCAGTTTTTTGTCGTAGTGCTGATCGCCCTCCCCTGCGCCCTCGGCAGCGGACGCTCCCGTGCTTCCACCGGCTTTTTCCGCGCCGTTTGGCTCTATCTGGGATTCTTCGCCATCACCGCCCTTTTCTCACTCGCCGCGCAGCAGGGCATTCTTCCAGTACTCGCCGCCGCCTGGACTCCTTTCGCAATCGCCACCCTCGCCGGAATCTGGATGTATCGCCAAAACGCCTAGCCGGGAGGAACTCGATAAATTCTGCTTTAGGCCTTAACCGAGTGCTCCCTCCCACATACTCCTCACTCAAGGATTCAACTCATTTTTTTACTCGACCAACTTAATTGTTCCACAGACTATCCTGAAGATCATGTTATCACTCAAAAAACTAACTAGAGAACGGGTAGATCCAGCATTGGACGATGCTTCGCCTCACGTGTCGCCGATTCAAGATCAATTTTAACTCATGGAACTAATAGTTGTAAACGAGAACGACCTGTCTCTCCGGATCGATCTCTCTGCGGACAATTGCCCTAGGCTTACTTATCTCGGCCCTGGACCGGCTCCGGAGCCGCCGGAAAAACTTGAGCGCTTTCAGCCATTGATAGTTTCGGGAGAGCATGACGGCCAGCGAAGTTACGCTTCAAAAGGTTCGCAAACTACCTTGAGTTTTCCCGGCATGAAGCTGAAGTATCGAACTCACCGCGAGAAAAGGAATGAGTATGGGCTTAAGCTGGAGATGGACTTAGCCGGAGATAATCTGGATGCGACGGTTCATTGGCAATTTCTCGATGGACTCCCCATGGTGCGCTCTTGGGCGGACTTAAAAAATACAACCACCTTTCCTGTTAGCCTTGAGTCCGTCTCATCCTTCTTTCTGGCCGGCCTGGAGCGAAGTCTGGGAGCGTCGTTTTCCTGTGAGACCTGGGTATACGCATGTGCGATGGGATGGTTCGACGAGTTGCGTTGGAGCCGGCGGACACTAGACGAGCTGGGGCTCTGGGATCAACCCGCCATAAGCACCAACTGCTTCCAGCCCGGCAATGCTGGCACTTGGTCCACTAAAAATCATCTGCCCTGCGGCGTCATCGAGGGGCCGGAACGTTCGGTGTTGTGGCAGATTGAAAGCAACGGCTCCTGGGTCAGCGACCTCGGGGTATCGGCCGGAGGTCTGTATATAGGGCTATACGGCCCGCGTGAAGCGGAGCATCATTGGCATATAATGCTCAAACCGGGAGAGCATTTTACCAGCGTGCCCGCCTGTTTCGGTGTGTGCGAAGGTGGATTCAATGAAGCAATGATCGCGCTCACGCAATACCGTCGCCGAATCCGGCGCCCGCATTGGGACAATAAACAGTTGCCGGTGATCTTCAACGACTACATGCACTGTCTTTTTGCGGATCCGACCACGGAAAGAGAACGGCCATACATTGAAGCTGCTGCGGCGGCAGGAGCGGAAATCTATGTCGTGGATGCCGGGTGGTACGCCAAATCCGGCGAAAGCTGGTGGGGCACGATCGGCGAATGGCTGCCTTCCTCGGATCGCTTTGAGGGAGGCGTGCCGGGAATCATGAAAGAGATTCAGAGAGCTGGGATGAAGCCCGGTCTTTGGCTGGAAATTGAGTCTATGGGCTATAACTGTCCGCTCGCGCGCGAGTGGCCGCCCGAATGTTTTTTCCGCCGGCACGGGAAACCGGTTGTTCAAACCGGGCGCTACCAACTGGACTTCCGCCATCCAATGGTGCGATCCCATGCAGACGAGGTCGTGGATCGCCTCGTTAACGAGTACGGAGCGGCTTACATCAAAATGGACTACAACATCGATGCCGGAATCGGAACCGAAGTTGACGCGGACTCCTTTGGCGACGGACTGTTGCAGCACAACAGAGCCTATCTCGACTGGATCGATGCGATTTTCGACCGCCATCCCGACCTTATCATAGAGAATTGCGGCTCCGGCGGCCTGCGCATGGATTACGCCCTATTGACACGCCACAGCATTCAGTCCATCAGCGATCAGGAGGATGCGGTGAAGATGGCCCGCATAGCCGCCGCAGGCTATACCGGAGCAACTCCTGAACAGCAAGCCGCTTGGATTTATCCGCAACGTAGCGACAACCGCGAGCGGGTCATCCTCAACTGTGTCAACGGAATGCTCATGCGAATGCATCTTAGCGGTGAGTTGGCCTATCTGAGCGAAGAAGGGAAAGGACTCATCCAAGAGGCTGTGCGACTTTACAAAAATATCCGGGAGGAAATATGCGAGGGTTCTCCGTTCTGGCCATCCGGCTCTCCACTTAAAGATGCGAGTTCCATGTCTGCGGGCTTACTTGCGAATGAAGGCCTCTACCTTGCGGTATGGAACTTCGATACTTCAGCCAAGAGAATTCAGATTGATCTCGCCGGACGGGGCTTGCCGGAGTTCTCTTCGGCAACGGTTCTTTTTCCCGCAGATAGTCCAAGCTCCACTTGTTCCTTGGCGGAAGGGCACATGACCGCGAAGCTTCCCGCCGGCCCCTCCGCGAGACTGTGTCGCATCACTTGATCAGTCGGAGGTTGGATCAATTTCAGAGCAGACGTCCGGGCAAGACTTCTCCTGCGCGGTGCGCCCCAACCGCTGGACCCCGTCCGATGCTAATGGAGCGCAATCCTATAGCCAGCAATAAAGCACCCACATGAGTGATGGGGGTCGAGGTGGTGCGGCCGATTGCTCGACCGCACTCCTACAGACCCGTGCGAGCGCGATTCACGCACACGGTTCCTCAGATCATGGGTTCGCTGGGGACGTTTTTGTAGCTGTGGACGATCTTGGGCTGACTCAGCGGGTAATTCACAAGCACGGCGTTGAAACGGTTCCAGTTCATTGGACCGCCTCTGGTTCGTCAGTCCAACCATCTATGCCAGTGCCTCCCCTTTCGCAAGGAGGGGGGCCAGCTCCAGCTGGTGGGGTGGTTCTTTCGGACCTCCAGACCCCTGCTTACGTTTCGAGCCAAACATGAGAAGGAAAACGAGGAAAATCTTCATCGCTAAAGCGTTGCGGGAAAGCACCTTGTATAATTTTTGTTAAAAAAATATGCTATTGAGACCGATTTTTCTTTAAATCTGGTCGAATTTTGGGAAGTTCACCTAATGACAAAGTTCTTCTATGGATAAATTTCTCTAATAAACGCATCATCATGAGTAAACCAACATCCACCCAACTACCGTTCCCGGTTCCTTCTGCCGTTGAACGCCTTCTCGCCAAAGCTCCGAGCTTCATTTTTTTTAGGAAACGAATAAAAATAAGTGTCGCATTCAGCACCGTTTTGGCTAAACAGGA
>CAZWFJ010000085.1:5891-17259 GCA_964633135.1 uncultured Puniceicoccaceae bacterium | reverse complement strand
CGTCCGACTCATCAGGTGGTGGTAACTCAGGTTTTCCGGTAACTTTTTTCGTTTTTTAGCCATTCAATATTCCATTCCCAAAATCCCCGAACCCGTCAACCCTATATTAGGTCAGTTCTATAAAATTTTGCTTCGGATTCATTTTCTGGTGGAAATGGAGGGCTTTGCTTTCCGGCGAAATTCGCTTTGGAATAGCACTCACCAAGTTGCTCGCAGGGCAACGTAGGCGTTGCTGTTGTCCTCGAACTGCCCGAAGAAGGTGGATTTTGATTTCCCCCCGAAAAGATTGAAACCACCGGAAAGCCGCCATGTGTCGTTTAATTTCCATGAGGCCACAGGCCGAAGATAGAAGTCCTGGTCCGAGGGGGAGTAGAAGGTGAAGAGGGAGAGGATGAGATCGTCCTGGAGGAGAAGACGAGTGATGCGAACGGTGAACACTTGCCGCCACTCCTCACGCGGATCAACGAAGGGAGGGAGAGTTTTTCGATAGGCGTCATAATCCTGAAGCCATTCTGCGTAGAACTGCAAGCCGAGGTTAAGCTTCGGCAGCACCTCCCGGTCATGCCCGAGCAGAAAACGCCATTCGCTATTCCGTAGCAAAGGGTTATTCCCCTTGCGATCTTCCAGACTGTCGTAATAGCCAGTTTCGAAGGAAAAAATCCCGCCGAGAGCGGGTCCCCGGGCACTCGCCCCATAAACGCGAAGGCGTGGAAAAATGGGGCGGCCTTCGGGCGAGAATCCACCGGGACTTTTCCAGAACCCGTCGTAGAAATAGGCGGCGACCTCGGTGGAACCGATCGTGCGGAACAGCCTCGAGTAGAAATCGGGACGGTCCGGGATGTCGGCATTTTCAAGCTGAGGCGGACCTCCCGGGTTCGAGAATGATAGGTCGTCGCCATCGACGAAACGGTCGGGTGCAAAAGGGATGCCGAGAACGAGATCGAGATTGCTCCAGTCACTGAAATAGGTCCCCCGCACTCCGTCGAAAGGGGCCTTGAGATAATCTTCGTCGCGTCCAAGCAGGAAGGAGACCCAGTCCTTGGGAAACAGATCGTTGATAAAGAGGAGGTCGCCGGTTCCCCAAGTGGCGATCATGCGTCCCGCCTTAATGTCTAGGTTTCCACCGGGACGGGCGAGCAACCAGGCCTCCCGCAGGTCGAGCCATCCCTCGCCCCTGCGCAGATCGAGCGGCTCTTCATCCGGCTTGCCAGCGATGAGGTCGAAGGAGACGCGTCCACGCACCGCCCCGAGGGTCCGGGCATACTCGGTCCTGAGGCGCACCTCGGCAAGGGTGGTCCGATCGTAGCCGGGATCGTTTTGCAACCGCGCTCCCAGGCGTCCTTCAAGAAATCCGCTGAGACCTTGGGGGAGGCGCAAAGGGGCAGATTTATCGGAGGCAGGCGAGTCTGTTTCTGAGTTCTCTCCACCGCCGAGACCAGATGGCAAATCGGGAAGCGTTGTCGTCCGGGAATCGGTTGCGCCAAGCCCGGCAGGAAGGGTTGGATCGGAGCCTGATTGCTTTTCTCCTCCGAGTCCCAAAGGCAGCGAGGGTTCAGCATTGACGGGGCGGGACTCCCTCGGGGCACCCGGGGAATCAGGTTCGGTGCCACCCCCGAGTCCCGCTGGCAAAGGTGGCTCTGACTCCGCGCCCAGCTGGACAACGGCCAGAAGAAGCCCCACCAGCATCCCTCCGATCGGTCTCATTTGGCAATGACCTCTGCGGGCGGGTTGCGTAGAAAACGTTCTTCGAAGATTCCGTCGGCCAGACCTTGGTTGTAAGTGACCTTGGAATATTCCAGAGTGGTGCTTCCCTGACGATCAAGATCGCTCATTCGCGAGCGAACTACCGTGGGAAAGCCCTCGATCGTTTCGACAGCGAGAGCCTCATAACGGCGATACGGCTCACCGTTGCCCCGGTAGTACTCGGTGCGAACCGGAAGAAAGGTGTCTTTGTGGATCCAGGTACGATAGGCACTGAATTCCACATCGCCCGGATTCTTCGGGGTGCTTTTGAGGACATAGTATGTGTCGGTCGTCTCCTCCAGTTCATGGGAATCCTCCTCGGGCGATCGTCCAGAGACGTCTTCATAATAGAAATGGGAACCGACAAAGCTCGTGCGCTCGTCGCTGGCGGCGATGCGCCGGACCAAATCGAGGGCGGGAAGATAAAGCCAGCGATCGTCGTCAGCCTGCGGATTCTTCCAAACCAGAAAAGTCGTGCGGCTGACATCGGCTGGTGCCCGGAAGTACACGAAGAAGCGTTGCTTGCCTAGCGTCTCTTCCTGGTCCTTGCGGAGGATCGTCATCTCCCGTTCGCGGACACGGCCCCGCGAGTCGGTGATCATCATGCGGACCTCGGCACTGCCGTCCTCTCCCTGATAATAGGAGGCAGCTGCGGCGCGATCAGCAATGGCTTGGGCGTCGGTGAGGTCCTGAGCCGCCAGGCTGGCTGCGGCGACGAGGAGAAGGGTTGTGAGGATCGTCTTCATTTTTCAGTTTTGAATTTTGAGGGTTTCCGGTTCGGTTGCGAAGAGACGCTTGCGCAACATGGTAATGAGAGCGGGAAGCAGGACCAGAGTAACACCCCCAGCAACCAGGAGAATCGAGGAGATCAGGACCCCAACCGTCTGGTAAGGGACCAGGGGGGCGAACAGAAGCGGCAAGAAGCCAACGCCTACTACGATGATGTTTCGCGAGATCGCCCGCGCTGGTTCGGAGAACACCTCCGTCACAGCCAGGGTCCAGGAACCCGTCTTGGCTTGAATTTCCCGACTGCGGGCCAGGAAGTGGATCGCATAGTCAACCGCCAGGCCGAGGCTCAGTGAGGAGAGGACGGCGACCGGCATGTCGTAGTCTTTGCCGACCAATCCAATCAGCCCGTAGAGAAAACCGATGGTGAGAGTAAGCGGTACCATTGAAAGAAGGCCCCAAAGCACGGAACGATAAAGGATGATCATTAGAACCAGGACCACCGCAAAAGAGGAGAGCAGTGAGCTGAGCATCCCTGCCACCATCCGATCCTGCCAGATAACGTTGATGTAGGTGAGACCGAACCAGTCGGCGACCAGACTCCTTGGAGGAGGATTCTCCGCGAGAAAGTTCTCTACGTCCAACACCACCGATTCCATGTCGTGATTGTCCCCACTTCGCAGCTGAAACCAGATGGCCGCCTGTGAATAATCAGGAGAGACAAGATGGTAGAGATCATCCGGGCGGTGGCTACTCTCAAATGTCAGAAGGGTCTGGGCTACCCCCGCCGCCGTGTCAGGAATCCGAAAATAATCCGGATCGCCCTCGAGAAGCTCGCGATAAACCGTCTTTACCAGATCGGGGAGAGATCGAGTAGCCCCGACGTTTGGGTTGTTGGCCACCGCTTCCTCCAACCGTGTCAGGTAGCGGAGAAGCTCCGGGTCTTTGAACGCCTCGGGCGATTCCGCCCGAAGATTTAGGTAGGCCGGATAGGTGCCCGCAAAGCGCTCATTGAGAAGATGGTCGGCCACCCGAATGCGGTGATCCTTCTCGAACCAGCGTACGGGATTGTCGTTGATGCGGATGAGACTGATGCCATACGCAGCTACTCCGACCATGATCAAACCCAGCATAAGCACCAGGGCACGGAACCGCACTGCATAGCGACCGAGGAGGGGGAGAAATCCTGCCGCTTCTTCCAAATCGCCTGCTCCCGCCATCCCGAAGCCGGAGAAACGCTTTTCCGGGAAGAGCACGACCCATGCGGGAATCAGAAGAATAGTGAGAATCCAGGCCAGGAAGACTCCTATTGCGATGAATATTCCGAAGACCTGCACCGGAGGAATTGGTGCCAGAGCAAGGGAACCAAAGCCCGCCATCGTCGTGACTGTGGTAAAAAGCATCGGCTTCCATAGCTGCCCGAGAACATGCTTCATTGCCTTTCTCCTGTCCCTGAAACGGGGATACACATCGTGAAACTCGGAAAGCATGTGGACTCCGTCGAGAACGGCGATGGGCATGATGAAAATCGGGATCATCGAACTCATGATGTGAATGGTCTGCCCCGTGACCACAAGCAGGCCCATGGTCGCCATGACCGAGATCATAGCCACGATCATGGGTCCGAGAATCAGCGTCCAGCGCCGGAAAAAGAAATACATCAGGAAGAGGATGAGCACCATCGCCATCGGAGCCGAGATTGCCATCTGCTTGAACATCTCGACCCCAAAAGTGTCATTGGCCACCGGTAAACCCGTGATGTGATACTCTTCGCCGCTTTCGTTCAAAGGGAGACTGTCGATTTTCTCAAGCAAGGCCGAGGCGACCTTGTGGCTGATGTCCTTTGATTCGATTGGAATGTACAGAAGCAAGGAATGTCCGTCCTCCGAGACCAGACTCCCCCTCATCATAGGCAGGCTCAGCAAGCGATCTCGCACGGCCAGAGCCTCTTCACGGGTCTCGGGAACCGACGGCATGAGCCAGTCGAAAGACACCGTACCGATTCCCGCCTGTTCAATGTTGTCCACCGTGCCCGGCGAGAGAATTTCCGGGCCAATGACTCCCGGTAGCCCGGCAGCAAATTCGACGAGAGCGTCCACATTTGCCAGAGTCGCCGGCGTAAATGCCCCGTCGGGATTATTCGGATTCAATACCCCGATCACGATTTGGTCGTAAAGGGCATACTCCGCCTTGCTCTCCCGGTGAAAAACCCGGCGTGGTTCGTCCTCCGCCAGCATGTTCTCAGGATCGGTGTCAATCCGTGGGGGATTTAAGAACGAAAAAGACTCCGGCGCGAACCCGGGCAATGCCGCCAGTGCCACCAGCACCATGGCGAGAAGGATCGAAGAAGCGAACGAGGTGCGGGGGTACTTCAACCCCCATTGGGAAAATCCTTTCATGGTGCAGAGTTCAGTTTTGCCTGGAATTCGAGTTCTTTTCCTCCGCCCGATCGCAGAAGAAGGCTGGACCCGGTTTCGCTCCAAACTTTCGAAATAAATAGGCCGGGGGGCAGAATCCTGTGAACGAACTCTGCACCATGTTTATCCCAACTACCGCAGCCAGCAGAAGCCACCAGGGAGAGAATAATTGTGACAGAACCAGCGAGAGCAGGACAAAGCTGCCGCCGAGAAGAAATACAAGTCGATCAATGTTCATTTTGTTCTTGCAGTTTATTACAGTTTTTACTAATTTAGAATCAACTAATAAATGATGTCAAGCCCTTCCTCACATTTTTCCTCTTCCCCCCTGCCCCGCCAGAGGGATCTCGCCACCGCAGCGGAAGTTCTGTCCTTGTTGAGCCATCCCCGGCGTCTAGCGATTCTCTGCCACCTCTCCGTGAGCGGCGAATTGGCAGCAGGTGAAATCGTCCGACGAATCGGCCTGAGCCAATCAGCGACTTCCCAGCATCTGGCGAGGCTGAGGAATCGCGGGCTACTAAAAACCCGCCGGGAAGGACAGACCATCTTCTACCAGATCGGTCGAGAGGATGTCGGTCGGATTCTCGAACTGCTGCACGCACTCTATTGCAGCGACGATGCCTAATTGCGAGCCGAACAAGCGAGTTCGCAACCCCCTTCCAACTGCAAGCCCTTCCAATCAGCTCGATGCATTGCATGGACCTTCGGCTCCCGCTTTCGTGCAGGATCTTCTTCCAGTCGTTCCCGCACAAACCTCTCCGAACCCAGGATTACTATAGCTATCGCTGAAAATTGGCTTGCCTGGCAGAGCAGGGACCTTATCTATTGGGAGATTCGCTTCGGTTAGTCATGCGTGGGCATTCTCACTTCTATCTGCTATGAAACTTCTATTTCGAATTTTCCTTATTCTTGTTCTCCTTGCGGTTGTCGCCGTGTTTGCCCTGAACTGGTTTCTGGAGAAGGGACTGAATCCGGCGATTCAGAGGGCACTGCCCACAGCCGAGGAGAAGCTTGGCGTTGATTTGGAGGTAGGGAATGCCTCGATCAGCCTTTTTGCTGGTTCGATGACACTGGAAGGGCTTTCGGTTGGGAACCCGGAGGGCTTTGACCGTCCGGAACTCTTCACCCTGGCCCGCAGCGTCCAAGACGTAGCGGTGTGGCCGCTCATCACAAAGCAGGAGATCCGGCTTGAGGAGGTGACGATACAGGAGTCGAATCTGACAGTCGTGCGCAACTCGGCTGGCGAGATCAACCTAATGGTTCTCCTTGCGGCTCTCCAGGAGGGAGCACCTCCACCGGAGGAGGAAGCGGAGGAGGAACCCCCGACCGAACCCACCCCCCTGCCTCCCTTTCAACTGGAGCAGTTGCTGGTTACCTCGCTGCTGACCTATGTGCAGGAGAAGGAATCGGGCGATCCCTTCCAGCTGGGACTCAATTTAAACGTAGAAGCCAAGGACCTGGGCACAATCGGCACCCCGGAAGATCGCGGCACCCTGGCAGTGCAGGGCAATCTGGCCGGGAACCAGGATCTTTTCGTGATCGGCCTGACCGGAAGCATAGCTCCGATAGCGGACCCACTGAAGCCGACCTTTGAGATTGAGGGCAAGGTGGATTCGGTGGAACTGACGATGTTCGAGATCTTCCAGAAAGATTTCAAGTTGGACGGGGGAATGATGGGTTTGGACATGGTTCTCCACGCGGAGGACGGGGTGTTTGATCCCGAGAAAAGCGTGGTCCGCGTCCTCATCTCGCAGCCGGAACTGGGAAGGGGTCTTGGCGTTCCGTCCGACTTCCAACCCGCAAAGCTGGTTTTTCCAGTCAGGGTATCTGGCACGGTTCAGTCACCGGAGGTCAATTTCATGGAGGGTCTGCGGCAGGGAATTCGGGACGCGATTGCCGGGGCCACGAATATCGGGCAAAAGGTCGATGAGACGAAGGAGCAAGCCGAAGCGGCCGCTGCCGAGATGAAACGCCAGGCGACAGATGCTGCAGAGAGGGCTAAGAAAGGTGCCCAGGATGCAGTTGACTCGCTGAAAGAAGGAAAAATCAAACCGGAGAATTTTTTCTAAATCCATGCGTTTTTTTCTCAATGTCATCCTCTTCTTCTCTGCAAGCACTATCCTTGCGGGCGAGGACTGGTTGACTGAGCCACCGATCTTCGACGCGGTTTACTATTCGGAGACGCACGAGGATCTGCAACGCGCCTTTCGGGGCGATGAACGCGAGCTGAAGAAACACTGGTTGCGATTTGGAATTGAGGAGGGCCGTGCGAGTTCACCCGTAATGAACGTCCAGTGGTACGTAGCCACCAATACGGATCTCCAATCGGCATTTGGGGCAGAGAACTATCGCGACGCGTTGAAGCATTGGCTCGACCACGGCCTGCCTGAAGGGAGGGCTGCTTCGCCTGAGTTCTTCCCTCGCTGGTATATTCAGCAAAACCCCGATATTGCCGCCGCCTTCGGCGCGAACAGCTACGAGCGCGCGACCCGGCATTATCTGGAGCATGGCCTGTCCGAGGGCCGCTCCGGTGCACCTCCGCAGATGATGCTGGAAGAAAATGAGTAAGGTCCGCCTCGTTGCGGGGCAGACCTCCTTGGCCATCCTTCTGGCGGTGAGCATCCTCCCGGTCCTGATTGGCGGATACCGTTATCACTGTGGAAAAGGCTTTTGCTTATCCTCTGGGGGTGCATAACAAATTGTTATGCACCCATCCTCTGGAAGAGTCCATGAAACCGGTTGATTTACGACCCGGAGTCGGCTTTGCTGGAGGATTGCATGTTCTCCCGAGATGCCAGGCACCGATACTCCGAAACCGCGTTGAAACGCTGGTCAGCTTGGCTTGAGCACGACTGGGAGCATTTTTTTCCTCCTAGTGCTGTGCGGCAGGGGCGTGTATTTTACCGGAAGAATTTGATCACCGAGATCGAGCTGACCCCGGATGACCTCACCGTCTCCGTCGATACGGACGAGGGCGAGGCGTATTCAATTGTCGAATGGACCCGAATTGGCCCCACGGTTCGGGATTCTCGCAACGACCGGGAACTCGGGCAATCTATCGCGGTGGCTGGTCTCTACGAGATTGAGGAACTCCTCGCCGAGCGTCTTTCGCCGCTGCCCTTTGAGAGCAAAAGCCGCCCCTCTCCGCCTCCTGCAGAGCTGCCTGTCCTGGCCCCGGCCCCTAAAATTTACGAGCCAGAGGCGCGGCCCGATCTTCTTGTCTTCATCGACGGGGAAAAGCTCTGCTTCCGCGCCCTTCCCTCGCCCGATTCCGAAAGTAAGGGAGGCACCCAGCGTCGCGAAAGGTTGATCCAGCTCTCCCACATGGCACGCCGCAGTGGTTTCCAGTTTAATAACCGAACCGCTGTTTTTGAGATGGCAGAGTCCGAGCGATTCCTCAGTTTCCTCCGCAACGGAATACCGGACTGGAAGAAATCCTTTTCGATTCACCAGACCTCCGAGGTGGAGCTTCTGCACCATGGCCAGCGTGAGGTTCAGCTCCGGGCCACCGTCCACCGTGCTGCAGCTGGGAAGGGGCTTCGCCTCGAATGGTCCTCTCATCTTGGCGAGGAAATCCTCTCCGACGAGGAAATCGCCCGTCTTTTCCGAAGCAGGAGCAGCCCGATTTTCCTGCCTGGCCGGGGACTGGTCCGCCTGGATCCAGACAGCATCGACATTTCGCGCCAGCTCGAGGGACTACCGGGAGGTCGTCGAGCCGAACTACCTGCCTATCTTTTCCTGAGTCTGTTTCAAACCCACGCGGTGAGCTTTCAGCTCTCGGGCGAGGTGCGGAGCTGGATTGAGACATTGAAATCGCCCGACCCCGATCCGCCGCCGGGCACCCCGGAATTCTTGCGTCCGTACCAGCGAAAAGGGGTGGCGCATCTTTACCATCTCTGCCGGAACGACTGCCATCCATTGCTTGCGGATGAAATGGGCCTGGGAAAGACCGTCCAAATCCTCTCTCTCCTGCAATGCGACGGTTTTGATATCCCGTCGCTCGTGGTTTGCCCGGCCAGTGTCGTCTCGGTCTGGACGCGGGAAGCGCAGCATTTTTTTCCCGGTCTGCCGTTCCGGGTCCTCCACACCGGGGATTCATGGCGCGAACATCCGGGCGGCTGCCTTTGGGTGGCAAGCTATACCCAGCTGCGCCGGCACCGCAGCTACCTGGAGAACATCAGATTTCGCTATGCGGTTCTCGACGAGGCCCAGCAGATCAAAAACCCCGACGCCAAGGTAAGCCGCGCCTGCTTTGGCATCCATGCCGACCACCGGATCGCTCTCACGGGGACTCCAATTGAGAACAGCCACATGGACCTGTGGTCGATCTTTCGCTTCCTCATGCCTGACCTGCTCGGCAGTCGTCGCGAATTTTTCGAGGAAATAAACCGCAACCGCGAGTCACTCGTGGAGCGGGTTCGCATCCAGGCGGCCCCGTTCCTGATTCGTCGCACCAAGAAGGAGGTTGCCCAGGAGCTGCCCGACAAAGTTGAGACGGAGCTGCTCTGCACGATGGGGGACCAGCAACGGCGGGTCTACAACCGCATCGCCGAGACGGTCTTCCAAGAGTTCAAGAGTGAGTACCGGCACCTGAATGGTCAGCGCAGTCTTCACTTTCTCACCGCCATCACCCGTCTGCGGCAGGCCTGTTGTGATCTCCGACTGCTCCCTGTGGAATTTCGCCAGGAAACGGGCATCGCCGAGAACCTGCCGATGGCGAGCACCAGTGGGAAGCTGGAGACCCTCAGCGAGAATCTCCAAGAGATTCTCGTCGGCCCGCGGAAAGTTGTCATCTTCAGCCAATTTGTCAGCCTGCTCGATCTCACCGAGGAACTCCTCGCCCAGCAATTTCCACAGGTACGTCAGTTTCGCCTAACTGGCTCCACCCGGGACCGCGAATCTCCCATCGCCGATTTTCAAAAACACCGCAAAGCGGCGGTCATGCTCGTGAGCCTGAAGGCTGGCGGGACGGGGATCACCCTCCATGCGGCGGATTACGTATTTCTCCTGGATCCCTGGTGGAATCCCGCTTCCGAGCAGCAGGCAATTGATCGGGTACACCGCATTGGGCAGCAAAAAACGGTTTTCGTCTACCGGCTCATCGCCCAGGGGACGATCGAGGAAAACATCCAGCGTTTGAAAGCGGAGAAGGTCGGCCTTTTTCAAGAGATCGTCGAATCCTCCCGGCCTCTTGAGGCGATTCGCTCACATTTCGACACCATCGAGCACTTTCTCAAACCGGGCTGATGAGGCGAAAGCACGGCTCCTTTTTCGTCGAATCCTTGACCCCGTCTCCGAACCTACTTTTATCAGGAATCACTGGCACTGGCCCATTCTCCACTCCGACCATGAACTCGATACTCTCAACCGCCCACAGCCTGTTCCCCGCCCGGGGAAGGGGGCTTCCGCCTGCACCGTGAAAATTCTCTCTCTCTACAACCTCAAGGGGGGCGTGGGCAAGACCACTTCCGCCGTCAATCTGGCCTTTGCCGCCTCTCTTGACGGTTTCAACGTTCTCCTCTGTGATCTGGATCCCCAGGGGGCGGCATCGTTTTACTTACAGGCCGCCCCGCCTTCATCGATGAAAACAGGCAAGCTGTTGAAAGGAAAAACATTTGCCCACAAGCAGATTTGCCACACCGAGTTCATCCACCTCGACATTCTCCCCGGCCACCTTGAGTTTCGCAATCTCGACCTGAGGCTGGACGATGAAAAAAAGTCGGAGACGGCCCTCCGCTCGCTCTTCAAAGGGTTTCAGGGGGACTACGATCTCATCATCGCCGACGCTCCGGCCGGGATCACCCTCCTCTCGGAAAACCTCTTCCAACTCTCCGATCGCGTCCTTGTGCCGACCATCCCCTCCACCCTTTCGCTCAATGCTTTTGAGCACGTCCAGGATTTCTTCAAAGCGAAAAAAATCTCCGGGAAAAAGCTCCGTGGTTTCTTCTCAATGGCCGACGCGAGGAAGAAGCTTCACCGGGAAACCATTGAAGAACACCTGGCGGACTCAAACGGTCCTTTCATGGGACCGGTAATTCCGTCCGCCAGTATCGTCGAGCAAATGGGGGAACACCGCCGGCCCCTCGCAGCCTATGCCCGGAAGTCGCCTGCCGCCCAAGCCTTCGGCGACCTCTGGCAGGGGGTCCGCTCAGAGCTGAAGCTCGATTGATCGAATTCGCTGTCCTCGGTGCGACGAGGTTTTCGAAAGCGGTTCCCGCTTCCGCTACCGGGCTGGATTTTTGCAGCGGAACGGGGAACCCGTTTCGAAAGCGGTTCCCGCTTCCGCTACCGGGCTAGATTTTTGTAGCGGAACGGGGAACCCGTTTCGAAAGCGGTTCGCGCTTCCGCTACCGGGCTGGATTTTCGTAGCGGAACGGGGAACCCGTTTCGAAAGCGGTTCGCGCTTCCGCTCCCGGGCTGGATTTTTGTAGCGGAACGGGGAACCCGTTTCGAAAGCGGTTCGCGCTTCCGCTCCCGGGCTG
>CAZWFJ010000085.1:0-5791 GCA_964633135.1 uncultured Puniceicoccaceae bacterium | reverse complement strand
GATTTTCGTAGCGGAACGGGGAACCCGTTTCGAAAGCGTCTTCCCCGCGCAGTCAGATCATCGTAGTGAAATAATTTACCGGATCGACTTGCACTGAGTTGGCTTTTGCGTCCAGAAAAGGGGGAACATGATAGTTTTCTGGGGAATACCGCTGATTTGGCTGGTCGGGGCACTGGCTCCGTTCCTTCTGTCGCGGTGCCCGAAAGCCACACCGTGGATTCTTGCTGCAGCACCGGCTGTGGTCTTTGGCTTGCTGCTTCCCGGCCTCGGTGGAGAACCGGTTCGCTGGAGCATGGAGTGGTTTCCCTCGCTCGGTTCCTCGCTGGATTTCCGGATCGACGGCCTCTCGCGGCTGATGGCTCTTCTCGTGACCGGGATCGGTGCCCTGATCATTCTCTATGCCAACGGCTATCTCGCCGGACACAGGGATCTCGGACGTTTCCTGGTAGCCCTCACCGGTTTCATGGGGTCGATGCTCGGGCTAGTCCTTGCGGACAACCTGATTCTTCTCTTCATCTTTTGGGAACTCACGAGCATATCGTCCTACTTCCTGATCGGATTCTACCATGAGTCGGAGGAATCGAGGAAGAAGGCACTCCAGGCACTGCTCATCACCGGTCTCGGGGGTCTGGCCCTTCTTGCCGGCCTGGTCCTTCTCGGGATCGGAACGGGAGAGTGGACGCTAACCGGATTGACCAGCAGCGGGGTCGATTTCCGCAGCCACCCATTCTATGTGGCCTCCCTGATTCTCGTCCTGCTAGGTGCCTTCACGAAATCGGCCCAGTTCCCGTTTCACTTCTGGTTGCCAAACGCCATGGCCGCCCCCACTCCGGTGAGCGCGTACCTGCACTCGGCGACAATGGTGAAGGCAGGGGTTTTCCTGCTGGCGGTCCTGGCTCCGGTTTTCGGGGGGACCGCATTGTGGGAGATCATCCTGGTCGGGGTGGGCGGGGTGACGTTCCTGCTCGGAGCCGTTCGGGGGCTTTTCCAGACTGACCTCAAAGCGATTCTCGCGTACACGACCATCAGCGTTCTCGGCCTGCTGGTGCTCTTGCTCGGCCTCGACTTTGAGATGGCGGCCCAATCGGCCGTGCTCTTCCTCGTGGGGCACGCGCTCTACAAGGGTGCCCTTTTTATGGTGGCCGGGAATCTCGACCACGAGACCGGCACCCGCGATGTCACCCGGCTGAGGGGACTGCGAAAACTCATGCCCCTGACCGCTCTGGCAGCAGGCCTGGCCGCTCTTTCGAAGGCGGGCTTCCCCCCGCTCTTCGGTTTCGTCGGCAAGGAATACGTCTACAAAACAGGGGTGGCGATCGGGGATCTGACCCCGTTTTTCCTCGGATTCGCAATTTTGGGCAACGCCTTTCTGTTCGCTCTGGCGTTCAAAGTTGGAATCCACCCGTTTTGGGGTAAAGGTTCTGCGGATACACCGAAACATCCTCATGAGGGTCCCTTTTTCCTCTGGTTCGGCCCTCTGGTTTTGGGGGTTACCGGACTTTTGATCGGTATCCTTCCCGGCACCTTGGAGCGCCCGTTGGTTGAGCCGGCGGTCGCGACGATTCTCAACCAACAGGTCTCCCTCAAGCTCGCCCTTTGGCACGGGTGGAACCTTCCGCTCTTGCTGAGCGCAATGACACTGCTCATCGGGTTTACGGTGTACCGGTTTCGATGGCTCTTGTGGCGCAGGACCAAGGAGACCGGGAACCGTATCCCGGAAGGGAGCGACGTCTATTTTTCGCTGCTCGGCGGCCTGTTGGGGTTTGCGAAGTGGCAGACGCGTGTCCTGCAGAACGGCAAACTGCGCGTCTATCTGCTGGTTATTCTATCCTCGGTCAGCTTTCTGGTCGCCTGGAAACTCTTTTCGTTGACGGAACTGACGGGTAGCCCGCTCGATTGGAGTGCCCCGCTCCACATTGTCGTCCTGCTGGCCCTGATGACTGCGGCCACCGTGCGGGTTTTGATGACCAACGAGAAAACCAGTGCCCTTTTGGGCTTTGGGATCGTGGGCTTTGGGATTGCCCTCCTCTTCGCCTACTTTGGGGCACCGGATCTGGCGATCACCCAGATCGTGGTCGAGACACTGACGCTACTCTTCCTCTTCCTGATCATCGCGAAGTTACCCGAGCTGCGGCAGATCTCGCGCAAACGAACGCTTTGCTTCGACGCCGTTTTCTCGGGGATTGTCGGACTCCTGGTCTTCGCTCTGACACTGAAGGCCGACTTGGTACAGGTCGCACCCTCGATCTCCGCGCAGTTGGGCGATTGGAGCTACACGCTTGCGAAAGGGAAGAATGTGGTGAATGTGATTCTGGTCGACTTTCGCGCCCTGGACACCTTTGGAGAGATCATGGTAATCGCCATCGCGGCCCTGGGGGTCGGAATTCTAATGAAGCAGGGGAGGAAGGATTCATGAACTCGGCTATCCTCGTGGCTGCGGCCAAATTCCTGAGTCCCGTGATTTTCGTGATCTCGCTGGTGCTCCTTTACCGGGGGCACAATCTTCCGGGCGGGGGGTTCATCGGTGGCTTGATCGCAGCGACCGCGATTCTGCTCCGCGATTTTGCGCAGGTTCGTATCCGTCCGTACGATACCGACACCGACGACGGAGCCGAAGGGGGTTCGACCCGAACGATGCCGGTTCTCCTGATGATCGTCGGCCTTGGAATCGCCGGCGGGAGCGCGCTTCTCCCCGTGCTCTTCGGGGATCCGTTCTTCACGGGTTACTGGCTGCCGGGATTTTCTCTGCCGCTGCTCGGGAAGATACACTTGGGCACGCCATTGGTCTTTGATGTAGGGGTATATCTTACAGTGATCGGCTTTGTGGTCCATTCCGCGCGTTGCCTGCGGGATGATTCGGACCCGAATGAACCCGAGCAGAATGAGGGGGGCGCATGGAACTAATGCTGGCACTCTTCATCGGTTTCCTCTTCGCGGCGGCCACTTTCTGTATCCTTCGGCGCAGCGTCTTCCGGCTGGTGATCGGGATCATGATCCTCGGCCAGGCGGCCAACCTGCTCGTCTTCACCTCGGGCGGACTTACCGAGAGGGAACCCCCTGTGATCCCGGATGGCGAAACGGTCCTCTCCACAACCGCAGCCGACCCGCTCCCGCAAGCTTTGGTGTTGACCGCGATTGTGATCGGTTTCGGGGTGATCGCTTTCACCATCTCCCTGCTCCATCGGGCGAACCGGTCGGTGGGGTCGGATGATCTGGATGAATTCAACAAGACGGAGGGCAGCCAATGAACGCGTTGATCCTGCCCCTCCTCATTCCGCTGATCGCCGCCCTGGCCGGGTTGGCGGCTCCCGCTGCCCGCAAAGTGCAGAACAGCATCGGGATGGTCAGTGCCGTCGCCCTGTTCCTTGCCTGTGGCTGGTTGTTCACAATGGCGGCTTCTGGGTCGGTTACGGTTCTTCCGCTCGGCTCATGGGTCGCCCCCTTTGGCATTGTACTTGTGCTTGATCTTACGGCCGCGATCTTCCTTGCGGTCTGCTCTTTCACCGCATTGTCGGTCACCTTTTTCGGGGTGGTGCATCGCATGGAGCGCCCGCTGGAGCGTTGGTACTTTCCCCTGCAGAATCTTCTGCTGGTCGGGGTAAACGGTGCCTTCCTGACCGGAGATCTCTTCAATCTCTTTGTCTGGTTCGAGGTGATGCTCATCGCCTCATTCGTGCTGATGGTCATCGGCGGTCGCCGGGGACAGCTTGAGGGCGGGGTCAAATACGTGGTGATCAACCTCGTGGCATCGGCACTTTTTCTCATGGGCGTGGGCCTGATCTACGGCAAAGCGGGAACCCTGAACCTGGCCGATCTGGCCCTTCTGGTTCGCGAGGGGGGGGAGTCCACCGGGTTTATTAAAGGAGGGGCCGCGCTCGTCTTTTCCGCCTTCGGAGTCAAGGCCGGGCTTTTTCCGCTCTTCTTCTGGTTGCCAGCATCCTATCATACGCCAGCACCAATTGTGACCGCCCTCTTCGCGGGACTCCTGACCAAAGTGGGGATCTATTCGTTCCTGCGCGTGGCCACTCTTCTGATCGGTGACGACTTCGCGGATTGGCAAACGGTCTTTCTCTGGGTGGCCGCCCTCACCATGATTACGGGGGTCCTCGGAGCTGCGGCACAGTTTGAGATGCGCAAGATCCTCTCCTTTCATATCATCAGCCAGGTCGGTTACCTCCTGGCCGGGTTGGCTATGTTTACCCCGCTCGGTCTGGCTGCCGGGCTGTTCTATTTCGTCCATAACAATCTGGCCAAAACCAACCTCTTGCTCGTCTCGGCATGGGTGGAGCATCGGCGCGGAACGGTGAATCTCGCCCGAATCGGAGGCCTCTACCGTGCCTCGATCGGATGCAGCCTGATTTTCCTGGTCTCCGCCTTCGCGCTGGCGGGCATTCCCCCACTGAGCGGTTTCTGGGCCAAGCTCGGGATCGTCCGGGCCGGGCTGGATGGCGGATTTTACTGGCTGACGGCTGCCGCGCTCGCGGTCGGCATGATGACCCTTTTCTCAATGACCAAGATCTGGGGTGAGGCCTTTTGGAAAAAAGATCCAGAGCCGGAGGGCGGGGCGGATTCTCCATCGCCGAGCGGTCCAGAGCGGGGAACCCCTTCGAACCATTGCCTTACCCTCGCCCCAATGGGCATGGTCGTGGTCGCCATCCTCGGATTGAGCTTTTTCGGTGAGCCGGTCTTTGTCTGGTCGATACAAGCCGCAGAACAATTGCTCAATCCGGTGGTTTACATCGAATCCGTTCTGCAAGTGGAGGCGGGCCAATGAAGCGATTGGGTAAGGGCATTTTCTTTTTCTTCTTCTACGCCAAGGAGGTGGTGGTCGCGAATTTTCAGATCGCCGCCCAGATTCTCGGTCGCCGCAGTCGCAACCCCGCATTCTTGACCATCTCCGTCGAGGAGCTAAATGATAGACAACTCTTGCTGGTTACCAATTTGATCACCATGACCCCCGGCACCCTGACCGTCGACCTCTCACCGGATAATCGGGTGGTGCTGATTCATCTTCTCGTCCCGGGGGATTCCTCCGAGAAGGACCGCATGCGCTTCGAATCAAAATACGTCCGCCCGATCCGTGAAATCTTTTAGCACACCATGATCCCGCTCGAAATCGCCATTGCCATCGGAAAAGTTTTGCTCATCGGTGCTCTTATCATCGGAACCTGGCGCCTCTTCCGGGGTCCTACCCTGACCGATCGGGTGGTCGCCATCGATCTTTTCGCCGGGATCGTCCTCGCTTTCGCGTTGCTGGTCGCCCTCGAAAGCGGACGCTCGCTGTTTGTCACCGTCTCCTTTGCGATCTCGGTGGTCTCGTTTATCGGGACGATCGCCATCGCCCGGCACATGGAAAAAGGAGGGCGAAAATGATGGAAACACTGGTCTCTTTGCTCGTTCTTTTCGGATGCCTATTCGCCCTGATTGCGGCGATTGGGGTCGTCCGGCTCCCGGATTGCTATTGTCGCCTTCACGCCGCCACCAAGGCCGGTGCGTTCGGCGGATCCCTCCTCGCCCTCGGGGTCGGAATCTCCTTCGCGGACGGAAGAGTTTGGCTCGAGATCGCCCTCCTGGTCGGGCTGTTCTACACGACGATGCCCGTGGCCGCCCATTTGATCGCCCGTGCTTCGCGCTTGTCGGGAATCAAGCCCACTGAGGAGACTGATACGACCGCTGCGGATGAATTCGAACAGTAGTCTCTACCACTCGAACAAAACTTTCCTTCGCTTTTTTTGGCGATGGGAAAGAAAATAATCCAAATCGAAATCGGGATCGGGATCGAAATCGAAAA
>CAZWFJ010000084.1:0-17264 GCA_964633135.1 uncultured Puniceicoccaceae bacterium | reverse complement strand
CTGAGACTCAAAAGCAGGGCACCCCGGAAAAGCCCTCATCAAGCGCTCCTGTGGGACGTTGTTGGCCGGTCTGGCGCAATTTTTTTTCTGAGTCTTTCCAACACCGTTCAACTAAATGATTCTATCTAGAAGATAAATAATCCGCGCATGTGCTTTGGTAGACGGCAATGGGGACTTTTTTGGATTTGTCTCTTTTTGCAAAAAAGAACTTGAACACCGACGCCTACTTCGTATAACTATTATACATCACAACCAAAACAGGCCTATTAGCCTTCCTTTTTTTTTGATTAATTCGATGACTGACACCACAAAGACCGTCCCGATCAGTGGACGGATAAGCCAGGAAGACCATGATTTTTTGATGCAGCGGTCTTTTGGTGGGAAGGTGACGGCGAGCGAGAAACTTCGGTTTGTGGCCTCTTTTTTTCGGCAGTATCACGAGCATTTTGGAACATTTCCCGAGGGGGTGGAAGAGTTGAACCGCATATCTGAGCCGGCGCGGAAAAATCTCCGACGGATGGAGGAGCGGCAGGAAGTTCATTCGGAGCTGGTGGATTTGGCTGCGAATCTTTTCCCGCAGGGGGTAGCGTATCTTGCGAGCAGGCGGGAATCGCCGTCCGAGAGGGAGGAGTTGGCCTACTTACTGGAGACGGAGGAGCGTCTTTTGGGGATTATTCTTCGGCTGATTGAGCAGGTTTTGCGCCTTGGGCTGACGCGGCAGACCCCTGCTTACAATCCCAGGCTTTTTGAAAATAAACTCCAAAGGATCAGCGAATTAATTGGACTGTTACCGGAACAGGAAGAAGACTCTTGAGTATGAACGCGGAAAAGCCTCTCTCAGATCCGGTGCCGAAACTAAGATTTCTCCAGGGGAAGACTTCCCGCTCTTTCCCTACAAACATCCCCCAGAACCAGAACAACCATGAAAGACACAATAAGTAGCCGCATCCGCCGGATCATCACCGGCACCGCCTCCTCTATCGTATCCAAAATCGAAGGTTTGGCCCCCGAGGTTGTGCTCGAGCAAGCCATTGCGGAGATTGACGACGCTCTTGATGAGGTCAAAGCCGAGTTGGGCCGTATCACGGCACAGAAATACCATGTCTCGAAAGCGATGACCAAGCTCAACGAGGAACACACTCGGATTGAGGAGCAAACTGGGGAGGCACTCAAGCAGGGTCGAAAGGATCTAGTGGAAACCGCCATTTCGCGTCAGCTCGACATTGAAGACCAGCTACCGGCTTTGGAAAATCAGTTGGGCGAGCTAGGGCGGCAAGAGGCGGAACTCAACCAAGCGATCGCCGGGCTGGTAGCCAAGCGCAACGAAATGGACGATGAGCTTCATGATTTCAAGGTTTCCCAGAGGGAAGCTGCAGCGATAGGCGAAGCCGAATCGGGTGGGGGAGTTGGAGGTTCTGGATCGGCGACTAGCAAGGCCGCCAAGGCGGAGGGGGCCTTTACCCGTGTGCTGCAAGACGCGACCGGGGTGCGCCGCAATGCTCTCGGGAGTAACTCGGATGAGAGCGCGAAGTTGATTGAGCTGGCCCATCTGAACAAAAAGGCCCGCATCGAGGCCCGGATGAAAGTTCTCTCTGAGAAATAGTGCCGAGGGACCAACCTCAGCCCCGAATCCCTTCATGTACGCGCATTTCACCGCAGCGGAGAACCTCCCGTTCGCCGTCGCCCTGGGGATATTCTTCCTCATTGGACTGGTGCAAACGGTGAGTCTTTTTACGGGGATTAGTCTATTTGGATGGATCGACGACCTCCTGCCGGATTTTGATTCGGTGGGAGGGGTGGATTTACCGGGCGAGCTGACAGTCGATGCGGATTTCGAAGCGGAGACGGGTCCGGGAGATGGCGGTGAAGCTTCCTGGGTCGCGGAAATTTTTGCCTGGATGAACTTTGGGAAGGTTCCGTTCATCATCAGCTTTCTGCTTTTTCTCTTTCTGTTCTCCTGCATTGGATACAATGGGCAGCTTTTTCTCTCTGAAAGTGGCCTTGGACTTTTGCCGGCAGGGGTTGCCGCGCCGATGGCTTTCGCCGTGAGCCTCTTCCCTCTCAAATGGGGCAACGCTCTTTTGGGAAAAATCCTCCCGAAGGATGAGACTAGTGCCATCTCCTCTGGAAGCTATATCGGACGGATCGCAACGATCACAATTGGTGAGGCGACATGCGAGCGCAGTGCCGAGGCCAAACTCAAGGGTCCGCTGAACCGAACGCACTACGTCATGGTCCGGGCGGCCGAGGCGAATGCCCGTTTCGGGAGGGGGGAGTCTGTGCTTCTGGTCGGCAAGGAAAAGGGAACCTTCACTTGTATTGCCGTGAGAAATCCTCATCTGGGCAACTGAATTTCGAGTCGGCAATTTTTTCGAAACAAACCCAACACACCAACCTACAAAACCTAGTAACATGATCAACATCATCACCTGGATCGGCATTGGATTTGCCGCCCTTGTATTCTTCGGAGTCGTGATTGCCCGACTCTACAAGCGCTCCACCAAGGAGATTGCTTTTGTGCGGACCGGTCTCGGCGGCGAGCGAGTTATCCTGGACGGCGGTGCCATCAAGCTGCCAGTCTTCCAGGAAATCGTCGCGGTCAACATGCGCACGCTGCGCCTCCAGGTGGACCGCAAGAACGAGGACGGGCTGATTACGGCGGACCGAATGCGTGTGGACGTGACGGCCGAGTTTTATGTTCGCGTTAAACCGGAGAAGGAATCGATTGCCAAGGCAGCACAAACCCTGGGGGACCGCACGCTTCAGCCGGAGATGCTTAAGGAACTCCTGCAGGGGAAGTTTGTTGATGCTCTGCGGGCTGTGGCTGCCGGGCTGAGTATGGAGCAGCTCCACGAGAAGCGGGCCGAGTTCGTGCAATCGGTCCAATCGTCAGTCAGCGAAGATTTACTCAAGAACGGTCTGGAACTGGAGTCGGTCTCCCTGACCGCGCTCGACCAGACTGGTCGGACCTTCTTCAAGGAAGACAACGCTTTCGACGCCCAGGGATTGGCCAAGCTGACCTCGATCACTGAGGCGAAGCGTGAGGAGCGCAACCGCATCGAGCAGGAAACCCGGGTGAAGATTGAGACAAAGAACCTCGAAGCCTCCCGCGAGAGTTTCCACATCAAGCGTGACGAGGAGATGGCCCGGCTCGACCAGGAACGCGAAGTTGCCTTCGCCACCGCTTCACAGGAATCCCTCGTCGCTACCGAGAAAGCCACTCGCAAACGGGAAGCGGAGGAAGCGCGGATTCTCCAGGAGCAAAAGGAGCGCGAAGTCGGCATCGGGTCCGAGCAGACTATTCAGGAACGCGACATCCATGCGAAGCGCATGGTAGAGGAGGCCGAGATCGACCGTAGGCAATCGGTCGAGATCAAAAAGCAGGCCTCCGACATCGCGGTGGCCAAGAAATCGGAGGAGCAATCCCAGGCCGAAGCGGAGGCTGCCAAGGCCCGCGCGCTGATGGTGCGGGAAGAGGAAAATGTAACCACGGTGCGCCAGACTTCGGTTGCCAACCGCGAAAAGGAGATCGAATTGATCAAGGCGACCGAAGCCGCCGAGAAGGAGGCCATTGATGTCAAGGTCGCTGCGGATGCAGAAAAGCAAGCTGCGATCGACAAGGCTGAGGCCGTGGTCACCGAGGCAAAGGCCTCCGCTGAAAAGATTCGGATTGTCGCGGAGGCCGACGCGAAGCGCTTCGAGGTGGAGGCCTACGGAGAGAAAGCGATTAATGAGGCGAAGAACCTGCTCAGTGGCGAGATCATCAATTTCGAGATCCGGAAGATTCTGGCTCAGGTTGCTCCACAGATTATCGAAGCGAGTGTCAAACCGATGGAGAAGATCGACAGTATCAAGATTATCTCTACGAATGGATTCAACGTGCCGGGAGGATCTTCCGGGAATGGATCCAGCGATGGCGGATCCAACGGTGCCCCGGGAGGAGTCAGTATGCCCAACCAACTGATGGAGTCTCTCCTTTCCTACCGCATGAATTCCCCGCTTGTTGATAAACTCCTCAATGAGCTGGGAATCGACCCGAGTAAACCGGGTGGCCTTACTGGTGAACTGAGTGAGGCTCTTGAACCGGTCGGGACCAGGGAATTGGAAGATGGCGAAAAGACCGGAGCGGGAGAAAAGGAGGAGCGAAAGGAGCCAACGGAAGATCGATCGAAGAAGGAACCTGGGAAGAGGAAGCCTGCGTAAGCGGGTGCTCCTTCTGCGGGGGAGCGCGTCCAAGCGACCAGAGTTGCGGGTTCGGTTGTTTCGGGATCAGCAAAAAGCGGGAACCGAGACAACCTGCCCGCCCTGGGCTGGGCGGGGACTCAAAGCCGCCGCACCACCGAGGTGGCAACCCCTTGAACGATCAATTCGTCGAGGGGGTACAGCTCGGGATATGCGGGGTTCTCGGCCTTTAGGTAGGGGGTATTTCCTGCCGTCTGGATGAACCGCTTCAGGGTTGTCTCTCCGTCGATGAGGGCCGCAACGATATCGCCGTCCCTCGGCTCGCGGTCTTCGACGACTACGGTATCGCCATTTTCGATTCCGGCGTTGATCATCGAGTCTCCGGTGACTCGGATCGCAAAGGTGCGACGGTGACGTCTCTGACGGGCGGTAAGGGCGTCCACCTGAAGGGTGCCGATCTGCCCGCCGGATTCGACGCGGTCGGGGTAGCCAGCGGCGATATTCCCCATGACCGGGATATCGACTACTGCGATATGATCATCGGGTGTTGGATCGTTTGGGACTGGATGCCGCAAGCGAAAGGCCCTTGCCTGATGGGGGCGGCGATCGAGAAACCCCTTCCGCTCGAGTGCGCGGAGGTGCCCGACGACTGCGTTGGTGCTCTTGAATCCAAACTCCTCCTGGATCTCCCGGATTGTCGGCCAATAGTCCTGTTGGGTAAAACTTTCCTGGATAAAGGTGAGAATTTGCTGTTGGCGGAAGGTTAGATCTTTCATGGTGAACGGAATAATACCTGAACACCCGGTCATGTCCAGCCGATTTAGCGAAAAACCGGAAATTTCTGCAACTTCTCAGGAATCGAGGATTCCGTGGGCCAGCCCGATTGGGAGGGGAGCGGGGCGGTCGGGACGGCTTTCGATTTCGACATGGGTGGCGGACAGGGAGGACCTCTCGATGCCGTGCATGACCTCGAGCACGTGAAAAGCGAGTTCACCGCTGGCTCGATGTTTTCGACCGCTATTGACCGCACAGGCCATATCGGCGGCACCGATTCCCCTCATATTTTCGGCATAGCCGTGAGTGTATGGTTCGTCGGTCCATCCTGCGTCGTGATCGGAAATCCGGTAACACTGGACAGGGCCGGCAAAGGTGTTGGGATCGGGAACCTTCAGGGAACCCTCCGTACCGTAGAGTTCGATCGGTGAATGACCGTGTTTGGGTACATCGAAGGAGAAAACGGCCGTGATCACGGCTCCGGAGTGAAACTCCAAACTGGCCGAAGCATGGGTCGAAACCTCGACGGGAAGCTCCTCGCCGCGTTTTTCCGGGCAGGTAGCGACACGGGTTTCGAACGCTCTGGAAGTCATTCCGGCCACCCGCTTCACTGGTCCGAGCAAATGGACCAGCGCGGTCAGGTAGTAGGGTGCCATGTCGAGCACGGGGCCACCTCCTTTCAGGTAGTAGAAACCGGGATTTGGATGCCATGACTCGACACCTCTGCTGAGCATAAAGGCTGTGCCCGCCACGACTCGTCCAACTGCCCCTTCCTCGACCAGCTTCCGGCAAGTTTGCAAGCCGGCACCGAGAAAGGTGTCCGGTGCGCAACCCACTCGAAGCCCCCGGGCCTCGGCGATGTCCAGCACCTCGCGGCCCTCCTCTACTTCGACCGTAAACGGCTTCTCGCAATAGACATGCTTACCCGCCTCGAGTGCTCGTTTACTGACTTCCCCGTGGGCGGCCGGGATGGTCAGATTGATGACGAGCTCTATTTCCGAATGGGAGAGAAGATCATCGACCGGAAGTGCCTCGCACCCGTTGGCCTCCGCTTTCAGCCGGGCCACCTCCGGGTTGAGGTCGGCACAGGCAACAATCTTGAGCGACTCGAAAACCTTCGCACCGGTAAAGTAGGCTTGGGAAATTTTCCCACAGCCAATGATCCCAATACAAAGCGGACGGTTTTGCATGGTTGTCATGAATTTCTTTCTGGCACCGAGGCCCAGAGCAGGCCGTTTACGGTCATATCCGCCACATGGGGGTAGGTTTCGAATTCTTTCGGATCGTGCCCGAGTGCCGAATAAAAAATACGCCCGGCACCCCACTTTTTTGTCCAGATGACCGGCATGGAAACCGCTCCCCCGTCATGGTGATAAACGGTATCGGCGAGCACCTTGATTGCGGGATCGATTAGCATGTAATATTGTTCGGATACGTATTCGAAACTCTCAGGCAGATCCCGGGTGACCGGATGCATGCGATCGCGAACCGTAACCGTGTAGGGTCCGACATAAGGGTGGCCGACGAAATGTCCGCCGACCATCCATTCATATTCTGTGGAACCCCGGAAGGCATCGCCCATCCCTCCGTGAGATCCGCCTAAGCCGGTTCCGGCGCGTACTGCGGCGCATAGGTTCGCGCAACGCTTACCTTCCAACTCACCCATGGTCCAATTCGGCACAATCAGATCAAATTGTTTGGGAAACTCTGGATCATCGAGGACGGATAGGTCCGTGGCGACCTCGACCGAAAATCCGTGTCCCTTCAATCGGTCTTCGAAAAAGCGGGCAAATGCTTTGGGATCGTGTCCCTCCCAGCCGCCTTGGAGGATGAGTGCTTGTTTGGGTGAATTGTGATCGGCCATATTTGTAGAGTTGAAGCTCATTGGTTCTCGCGGCTCTCAGGACGGGTCCACTGCGCATTGTTCTCCGAACTGCGCACCACTGCTTCAATAAAGGCCATACCACGGATGCCGTCATGAATCGTCGGGTAATCCGTGGCAAACGGGGGCGGATCCTCACCGGCGAGATCGGCGGCGATGTGGGCAGCAAAATTCCGGTAGATATTGGCAAACGCCTCGAGATAGCCCTCGGGATGTCCGAAGGGAGTGCGCGAATGGGCGGCAGCGGAATCCGCCACATAATCGTTGCCAGTGCGGTATACTTCCGTCGGACGGTCGAGGTGTTTCACGAGAAGCGTGTTGGGTTCCATCTGGTGCCACTTCAATCCGCCCTTCTCCCCGTAGATCCGGATGTTCAGCGCGTTCTCCTCTCCGGCGGAAATCTGCGAAGCGTGCAAAATCCCTTTCGCGCCCCCCTCGAAGCGGAGGAGGACGTTCCCATCGTCGTCCAGACGGCGACCGTCCACGAACCGGGTTAGGTCGGCCGCCAGCTCGTGAATTCGGAGACCGGTGATGTATTCGGCCAAATTCTCGGCGTGCGTGCCAATATCTCCAATACAGCCCGCCGCGCCCGAGCGTGCGGGATCAGTCCGCCAGGAGGCCTGTTTCTGGCCTTCCTTTTCAAGGGGGGTCGCCAGCCATCCCTGGGGATACTCCACCACAACCTTGCGAATGCGCCCGATCGACCCGTTACGGGCAAGTTCCCTTGCCTGCTTCACCATGGGATACCCGGTGTAATTATGGGTCAGGCCATACTTCAGCCCGGTCTGCTCCACCAGCCCGGCAAGCTCCAGAGCCTCCTGGAGATTCAGCGTCGCCGGCTTGTCGGAAAGCACAGGGAAACCCGCTTCAAGGGCCGCCTTCGCCACGGGAAAGTGGACATGGTTCGGGGTGACGATCGCGACGAAGTCCATCCGCTCGCCTTCCGGCAGAGCAGATTCCTTTGCCATCATCGTGGCATAATCGGCATAGCAACGGTCCTCGGGGAGGAAAAGCTCGCGTCCAGACGCTTTCGCCCTTTCTGGATCGGAGCTAAATGCCCCGCAGACCAGATCGATCTGGCCGTCGATCGCGGCGGCGATGCGATGAACAGCACCGATAAAAGCGCCTTTGCCGCCACCGACCATGCCCATGCGAATTTTGCGTTGAATGGCCATGTCGTCTACTGGTTTGCCTTGTCAAAGGCGGCGTCGAAAGCGGATGCGTTTGGCTTAAAGTCGATCCGCCGGGTAAAGGCGGCTGCCTCGCGTCCCCCATGGATACGATCCATGCGGACATCCTCCCATTCGATGGAAAGCGGCCCTGCGTAACCGATATCATTCAGAGCCACGATAATCTCCTCGAAGTCGATGTCGCCGCGGCCCATGGAGCGGAAGTCCCAGTAGCGGCGGGAATCGCCGAAATCGGTGTGCCCCCCGAAAACGCCAGCCGTGCCGTCCCCGTGGCCCCACCAGGCATCCTTCATGTGAACATGATGGATACGGTCGGAAAATTTCCGGATAAAGCCCACATAGTCGACTCCCTGATATCCCAGGTGGCTGGGGTCGTAGTTGAAGCCGAAACTCTTGTGCCCGTCAATGGCGGCCAAAGCCCGCTCAGCCGAGGCGGTATCGAAGGCGATCTCCGTCGGATGCACCTCGAGGCCGAAATTCACGTCGACCTCTTCGAATACGTTCAGAATTGGCAGCCATCGGTCGGCGAAATCTTTGTATCCATCATCAATATACTCCTGAGACGTAGGGGGAAACGCGTAGAGAGCGTGCCAAATCGAGGATCCCGTGAACCCGTTGACGACCGGATGCACTGCGGCGGCATCGGGACGGGCGTCGAAGAATTTCCGGGCCGCTCTCGCGGTGTTCTTCATCTCCTCGGCGGCGCGTTGGCGGACTCCCTCGGGATCGCCGTCGCCCCAGACCGCATCCGAAACGATCGCCTTGTGGCGGTCGTCGATCGGGTCGCAAATCGCCTGGCCCACCAAATGGTTGGAGATGGCGTGGCAGGTCAACCCATGACTCTTCAGCTTCTCCCAAAGAGTCGCCACATAGCGGTCCTCTTCGAGTGCCCTGCCCACCTCGAAATGGTCGCCCCAGCAGGCCAGTTCGACCCCGTCGTATCCCATCTCTTTGACGAGCGGTAAAAGTTCATCCAGCGGCAGATCCGCCCACTGGCCGGTAAAAAGGGTAACGTTTCGACTCATGGGAAAAGGGTACCAGATCCGACCCGAGTTGACAATGCCCTCAATCGGCGAGTATTGTGCATAATTCGTCATGGAAAAGAATGACCTGATCTCTCTGTTTCCCGACCTTGCCCTCTGGGATCTTCTGGACGACGTGATCTTCTGGATCAAGGACACGGATGGGACTTTTCTCTGGGTCAACCAGGCCTTTGCCGAGCAGGCGGGAGCCGAGCGCGCGGCAGTCATCGGCACGAAGGACGACGACTGGTTTTTCAATGAACTCGCCTCGGTCTTCATGCGGGACGACGCTCAGGTGGCGGGAGGGGGGAAACCCCTGGTCAACAAACCGGAGCTGGTGATGCGTATGGACGGAGACGTAGCCTGGCACAGCACGAGCAAATTTCCATTTCGCGACCGGAAGGGAAAAATCCTCGGCACCTGCGGAATGAGTCGCCTGATGGAGGGGGAGACTGGCCTCCCGGTTGAGTATGCGGATTTATCCGAAATCATCACCCGTGCCCGCGCGAACCTGGGAAAAGACCAGACCGTGGAACGTCTGGCTCGATCCCTGCACCTCTCGGTCTCGACCCTTGAGCGCTGCACCCGTCGCTATCTTGGGATGACCCCGCAATGCCTCTTACGGCGCATCCGAATGCACCGGGCGAGACACTTGCTGACCTCCTCCTCGCTCCGCATCGGCGAGATCGCCCTCGCCTGCGGATACGAAAGCTTCTCTGCCTTTTCCCGGGCCTTTCGCAAGCACTATGGGCGAGCACCCGGCTGGTTTCGTTCCCCTTCCGGGAGTCCCTTGGGCGACCCTCGCTACTCAGGACCTGTTCCGGCATCTCAGGCCAGCAGCGTGTCGCGGCAATCTTAAGACCCTTCTGCTTTGCCAAGTGCCTCGCGCAGGTATGGCCAGACGGTCTCGGCGATCACTGCTTGCCCCTTGGCGTTTGGGTGAATGCCATCGGGGAGATTCAATTGCGGATCGCCGGCCACCCCTTCGAGGAGAAAGGGGATGAGGATGGCATTGGTCTCGCGGGCTACCGTGGGGTACACAGCGGCAAAGCTCTCCTGGTAGGCGGTGCCCATTGAACCGGGCATCTGCATGCCCGCGAGGAGGATCGTAATGTCTGGATGCCGCGCGCGGGCGGCTTCGATCATTCCGGTCAGGTTTTGGGCAAGTGCTTCCGTGGAGAGACCGCGCAAACCATCGTTGCCTCCGAGCGCGATGAGGAGCACATCGGTCGGACTCGCCAGCACCCAGTCCACCCGGCGAAGGCCTCCGGCAGAGGTGTCTCCACTGACCCCGGCATTGAGCACAGTTGCCTCGAATCCGTCCGCAATCAGACGCGACTGCAGCCGGGCGGGATAGGACTCCTCCTGCGCGAGGCCGTATCCGGCGGTGAGACTGTCACCCAGGAAAACAATTCGGGTTTCGGCCGTTGTCGTACTTGTGAAAATCCCAAAACCCACCAACCCTATGCCAAGGGCCTGTCCCAAAGATCGCCTTCCCAGCCATAGCCATGCAAGAAATTGAAAACAACGAAGCTTCATCGTCCTCCCAATCTGGGCCGGACATCGCTCCGGTCAAACCTCCCGTCCTGATTCTCCGGGATGTGGGCAAGACCTATCCGGTAAGCGGCCACGATTTAGTGGTGCTGAAAGGGGTAAGCCTTCAGGTCGATGAAGCCGAGACTTGTGCGATTGTGGGTCCCTCCGGCAGCGGAAAATCCACCCTTCTCGGACTCTGCGCCGGGCTCGACGATCCCTCGACGGGCGAGGTCGAGCTGGTCGGTGCTCCCCTTGCTACCCTGGACCAGGATGACCGGGCTGCACTGCGGAGCCGATCCGTCGGCTTCGTTTTTCAAAATTTTCAGCTGATTCCGACCCTCACGGCCCTTGAGAACGTGCTGGTCCCACTGGAATTGCGAGGCGAGCGCGCGGGGCGAAAAGCTGCGATCGAGCTCCTGGGCCGCGTTGGCCTCGGCAACCGCGTCACCCACTATCCGGCGCAATTGTCGGGCGGCGAGCAACAGCGGGTAGCTCTGGCGAGAGCATTTATCCACCGCCCCCGGATTCTTTTCGCGGATGAGCCTACGGGGAATCTCGACGACGAGACCAGTCGGCCCATCGTCGAAATGCTTTTCGAATTGAACCGTGAGCAGGGCGCTGCGCTGGTCCTGGTCACCCACGACCCGCAGTTGGCCACCGAGGCCGGGAGGGTCATCTCCATGCGCGGCGGTGCCGTTGTGCAAGACAGCCAAAATCGTCTTGTCCCATGATCCTGCAATCCAAAGACCCTGGTCTGCCCCGCAAGCTCCTCCCGGCACTCTTCCACCGCTGGGTCTGGAAAATGGCCTCGCGGGATAGTCGGGCCGAAGCTCGCAGGCTGCTCGTTTTTGCCTCGGCCGTGATCACCGGTGTAGCGGCACTGGCGGCCATTCACGGCCTTCGGGCCAGTCTGGACCAAGGGATCGAACGTCAGTCAAAGGCTCTGCTCGGTGCCGACATCAAAATCTCCTCCCGGACGGACTTCACCGCGTTGGAGAGGGCAGAGATTCGCGCCATGGGGTCCGACATGGCCAGCGAAGTATCGTTCTCGACCATGCTTTACTGGGTGAACCAGGACGCCAGCCGGCTGGTTCAGATTCGCGCAATCGAGGGTGCGTATCCGTTTTATGGATCTATCCGGACCGATCCGGAGGCATCCTGGAGGGAGCGACTTGCGCAGCCGGGGATCTTTGTCGAGCCTGCCCTGCTGGAACAGTATGGCGAGAGCCTCGGAAGCCGGGTGCGGATGGGGGCGTCCGAGGTTCCGGTTCAGGGAGTGATCGTGGAACCGGCGCCCCGCAGCGGACGGTTTTCCGGTCTGGCTCCCGAGATCTATACAACCCCGGAAGTCGTGCGGGAGAGCGGCCTCCTGGAAAACACCTCCCTGGCCAATTACCACCTGTACCTCAGCCTGCCGGAAGGGGCGGATCAACAAGCCATTCTGGCAGAGATCCGCACCCTGGATGCCGGAGGTTACTGGCGCCTTGAGACCCCCGAAACCCGCCGCCAACAGATCGGAAGAATTCTCGATCGCTTTGAGCAATTCCTGGGCTTGATCGCTCTCGCAGCCCTAGTGCTCGGGGCGATCGGTGTGGCCGGCGCCGTGCATGCCCAGGTGCGCCGCCGCCGCAGCACCATCGCCGTATTGCGATGCCTCGGAGTGCCTTCCGCCTCGGCCTTTGCCGTTTTCCTGGTTCAGGCGGGACTGGTGGGCGGCTTGGGTGCCCTGATGGGTGGTGCCCTCGGTGCCCTGATTCATGTCGGACTCATCTCGGTGTTTGGCGGAAGCTTTCCTGTGGAGCTGCCAGCCTGGCCGAGCCTGGGGACGATCCTCAGCACCACACTCGCCGGATTCGCAGTTTGTTGCGGGTTTGCGGTGCTCCCGCTTCTCGGCATCCGGGATATTCCTCCTTCGGCGGTCCTGGGGGAGGACGGAGAACGGCTGCGGGGCAATAAATGGAGCCGTTTCCGCCGGGCACTGCCGATCTACCTCTTCCTTTTCGCCATTCTTAGCCTGCTCTCGATTATGAACAGTGCCGGTGCGTGGCGCGCAGTGCAGATGACACTGGCTCTTCTGGTGGCCTTCCTGATTTTGGCCGCTCTCGCCGCAGGGGTTGTATGGCTGACGCGCCGGGTCGTCCGCCGGAGCTGGCCGTACGAACTGCGGCAGGGGGTCGCCAACCTTTACCGCCCCCGGAACCAGACTCTGCTGTTCCTCCTGTCGCTGGGGCTGGGGGTTTTCCTCATCCTGTCGGTTGTCCTGGCTCGTAATCTTCTTCTCGAGCAAATCCGCACCTCCGAAGCCGCCGATATGCCCAACGTTTACCTCGTCGATGTGCAGAAGGACCAGATTAACGGAGTGCAGGAGGTTGTCGAGTCAGAGGGGCTGCCCTTCCTCGAGAGCGCTCCGATGGTTACGATGCGCCTTGAATCTGTGAAAAACGAGTCCGCCAAAGTTCTGCTGGAGGAGGGCCGCATACTCGGCTGGGTCGTCCGGCGGGAGTATCGATCCACCTACCGGAACACCTTGAACGATACGGAAACCACGCTTGAGGGAAGCTGGCCGCCGCAAGTCAGCGACGGACCCGTGCCGATCAGCCTTGAGCAAGATATGGCTCAGGATCTGGGGGTGAAAATCGGGGACACCCTCACCATGAATGTGCAGGGCCTGCCCATGGTACTGCAGGTCGCTCATCTGCGTCAGGTCGATTGGAGTCAGTTTAACCTGAATTTCTTCCTTGTTTTTCCAGAGGGCATTCTCGAAGGAGCACCGGGGTTCCATGTAGCGACAACCCGGATACCGGAAGGAGATTCCTCGGGAGACCTCCAGCGTGCCCTCGCGCAACGCTTTCCCAATGTATCCGCCATCGACCTAACCCTCCTCCTGGATACGATACGTGAAATCCTCAGCCGGGTCAGCCAGGCCGTGGAATGGCTGACCCTGTTCACGCTCGTCTCGGGTATTTCGATTCTTGTGGGTGCCCTTCTCCACGGGCGCGAACAGCGCGTCCGCGAAAGTGTCCTACTGCGCACACTGGGAGCTTCGAGCTGGCAGGTGCGGCGTATCCTCTTCTGGGAGTATGTCACCCTCGGCCTGATCGCTGCGGGTTCGGGGACTCTGCTGGCAGTCGGGGGCAACGTCCTGCTCGCCCTTTACGCATTCAAAGTGGATCCCCAGATAGCTCCCGGGATAGTTTTCGCGGCGATCGGAACATCCGTCGCCCTCTCTGTCATCGCTGGCAGTCTGGTCAGCCGGGGCGTCTGCAACGCTCCTCCTCTTGAGGTCCTTCGGCGAGTCTGATGCGGGGTGCGAAAGCCAGGCGGAGGATCTTCGGTGAAGCGATAATACCTGAAATCCTGAATCGCAGAGCACAATTTCGGACCGCTGGCTTTTTCCTTTGCGCTGCCCATGGAACTCCCATGCGAATGCGCCCGTGGAGCCGCTCGGCTACTGTTCACCCGGCCCAGGTGCGCAGAGTTCCATCACGTATTCTTTGCTCTGCCCATTCTCGACCAGATTCAGCCGGGACCCGGTTTGCGAAACGCTTAAATGGGCTTCTTCCACCTGCGCTTCAGAGGAAACGAGCAGCCACGCAAATACGGCGGATGCGGTTTGTTCGCTTCGGTAAACCAGCACGGAGTTAGGGAGGCGCTGGTTGTAATCCGGGGAATACCACCCCTGTATCCCCCCTTTTTCTCGACCACGAATCTCCTCCACCTGCGATCGAACCGTAGAGGCCGAAATCCAGCGGGCGACCGGCTCGCCCCCTGCCTTGGCTACCCAGCCCTGGTCCCCATCCACCAGATCCAGGTCCGGGTGAAAATGCCACCGAAAGGAAGCTCGGTCGGGCACTGCAAAATCCACCCGGTCGACGATCCAGAGGAAGCCGGAACCCAAGGCGATCTTACGGCTATGCGAACCCGACCAGAAGCCGCTTGAGCGGTGTCGCAGCGGAATCCACGAAGACGCCATCAACAAGTCCCCCGAAAAATCCGCCAGGTTCTTCTGCGGCTCCCTGGCCTCGGGGTCCGGGAGGATTCGCTCGTGCCGTTCGAAAGTGGGAACATTGTGCGCCTGCGGCCCCCGGAAATACTCCGCCCAAGGATCGTCCCGATACACATAGCGCCCGGAATCGACGAGCAAATTTCTACCCATCAGGCTGGCGGAAAGGTGCAGCCGATCCTGCTGTTGATGATCGGTTCCGAAAGGTCCGCAATCGAAAAAGACCCAGTTCCCCTCCCCTCCCCAATCGGTCCGCAGGACAACATGCCCGGCCCAGGGAAAAACACGGGAAGGTTCTCCCGAAGGCCGCGTTCCCTCCGATCCGGCACTGGCAATGTAGAGCCAGTCCGGGCGGTCATAAAGTTCTGCCAATGGCAGAAGCTGGTCGGCGTTCGGTTCAAGATCCGAGTCATTGTTCAGCGGTCCGGTTCCATCGGGACGAGTCACCCACGCGTAATAATCCCAAATCTTTTCCATCCAGGGCCGAAGACTCGCGATCTCTTCGTGCGCCTCCGCCTCGACCAGAAGCCCATAGAGCCGCTGAAAGGAGGAACCCGCGATCCATTGATAATGATTGGCCAGTTCTTTGTGAGCACCGTCCGGGTAGACCTGCCGCTCCATCTCCTCCAGGGACCGACTCACGGCGTAATTTAGCCAGTCTGCCGATTTCCGAAACTCGGGCCAAACTGCGGCGATCGTCGCCAGGGCCATCATCTCCGTCACCAAATGATTACCGCCAAAATGGTGGTGATGCCTCAGGTAATCGGCATGCCGCGCGGCTCCAGCAATCACGACCAACTCGGCTTCCGTACCGAAGGCAGGATTGCCCCGGAGGCCCGCATAGACAGGCAACCACGAATCCACATACCGCCTCGCTGCTTCGAGTGCTCTCCAGGAGGCCGAAAACCGGGTCCGGCTCGGAGGTGGATGCTTCCAAAACCAATCGAGAAGATAGTCGCGGATTCGGCTCACAAACTCCTCGTGCCCCTGCACCTCATACAAAAGCAGCAGCTCCCTAAAGAATGAATGGCGATGCAGGAACCATCCCCACTCGGCACTGTTATCGGGTCCACGATGGTCCCAATCAATCGGTCCATCCGGCTCGGCGGCCCTCCCCTTGCGGCCCTGAAAAGAGAACGTTCCCCGCCACGCTTCGAGTCCGCTGATCAAAAGCGACTGATCGACCGGAAGAGGATCTGGCAGGGCTGCCCCCGGAATCTCGCGACCCCGGAAATAAGCCAAAAGTGCAGCAGTCGCCCCTTCTTGATCGTCTTCGTCCCATGCGGCAAAAAACGATCGTAATCCTTCGACCCCGGGATCAAGCTCCCGCGCAAGCTCAGCCAGCAAAACCGATTCCGGATGAGGGGGACGACCGCCCTCTCCTACCCTCTCTCCACAGCCGACCACCAGGAAAAGGACTGCAAGCGCAAGAATCCGCATCCTGTTAATCCGATTCAACACCGTCGAGTCCGTGCGCCAAAAATCGACCAATGGGACGAGCCAGCAACAGGATCACCAGGCCTCCCAAGGCCAAAACGACTGGTGGAACCACCACAGTCAAAAGAAAAGTCTGCCAGTAAACCAGCCCGACCTTCCCCCATGAGGCCGCAATTCCCACAAGCAGTTGCAGCAGCCCGCCCAGAAAAAGAAAAAAACCCGCACCGCGAACCGCGACGACTGCAAATGGAAATACTTTCATGGCTCTATCAATGAAAGCCATCAGCCCATTCCGCAAGTTTTTGCCATCCGTGCCAGCACGGTATTTTTATTTGAGCCGGTAATTTGAGATGAGTTGATAAGCGAAGGCGGGATTGCTTTGAGCGGTTTCGATGACTTGTTGCCAGGAAAGGTGGCTCAGTCGGGAGGCTTTGATGGCGAGCAGACAACATCGGAGTGTGGCGAGATTGGCATTGATGTTGTAGTCGCGGATGCGCGTGCGGCCTTCGAGCATCTGGCTGTCGCGGACCCAATGGTGAATGGCACTAGTTTAAGGGAGTTTCCGTTTAAGCTCATAATCGTGCTCTTAATCATAATCATAATACAAGCAACTGTTGTTCAATTATTTATGATTTCACGAATAGAGATTACGATTACGAGTATGATTAAGAGTAAGAGGTCGATCTCGACTTAAACTAGTGCCATTCGACCCAATGGTTACGGATCTCGCATCCGGCCCAGTGTCCTCGTGCGAGATCGGCAAAGTATTTGGCCCCGGGTCTGTCTTCGAGGGATTCGCTGGAGTGGTAGTATCTTGTAACAGTTTTTCTTTCGTAGTCGGACCGGCTCTGGACCTTCGTAGCCTTGGCGAAGTCGGTTGCCGTCCGATCCCTTTCGGCTCAATCATCGCTTTGGGGGCCGGGGGCCAAGGCCACCCGACTACGCTTTGATACGAAATTGATTTTGTTACAAGATGGTAGTAGGCGAACTCGGGTTCTTCGGTGTGGGTAAAAAAGGGGTGCTTGGGGCGATTTTTCTGCGGTTTGGTAGCTGTGGCCGTTCTCCTGTTTGACCTGGAGGAGGTAATGGGCACCGGCATTGACGATGGCGGGGGCGGAGTTGTGCAGGGCGTCGGCGGTGAGCTTTTTCACCCAGTGCTTCTTTACCTTGCCGTGTTCATGGCTGTCCCAAGCTGCTTTCTCTTTTGTAACAGATTTCCACTTTTGTTATGCCACACG
>CAZWFJ010000083.1:0-17468 GCA_964633135.1 uncultured Puniceicoccaceae bacterium | reverse complement strand
CAAACTGAGACGCTTGCATCCCTGAAAGGTTTTCGTTTCCGTTCTTTGGCATATCGTGAAGAGTAGTCGATGCGAGCCTAACGGGTCAATCGTGCAAATGGTTATCGGATAATCCTGCGGCTGAACTCGCATTGACTACCTCGCCTGGTTCTCACTTGGTTTTGTTTTCATTGATGCTCCGATTGCTATCATTGCTAAACCTGAAATGCATAGTGCGAAGAAAGCAGTGTCATTCACTTTGTTGACGTTGTCGACCTGCCGTCTCATCAATGCGAGATCCTCCAAAAATCCTTCCTCTCTCATCCTTTTTTCTATTTTCCCTTTATTTTCTTCGAGCTGTTCACTCACCTCAGTAAACCTAAAAGTAAGCTGCTCTTCCATAGCGATGGCAGTCGAAGTCGCTCTGGGATAAGCTGTGTCTATGTGAAATCCGACTAGGATCTGAACAATCCCTAGTGCTATTAAAAGTCTATTTCGGAATTTCATTTTTGAGAACAGTGTTAACTGCGAAACTCAGTTTCGGATAACTCGGGGTGCGGGTTATTCAGGAATCGATTGAGGTTACGCATTTGGAATGTGGTGATGGTTGCCTGGGGTGCTCAGGTATAGGGTTCAAAGGACTCGACTCATATAAGGTTTAGTGGGATTGCCTGACTTGGCAAGGGATATTATTCCAGCAATTGCGAAACTCGGCGGTTTTCTTTTGCCCAGTTTCGCATTTGCCGAGTTTGCCGGTTCTGTAGTCATGCGTCCGGTTAATGCCTAAGGTGCTGTAGAATAATAACCTGCGAAATTAAGTGTCCGTGTTTTGCATGGATATCGAAAATGGCGATTGCGAAACTCGAGTTTTTTGGTTGATAGATGAAAATATGTTCATATGTTTTGGCGTATGGCAAAGATCGTTCACTTTCCCCGTTGGGCTGAGGTGCTCAATGTCTCAAATCTGGAGCTAAACGAGCGCGAAGGTTTTAAAGTTACGATTCGTTGGTACTTGAGTTGGTGTGCGCGTCATTCGGTGGGTTGCAGTGTCGTGTCGGCGCGTGATTTTATCGAATGGGCGGAGGCGGAGAAGCGGCCGAATGCGTGGATGATTGCGCAATGGAAATCGGCGATCCGTTGGTTTTTTGTGTCTGCGAAGGCTCAGGCGGAGGGCATCGCACCTTCGGTGCCAGCTCATTATGGATCAGAGAACGACACCGATATGGAGCGAATCGTGGCGCGCACGGAAGATGAGGCGTCGATCCTCAAGGTAATGCGGCGCCGTGGGATGGCGCTGAAGACTGAGCGGAGTTATTTACGCTGGTACCGCGACTTTATGAGGCACAGTGGCATCGGACGTGCGGCGGCAATCGAGGCGGAGCAGGTGAAGTCTTATTTGGACCATTTGGCGATGAAGCGGTCGATTGCTTCATCAACGCAGAAACAGGCTCTGAATGCGCTGGTCTTTGTGATGCGTGAAGTCTTCGAGCTGGAAATCGGTGAGATTGGTGATTTCGTGCGGGCAAAAAACCGCAAGAAGATACCGGTGGTGATGACCAAAGGGGAAACGCGTGATTTTTTTGCGAAGCTGGAGGGCGAGAAATTGCTGATGGGCAAGCTGCAATATGCTGCGGGGTTGCGTGTGTCGGAGCTGATGCGTTTGAGGGTGCAAGATTTGGATTTGAAGCGCAACCAAGTGGTGGTGCGCTGCGGCAAGGGAGGGAAAGACCGCGTGGCACCGCTATCGGAGAGGTTGATTGCCGACATTGAGGCGCATTTGCTGGTGGTGCGCGCTTTGTTTCAAGAAGATTTGCAAAATCCGAAGTTAGCCGGGGTATATATGCCGGAAGCGTTGGCGAGAAAGCACAAGAACGCGGGGAAGGATTGGCGCTGGCAGTGGCTGTGGCCCAGCCGGGAGATTTCCAAAGACCCGCGTAGTGGCCTGCTGCGGAGGCACCACGTTTTGGATCGGGTTTATCAAGCTGCGGTGCGGAAGGCAGGGATTGATGCCGGGCTAAACAAGCGGGTGACGAGCCATACTCTGCGGCATTCGTTTGCGACGCACTTGTTGGAGGCCGGTGTGGATATCCGAACGGTCCAGGATCTGCTCGGGCACAAGAGTGTGGAGACTACGCAGATTTATCTGCACGTGATGCGCAAGCCGGGAGCGGGAGTTAGAAGTCCGCTGGATGGTTTGTGAGCGGAGAGCGGAGGGCGGAGGGCGGAGAGCGGCGAACGTTGAACATCGAACGTCCAACGTTGATCGCAAGGGGGGTCGAAAGCGGTTCCCGCTTCCGCTACGGGGGAGGGAAGAGACCATCCCACCGGCTGGTGCCGGTCCCCCCCTCCTATCGCTTCGCGACAGGAGGGGAATTTTTGGAGGGGAGGGGAGTCGAAACGGGTTCCCCGTTCCGCTACGGGGGAGGGGATGTCGTAATCGTAATCGTAATCGGGATTGCGATGGCGAACATTGAACATCGAACGTCCAACGTCGAATCGCAAGGGAGGTCGAAAGCGGTTCCCGCGTCCGCTACGCAGGAGGGAAGAGACCACCCCACCGGCTGCCGCCGGTCCCCCCCTCCTATTGCTTCGCCACAGGAGGGGAATTTTTGGAGGGGAGGGGGGAGTCGAAAGCGGTTTCCGCTTCCGCTACGGGGGAGAGGTTCAGTGAGCACTACTCCGTGAATTTTGCTTCCGGAAGTTCGTAATCGATTCTGAGGCTCAGCAGGTAGGCGACCAGAGTTTTTGCGTCCTCGGTGGGAACCACCTCATAACCCGGTTCGGGGGCGAACTCCGAATCGGCGGCAATTGGAACGGCATCGGGCGAGGGCTGGCCGTCAATTTTCCTGACCTCATAGAGGTAGGCATAGGGGGGCATAACGGAACCCGGTGAGGTGATCTGGGGGTTGTAGAGGTGCTGGTGGTGCCAGGTTTCGGTCAGGGCGCGTCCGCCGACGTTGGCCAGGTCCGGACCTGTCCGCATGGTGCCGAGAAGGACCCGTTCCTGCAGAATGTAATCGCGGGGAACGCTTTGCCGCGGACCCCATCCGCGCTCGAAGTCGGCCCCAAAGCCTTGGGGGCGGACTTGCTGGGAGTGGCAATACATGCATCCCTCCCGGATATAAACCCGCTTACCCTGCTCGGCGAGACCGGATGGTGTTCGGGGATAAAGAGTTTCGCCCGGCGTGGGCTGGCCGTCCTCAGTCTCGGTAGCCGTCGTTGGGGTGAGGGCACCGTATTGAATCTGGGAGGAGAGGATCAGCCCTGCCCAGGAGAAGGCCAGGGTAAAAAAGATGCCGAGGAAAAGAGTGGGAAGATTCTTCATCGTATCGTCAGGCAGTAGCCTTCCCCGAGAAGGAAAGTTTCGGATCGGACACCCGTGGCCCGAGGAGCATCCAGGCAATGTTGATGGCGAATGCGCAGTGGCCTATGGTAAGGAGGATTCCCGCGACGGAGCGGGACATCAGCCATGGCACCATGTATTCGACAATATCGAGGAAGGGGATGTCGGGATTGTTCATCATCATGCCCTGTATCCAGCCGCCGATGGAGAGGCCAACGACGTAGATACCGATGCCGATCCCGCAGGTCCAGAAGTGTATCCGGATCAGGGCGGCGGACGGCCACTCTTTCTGGATCAGCCTCGGGAGCATGAAATAGACCGAGCCGAACATCACCATGGTAAAGAACGCGTAGACCCCATGGTGGGCGTGACCGACGGTGAAGTGGGTAAAGTGGGTGACCTCGTTCACTTCGGGGACGGCCATCATCGATCCGAGGAGGCTGACGGCCGTGTAGGAGATGGCTCCGAAGACTATGAATCGAAGCGTGGGGCTATTCCACACCTGCCGGAAACATCCGGTAACGGTGAGGTGGTGATTCACGGCGACAACAATGACGGGGATGACCATTCCGATGCTGCCGACGACTCCGGCACTCTGGAGCCATAGTGGGATGGGGCCGCCGATCAGGTGGTGCACGCCGGCCCAGTTGTAAAACAAAGCCAGGGACCAGAAGCCGAGAATCGAAAGGTAGTAACTGTGGATCGGGCGCCCGAGGATCTTCGGTATCAGGTAGTAGACGGCACCAAGACCGACCGGAGTATACCAGAGGCCCAGAACGTTGTGAGCAAACCACCAGTTGGTAATTGCTTGCACCGTACCGCGGGCGGGGGCGAAGAAGATTAACATCTGGGCCACCGTGTAAAGCCAGGGGAACCAGAACAGTGCCGCCAGCAGGTACCACTGGGAAACGTAAACGTGCTCTCCCTTGCGATAATGGAAAGCGAGGATTCCCCAGACTCCGATCATCGCGTAGGAAAGGGCCAGGATGGGAGTGATGTAGGTTGGCATCTCGAGCCACTCCACTGAGGTCATATCGCCGATGAGAACGCCGCCGACACCGATCAGGACCCCGATATTCCACATGACCCCGGCAATGATCAGCAAGCCCCCGTGGCGGACGGGAGCCCGGCATAGTCGGGCCATGATCCAAAGCCCGACCGCGAAAAGGACGTTATTGCCCCACCCGTAGGTCATGGCATTCAGGTGGGCCGAACGGACGCGCCCGAAGGTCATCTCCGGGATCGCGCCGAGAAAATCGGGGTTGTGAAGCTTGAACGAGGCGATGAACCCGAGGAGCGAGCCGATCAGGAGCCAGATCACCCCGCAGCAGACGAAGAAGACCCCGCCGACTTTCATGGACGAGTCAATTACGCTGAGAGCCACACGCTCGTCCGACGAACGATTCTTGTGGAGATCCTTGGACCCGGTCTCGGATACAGGAGGTACGACGCCGGGGGCGGCGGTTGCGGATTCGGTGGACATTCGGCTAAACTAATTCCGTGGCTTCTTTTTCTTCGAGGACTTCTTGTCGGGGAAGGAATCGATCACCTCCCCTTCCGGTTCCTCTTCGGTAAAAATCGTCTTTGCGCCTTTCTCAAAGTTATCGAGTTGTCCGTTTTTTGAGGCCCAGAACAGGGCGTAGATAGCGGATGCAAACAAGGCAGTGGCGACTACCAGAATTCCGATGATTAGTACGTGGTTCCATGCGAGCATTATTATTCAGACTCCTTCGAAGGGGAGGATGTCCGGTATTTCTCGACCGTCAACTTCATGGCCTCTTCGACCGGGATCTGGTAGATACCCTCCTTGGGATTGACAACTCCATAACTTGAGATGGCTTCCGCGCTCGCGTTCTGGACCTCCCGCAGGTCTTGAATGCGGGTCTCGGCCTGGACCTCCGAGATCGGTTCCGGGCGGTAAGGCAGATAGGCGATCCAGAGGATCAGCAGGAAAAGGAGGATAAAGCCAACTCCTCCGAAAACCGAAAGGGTTCGGTTGCTCCAGGAAGTTTCGATTTCGTGATCACTCATGGCAGTGAATGGACTCGTTGATCCGGGGATCCCTGGTTGGGATCAGACTGTTCTCGGAAATGCTCTTTCGATAGGCCCAGAGGACAATCCCGCCAACACCGAGCAGGGTGGCCACATCCCAGAAGGTAATGCCGAACTGGCGAACATTGTAGTTTAGAATGTTGTCCGCCGGGGCGACCTTGGTGGGGACGATGTTGAAATAGAGATCCACGAGGTGGAAGGCCAGTATCCAGGTGGCGAGGAAGAGGACCAGCCGGATCTTTACCTTGGCCTTGTAGAAGAGGAGGAAAAGGAACGGCACGAGGAAGTGGAAGAAGATGAGGCAGAGTCCGACCCACCACCAGGAGTTGGTGGACCCGTCGGCGTTCACGTGGCGGATCTTGTACCAGAAGGTCTCTTCGGGAATGTTCGCCTGGTAGATCAGAAAATACTGCGAGAAGCTGATGTAGGCCCAGAAGACGGTAAAGGCCAACGCCATGCACCCGAGCAAGTAGTTGTGCGCGTCGTTGTGAATGCCCTTGAGTCCGCCACGCGCGGATTCAAAGAAAAGGAGGATGAGGAGAACGGCGATGGCGGCCCGCATACTGGCGGCAAAGAACCAGACCCCGTACATCGTTGAGAACCAGTGGTACTCGAGACTCATGAACCAGTTGATGGCGGCAAAGCTGGCGCAAAGGCCGCAGGCAAAAATGCCGCCGGCGGATAGCTTGCGAAGCGCGCCCACGTGGGCGGGATCCCCGTCGTGATCGAGGCCAAAGGAGTGCTTGCGCAACTGTCCGGCGAAGAGCACGAAGACCCCCAGGAAAAGAAGTGCCTGGAAGGAAAACGAGAAACGGTTCAGGAAAACGGCCTTCGCCTGGTAGAGAACATCCTCTGAAACGGTGTAGCCCGAGGGGAGGAGGTGGTCCGGGTTCATCCACTTCCAGAGAATACCGGGATCAGAGTAAAACCAGGTGATCAGGAGCAGGGGAACGAAGAGCAGCGCGACCCACTTGATTGCGCCGAGCAGGTGTTCGAGTTGCCTGCGGGCGATCACCGCCCAACCGGCATCGAATACATGAAAGATCATGACCAGAAAGAGCGAGCCGAGCAGAATCGAGAACCAGAAGGAGAAACCGATCAGCCAGCTGATAACCGGGCGGGCGTCGTGGTTGACGAGGCCGACGATGACTCCGATCAGGCCCAACGCCAGCCCGGCGATGCCGACGGCGAGAAAAATCGTGCCGAGTGGCCATTTGCTTACCGCCCCCACCAGTGCTGCGGGGTATGTTTTTGTGGAAGCTTCACTCATAGACCCAACTCCTTCCTCTTGTCGGCGGGAACATCATCAATCGTCGCATTCTGTGCTCGCTGGAGCGCGCGCACGTAGAGAATGATCGCCCACCGTTCTTCGGGGTTTATTTTATCCCCATAGCCGTACATAGTTCCCTTCCCGTGGGTGATGGTGTTGAAAATCTGCCCCTCCGGCATGGTCCGAAAGTTTTCGAGGAGAATGTTCGCAGCGAGGATGCCGTATTTTGACGTGATCCCCTTTCCATCGCCCGCCGCACCGTGGCAGATCGTACAGAAGATTTCGAACTTCTGCCGCCCCAGTTCCATGGTCTGATTGCTGACCGGGATGGGGAACTCCGTGGCCCAGGAACCATCCTGGTTCTTCCCTTCGTAGAGGACGGTCGACTCGGTGTAATCCTTGGCAAAATCCCCGCTGAAAAGCTCCCTCTCCTCCCAGCCCTGGCCGCGAATCACGGTGCCGACCGGCTTGGGCCGATCGTTCATGTGGTTTTGAAAATAGTCATTGGTCGCCTGCGGTTTGTAGCGCGGCTGGTTGTCCATGTCCGGGAAGATCATCCAGGGCGTCTTCTCGCTCTTGTCCCCGCGAAAGCCCAGGATCGTCACGATGGCGATGGCAATGGCAATGTATATGGCGAAAAAATAGCGCATCGTAATCAGTTCTTTACCCCGGCGGTTGCGGTCTTCCCGCTATTGGCATCGCTTGCGTAATACGGCGACGGACTTTCCGCCTGCACGACAGAAATCTCCTCACCTCCGGCCTCGCTGAGAAGGGATCTGACCTTATCTTCGTCGAAGGCGGGGTCTGTGGATTCGATGACGATCATGAAGGTGTCATCGGAGGTCTTCAGAAACGGTTCGTAGTCGAAAAGCGGATGATGGTGCCGGGGCAGCCGGTTGAGGATGAACATGCCCCCCAGGGTCCCAAAAGCGGCGAGCAGGATGGTCAGCTCATAGAAAATCGGAAACGGGAAAACGGGGCTAAAGTAGGGCTTTCCCCCGACGATCAGCGGGTAATTAAAATTCATGTAGGCAACGATCAGCAACCCGGTCATGAACCCGGTCACCCCTCCGATCAGGGTAAAGAGGGGGACCCGGGAGCGCTTCAGCCCCATGGCCTCATGGATACCATGAATGGGGAACGGCGAGTAGGAGTCCCAGCGGGTGTAGCCGGCATCCCTCACCTTCTCGCAGGCGTGGTATACATCGGGGGTCGTGCGGAAGGTCGCCGCGATGCCAAAAACATTTTTATCTTTTGCAGCCATCAGTGCGCTCCTTTCGAGTTGCGGTTCTGCGGATGGTCATGGTTGTGCGGGTCGGCCTGCGGCAAGCTCAGGGCTTTGACCTCCGAAAAGGCGATCAGAGGCAGGAAACGGAGGAAGAGGAGGAAGAGCACGGCAAAAACCCCGAACGTCCCGAAGAAGGTGAAGATGTCGACGATTGTCGGCGAGTAGTAGCCCCAGGAGCTGGGGAGGAAGTCGTTGGCGAGCGAGGTGACCGTGATCACGAACCGCTCGAACCACATGCCCACATTGACGAAGATCGAAATAATCCAGACGAGGGCAATGTTCTTGCGGATTTTCTTAAACCAGAAGAGCTGGGGGCAGATCACGTTGCAGGAGATCATGATCCAGTAGGCCCAGGCGTATTGCCCGAAGGCACGGTTCACAAAGGCGAATCCCTCATAGGGGTTCGCCCCGTACCAGGCGATGAAGAACTCCATCATGTAGGCGTAGCCAACCATGCTCCCTGTCGCCAGGGTGATTTTGCACATCGCGTCGATGTGGTATTGGTTGACCAGGTCGTGGAGTCCGAAAACAGCCCGCAGGGGAAGGATGAGGGTCAGCACCATCCCGAAGCCGGAGAAAATGGCACCGGCCACAAAGTAAGGGGGGAAGATGGTCGTGTGCCACCCAGGCAGGATCGAAGCCGCGAAGTCGAACGAAACGATCGTATGCACGGAGAGCACCAGCGGGGTCGAGAGGCCGGCCAGGAGTAAGTAGGCCATCTCATAATTGTGCCAGTGGCGGCTCGAATTGCGCCAACCCATGGCCAGGGTTCCGTAGAAAATCCTCCGCCAGGCGGATTTGGCCCGGTCCCGGAGGGTGCCGAGGTCGGGGATCATACCCATGTACCAGAAGAGTGCCGAAACGGTGCCGTAAGTCGACACCGCGAAGACATCCCACTCAAGCGGGCTGCGGAAGTTCGGCCAGATCCAGTTCGAGTTCGGGAGCGGGAAGAGCCACCAGGCGAACCAGACCCTCCCTACATGGAAGAGCGGGAAGATCCCGGCGCACACGACCGCGAAGATGGTCATGGCCTCCGCCGTCCGGTTGATCGAGGTGCGCCATCGCTGTTTGAGCAGGCAAAGTACGGCCGAAATCAGGGTCCCGGCGTGCCCGATCCCGATCCAGAAGACGAAGTTCACAATGGCCCAGCCCCAGTTGATCGGGTTGGCCAGTCCCCACACCCCGACTCCGGTCGAGACGAGATAGATCAGCCCCATCAGGGTAAAGCTGGCCATGCCTCCGGCGATCGCGAAGGAGATCCACCACCAGGTGGGGGTCTTGCCCTCGACGATCCCGCAGACCTTTTCCGTCACCCAATTGTAACTACGGTCATTGAGAACCAGGGGCCGCCGGGGCAGATCGACCGGCTTCACCTGATCGAGGACCGCCGCTCGGGGCGTGTTATCGGATGCTTCCGCTAAAGTTGGCATGTCGGGTCAAATACTCTTCCGGTTAGATCAAGTGGGGGTCGAATCTCCGTGCGGTGCCGGGTCCGGGTGACAGGCACCATTCATCGCGCCGTGGTTCTTGTCGTGGGAATCGGCCCCATGGTCATCGCCGTGCTCGCCCCCGTGGCCGTATCGTTCTTCGTAATCCATCCGTCCGAAGGGCTGTTCGTAGCGATATTTCTTCGGCATGGCCGGATTTGGATTGCGCAGCTTGGCGAGGTAGGTCGTGCGCGGGCGGATGTTGAGATAGCCCAGCACCGAATAGTCACGGGGGGACTGCTTCCATCGGTAAACTTCCGACTCCGTGTCCATGAGGTCGCCGAAGGAAATCGCTTCCGCCGGGCAAACCTGCTGACAGGCCACCTTGATGGTGCCGTCGGGTACGAGAATGTCGCCCGAGTCCTTTGCCTTAACCTTCTGGTCGATCTTGGCCGATTCGATCCGCTGGACGCAGTAGGTACACTTCTCCATGACCCCGCGCATCCGGACGGTCACGTCCGGGTTCTTCTGCATCTTGACGGGCTTGGCCGGTCCCGACGGGCCGAGTGGGCCTTCGTAGAAATGCCCATCCGAGCGCTTGTTCCAGTCAAAAAAGTTAAAGCGGCGAACCTTATACGGGCAATTGTTCGCGCAATAGCGGGTGCCGACGCAGCGGTTGTAGGCCATCACGTTAAGCCCCTGCTCGTCGTGAACGGTAGCGTTGACCGGGCAGACCATCTCGCAGGGTGCCAGCTCGCAGTGCGCGCAGGCCATTCCCTGGAAGGCGACCTGGACCTCCTCCGGGATTCCGGTTTCGTCCTCCTCCTGAGAGGCGAAGTAGCGGTCGAGGCGAATCCAGTGCATCTCCCTGCCCCGTAGGACCTGATCCTTCCCGACGATCGGGATATTGTTCTCACTCTGGCAGGCGATCACGCAAGCGTTGCACCCGGTGCAGAGGTTCAGGTCGATGGCCATCCCCCACTGTTGCGGGGCCGTGAAGTCGGGGGTCTTGTAGAGCGAGCCACCCTTGGGAATCTCCGAAACCTTGTATTCGAGAGGCTTGTCCTTGTCCTTGCCGTAGATGGGCGGCGAATGAGACTCCATACCCATCTTATCGACGAAGTTAGGCGACTCGGCAAACTCCTGGACAGATCCCTCGCGCAGCAGCGCTCTCCCCTCCATGGACCAATGCTCCTGGGTATTTGCCAGGGGATACACCTCGCCAGTGAGTTCGATCCGCGCGCCGGAGCTTGCCCATCGATCGGTCGTAGGCATGGCCGGATAGGCGTTGAAGCCAACTCCCTGTCCGACCGGGCCGCTGATGTCACGACCAAATCCGACCGGGACCACAACCGAGTAGTTTGCGAGGCCGGGGAGAACATGGACCGGTCCCCGCAATTCGGTGCCGTTTACCCTGAGCACGGCGACCTGCGCCTGCTCCTTGCCCCGCTTGAATTGAGCCGTGTTCCGCTGGAGCTGGTCGGTCGCGGTCAGTAAGGTGGGATCCTGGAAGATATCGATTCCGGTCTCTTCCTGCAGCTCCTTGGCCAGACGCGGGCTGATCAGGATCGCGTTGTCCCAGGTCAGCTTCGTCATCGAGTCCGGCAGCTCCATGAGCCAGCCGTTATTGGCGTAACGCCCGTCTAGCGTGTGGCCGCTGGGAGCGAAGATCACCTCAAGATTCTTGGCCGAAGCGGCCCCGGAGGCGGGAGACGGGTCGGTCTGGATGGCTTGAATCACCGCCCTGGCGGCGACCGTTGGCGCGATCTCGTCGTAGCCGCTCTCCGGGAGAATCCCTACGGCGAGAAAAGTGTTGAATCCGGCTTCCGAACCCCCGGAGCGCTCCGCAAAGGTCTTCCGAACAATGGCGTAGGGATCGGTTTCCTCCCTGCCGCAGAGGCGGGCCAGGGTTTCCAGTTCACTGAAGGAATCCATCAGCGGCTCAATCATCGGCTGCACCGGCACGTAGGTCCCGTCCAGAGTTTCCCCGTCGCCCCACGTTTCGAGATAGTGCGGGAGGAGGATGTTCGTCCCGGCAGACGCCGAAGTCTCGTCGGTCCAATAGCCAAAGCGGATCACCTCTCCAGCCCGCTGCTGCATCAGCGGCCAGTCGAGATCGGACGGCGCGTTATAGGCCGGATTTCCGCCGAGGATAAAGAGCTTGTCGACTTTGCCCGCCTTCAATTCCGCTGCCAGATCCGAGATGCTGGCCGCATCCGAAGCCGGTGCTTTCAGCAGGTGCTGGGTCTGGCCCTGCGCTCCAAGAAGATCATTGATAAAGAAGGTCATCCACTGGACCGGTGCCGGTGCTCCCGGCGAAACCGAAACCACCGATTGGCCTTTGTGCTCCAGGAGATCCTTCGCGCAAGCGCTCACCCACTCCATCGGGATCGAGTCGTCGACCGACATGCCATTCACCAGGCTGGCCAGGTCCCCGTTCCCGCCGGCACCCATGCGCAAGAGTTCCTGCGCCAGCGCCACGAGGAGAGATTCTCTTTGAGCGGCGGATAGGCGCAGTCGGTGATCGGCCATTGCTCCGGTCAGGGTAAAGTCCGCCTCGACAACGTAGAGTCGGCTCATCTTGTCCGCCTGCTTCGGATCGTCCACCTTGCGGGCACGACTGAAAGCCCGGGTGTTTTGGATCGATCCGGGTTCCTTGCCGAGAAAATCGCTGCCCACGGCCAGGACACGGCGCGCCTTCGAGTAGTCTGTCAACACCCGGACCGGCTGGCCCCAGTAGGTCTCCGCCGCCCGATCCGCCGCCGAATAGTCCAGCGGCTCATACTCTGCCCAGATTGCCTGGGGGAACTTCTGCTTCAGCTCCGCCACCAGTGCCCGGCGGCTCGGCGAGGTGCTGCGCTCGGCCAGGAAGGCAAATCCCGCCCCCTTCGAATCGGCCAACTGACCGGACCATTCGACCAGCAAATCCTCGACCGCAGCCCGGTCCAGTGTCTTCGAACCGCGCACGTTGCGCTTGGCCCGGGCCGGATCGTAGAGATCCAGCACGCTGGCCTGGGTGAAACTGTCGGTCGCACCACCCCCGGCACGGTAGCTGGGATTCCCCTCGATCTTGGTCGGTCGGGCCTGGTGCGTCTCCACGATCACCGGGACGTTTTCCCACGGAGTCGGACAGGAGGATGAATAGTACTGCGGAACCCCGGGGATAATGTTCTCCGGCTGCTGGACGTAGGGAAGGATCTCGTGCTTCGGGCGACGGCAACCGGTCAAACCCACCCCGGCAAGGCCGAACGAAGCGGCCATGATCTTCATGAAATGCCGACGATCGACACCCTGCATCTCCGAAGCTCCCTGCGGAAACTCGCGCTCCGCCCACTCTCGAAATGCCGGTGTGTCGGCCAGATCGTCGAGGCTCTTCCAATAGCGGGAGCCGGTCTTGCCCTCCAGGGCCTTGAATTCTTTATCCATCTCCTCCTTCATCGGTGGCATCCAGAGCAGGACTCCGGCGGGTTGACTTTCCAGTGCTGAACGAGTTCCTCACCCAGCTCCAATTGAGCCTCGCGGGACTCCGGGGTCCAGGCAAGATCGTAAACCTTGTCCAGGGGCCGAATGTACTGCTCGGGATTTCGGTGACACTCGAGGCAAAAAGCCATTGAGAGAGACTTCGCGTGATAAACCACTTCCATCTCGTTCACCTCGCCGTGACATTCCACACAGCTGATCCCCCGGTTGACGTGAACCGCGTGGTTGAAAAAGACATAATCCGGAGTTTTGTGAACGCGTACCCACGGAATCGCCTGGCCCGTGGCGTAGCTGTCCCGCACCGGCTGCAAGGCAGGGGAGTCCGTCTGCACCATGCTGTGACAAGCCATACAAGTGTGGGTCGCCGGCACATTCGAGTGCTCGGAGCGGTCGACATAGGTGTGGCAATAGCGGCAATCCATCCCCAATTGGGATACATGCAGATCGTGGCTGAACGCGACGGGCTGGACGGGTTCATAACCGACCCGCGCCCATTTCGGGGTCATGTAATAGGTAATCCCGGCAATGATTCCCCCTACCACAAGAAGAAGGCATCCGATGACGCGAAGAGGCGCGCGATTAACCCAGGAAGGAAATACGTTTGCCATGAGACCTTACCGCGTGCCCTCGACCGACCGCACCACACTCCGCCGAGCCGGGCGAAAAAAAGTATCGCCAGCCCCGTTCCCTGCCGTCTCAGGCTGTTCCGACTTCGCCAAGGCCCGGGAGCGGGTGATGAGGAAGACAGCACCAATGCCTGCTGCCAAGCGTCCTAGAAAGGATGACCGTTTCAATTCTCGAAGATCTCAGGTTGGAAATTATTGTGCGAAAAACCCGCCTCGTCAGCGGGTGAAATAAATAAAACTACTAGGAAACCTTAGCGATTCGATTTCTCGGCGCGCAACCTTTTTGTTCAAATTTTTCTGAAAATCTTCGAGACTGAGAATCAATATTCCGAAGCTCTCCGGCGTGCTCAAATTGCCACGAGTACGCACCCCATGCGCGATTCCAAACGGGGGGGCAACCCACATCGCGATGGCAAGTTACCGCTTGCGGAGGAAGGAAAGCGACTGCCTTTCGACGGACTCAAGGTCACCTGAAAAGCCACTTCTACTTACCCCACACAGAGAAACTCCGTCCGATTCCCAAACAAACGGAAGATTTTGCTTCATCCTGCGGGGACGATCCTTCATCTTTTCTCCCAAATGCCAAAAAGAGAGGATTTAAAAACCATCCTGATCGTCGGCTCCGGGCCGATTGTTATCGGTCAGGCCTGCGAGTTCGACTATAGCGGTGCGCAAGCGTGCAAGGCTTTGCGGGAGGAGGGCTACCGGGTGATTCTGGTCAATAGCAATCCGGCTACGATCATGACGGATCCGGAGTTTGCCGATGTTACCTACATCGAGCCACTCATCCCGGAGATCCTCGAAAAAATCATCGCGAAGGAACGCCCCGACGCCCTTTTGCCAACGCTCGGGGGACAGACGGGACTGAATCTTTCCATGGATCTCTCGCGGCTCGGAATCCTCGAACGATATAATGTCCAGCTCATTGGGGCCAATTTTGCCGCGATTGAGAAGGGGGAGGACCGCGAACTGTTCAAGGAGGCCATGCTCAAGATTGGACTCGACGTAGCCCACTCCCGCACCGTCTCCAGCCTCCGGGAGGCCGAAGACGCAGCTGCCCAACTGGGCCAGTTCCCCCTTATCATCCGCCCGAGCTACACCCTCGGGGGCAGCGGAGGAGGCATCGCTTACAACCGGGAGGAGTTTGTCGATATCGTTACTAATGGCCTCGAACTGTCTCCCGTACACGAGGTCTTGATCGAAGAATGTCTCCTCGGCTGGAAGGAATTCGAGATGGAGGTGATGCGCGACCATAAGGATCAGTGCGTGGTCATCTGCTCGATCGAGAACTTCGACCCCATGGGCGTGCATACCGGGGACTCGATCACCGTGGCACCCGCCATGACCCTGACCGACAAGGAATACCAGCTGATGCGGGACGCCTCTTTCGCCTGTATCCGCGAGGTGGGAGTCGAGACCGGCGGGAGCAATATCCAGTTTGCCGTCGACCCCGAGACCGGACGCATGGTCGTGATCGAGATGAACCCCCGGGTCTCGCGCAGCTCCGCCCTCGCTTCGAAGGCCACCGGGTTCCCAATCGCCAAGATCGCCGCCAAACTCGCCGTGGGCTACAGCCTCGATGAGCTTTCCAACGATATCACCCGCAAGACGCCCGCCTCCTTCGAACCCAGTATCGACTACGTGGTGACCAAAATCCCCCGCTTTACCTTCGAAAAATTCCCCGGAGCGGACGATACCCTGACCTCGTCCATGAAGTCCGTCGGAGAGGCCATGGCCATCGGACGCACTTTTAAGGAGTCGTTCCAAAAGGCCTTTCGCTCAATGGAGATCGGCGTCGAGGGCTTCGCCGACGACCGCTGGAATAACCATGAACCGGAGGAGATTCGCGCCAGTCTCGCCCGACCGACATTCACCCGCCCGTTTCAGGTTCGCAACGCCCTCCGCGCCGGGTTTTCCATCGAGGAGATTCACGAGATCACCCGGATCGACCGCTGGTTTCTCCATCAGCTCAAGGAGATTTGCGACATGGAGGAATCCCTCCGCAATACCCGCTTCGATGACCTCGATGCCACAAAACTGCGCCGCGCCAAGGAAATGGGGTTCTCCGATCAGCAAATCTCCCGCCTCTGCGAAACGACCCGCCAGACCGTCCGCAAAAAACGCGAGGACTACGGCATCCACACCACCTATCGCCTCGTGGATACCTGCGCGGCCGAGTTTGAAGCCTATACCCCGTATTTCTATTCCTCTTACGGCGACGAGAACGAGATCACTCCCTCCGACCGAAAGAAGATCATGATCCTCGGCGGAGGCCCCAACCGCATCGGCCAGGGGATCGAGTTTGACTACTGCTGCGTGCATGCTTCCTTCGCCTTGCGCGAGGCCGGCTACGAGACCATCATGGTAAACTCGAACCCGGAGACGGTTTCGACCGACTACGATACCTCGGATCGACTCTTCTTCGAGCCGCTGACCCTGGAGGATGTTCTCGAAATTTATTCGCAGGAAAAATGCGACGGGGTCATCGTCCAGTTCGGCGGCCAGACCCCCCTCAACCTGGCCTCCGACCTGAAGGCGCATGGGGTGAAGATTATCGGCACCTCACCGGACAATATCGACCTCGCCGAGGATCGGCGCCGCTTTAAGGCCGTCCTGGAAAAAACTGGCCTCAAACAGCCCATCAACAACACCGCCCTCTCCCCCGAGGAGGCTTACGAGATGGCCGGAGAGATCGGGTTTCCAGTGCTCCTCCGTCCCTCGTTTGTACTCGGAGGCCGGGGAATGTTCATCGTCTACAATATGCAAGAACTCAGATCGGTTGTCCGCGAGGCTTTCGATGCCGCCCCCGGCAAGCCGGTCCTCCTCGACAAGTTCCTCGAAGACGCGATCGAAGTGGATGTCGACTGCATTAGCGACGGCGAAACCACCGTGATCGGCGGCATGTTGGAACATATCGAGTACGCCGGGGTCCATTCCGGTGACGCCGCCATGGTCCTTCCTCCGCACACCCTTGACGACGAGATGATTGAGGAGATGCGCAAGGCGACCCACTCGCTCGCCAAATCCATGGGGGTGATCGGCCTCATGAATATCCAGTTCGCCATCAAGGATCGCGAGGTCTATCTCCTCGAGGTCAACCCCCGTGCCTCCCGTACCGTACCCTTTGTCAGCAAGGCCACGGGCGTTCCCCTCGCTAAGTATGCCGCCCGCATTATGGCCGGGGAGAAACTCGCCGACCTCGGCTTCACCCGCGAGGTCATTCCGCCCTACTTCGCGATTAAGGAATCGGTTTTCCCCTTCGCCCGATTCCTCGGTGCCCCGATCGTACTGACCCCGGAGATGCGGAGCACAGGCGAGGTCATGGGGATCGACGAGGATCTGGGCATCGCCTTCGCCAAAACCCAGATGGCCGTGCAACCTCCCCTTCCCCAGCAAGGCAATGTTTTCCTGTCCGTGAAGCCACAGGATAAACTGAGGAGCGTCGAAATCGTCCGCGAGTTGGTCGATCTCGGGTTCAAGATCGTCGCCACCCGGGGCACCGCCAGCTATTTGAGAGAGAAAGGATTCGAGGTGACCGCCATTGAGAAGATCAGCGACGGGGGCCGACCCAATGTTTCCGACCTGATCAAGAACCACGAGATCCAGATGATCATCAACACCCCGATAGGCATGATGCCCCGCAAGGACGAGGGGGTCATCCGCCGGGAAGCTATCCTCCACAGGATCTGCATCATGACCACCCTCTCCGGTGCCGCAGCAGCCGTAAAAGGAATCCGGGCCCTCCGCAATAAAGAGGTAGGCGTACGATCCATCCAGGAGTTTGTCGAATTAACCCGCAAGGACCACGCCAGTAGATCCTGATTGAAACCCCGACCCAATCCCGCGCGGTATTTTTATTTAGATTCAGAAGTCTTTGATAGGCAGCGTTTCATCTCAAGATTGAAATTTTCGATCGCAGATGTCTTTTTATGCAGCATCCCGAGGCTAAGGGCCTGGAAGAAAATAAGTATAGCGATATGCCCACGGTATTTTGTTCGCTGAC
>CAZWFJ010000082.1:17123-17471 GCA_964633135.1 uncultured Puniceicoccaceae bacterium | reverse complement strand
GTTCGGGTGGGCGCTAAAGCAACCCACCTACGTGGGGCATGGCTTCAGCCTTGCCCGCGAATCGACTGCCGAGCTGCGGCTACGCGGGAGGTCGGGGAAATACGGGAAGCGGCGATGCCGGTTCGGGTGGGCGCTGAAGCAACCCACCTACGTGGGGCATGGCTTCAGCCTTGGATGGGAATCGACTGCCGAGCCGCGGCTACGCGGGAGGTCCGGGGAATACGGGAAGCGGCGATGCCGGTTCGGGTGGGTGCTGAAGCAACCCACCTACGTGGGGCATGGCTTCAGCCTTGCCCGGGAATCGACTGCCGAGTTGCGGTGCTGCGGGGAGTCCGGGAAGCGCGATGC
>CAZWFJ010000082.1:0-17023 GCA_964633135.1 uncultured Puniceicoccaceae bacterium | reverse complement strand
CGGTTTGGGTGGGCGCTAAAGCAACCCACCTACGTGGGGCATTGCTTCAGCCTTGCCCGGGAATCGACTGCCGAGTTGCGGGGAGTCCGGGAAGCGCGATGCCGGTTTGGGTGGGCGCTAAAGCAACCCACCTACGTGGGGCATTGCTTCAGCCTTGGATGGGAATCGACTGCCGAGATGCGGCTACGCGGGAGGTCCGGGGAATACGGGAAGCGGCGATGCCGGTTCGGGTGGGTGCTGAAGCAACCCACCTACGTTGGGCATGGCTTCAGCCTTGGATGGGAATCGACTGCCGAGCTGCGGCTACGCGGGGAGTCCGGGGAATACGGGAAGCGCGATGCCGGTTCGGGTGGGCGCTGAAGCCTTTCCCCAACAACTCCCGCTTGCCACAAGAAAAGGGGTTGTGGAGGGCGGAAATCCTCTCTATCAAGGACGGTTTTTATGTCCGCCACTCTCAAAAAAACCATTGAGGCCCTCTTGTTCTCGACTTCGGAAGCGCTTCCGGTGCGCGAGTTGCACCGGGTGCTGGCGGAGGCGCATGAGCAGTCGCTGGCGGATGCCGAGGGAGGGGGTTCGGAGGGCGAGGAGTTGCCGGGAGAGGCAGTCATTCCTCCGCCGCCGGGCACGTCCCGTCTGCGGGAGATCATTCGCGAGCTGCGGGACGAGTGGCGGGCGGCGGATTCGGTCTATGACCTCGCGGAAACAGCCGACGGGTTTCGCATGGTCGTGCGTCCGATCTTTGCGGATGCAGTGCGGTTGCTTCGCAAGGAGCCTCGCCCGGCGCGTTTGAGCGCGGCTGCCATGGAGACCCTTTCGATCATCGCCTACCGCCAGCCAGTGACCCGGGCCGACATTGAACGGGTGCGCGGGGTTTCTTCCGATAGTGCCCTCTCCCGGTTGACGGAGCACGACCTGGTTGAGGCGGTGGGCCGGGCGGAGTTGCCGGGACGTCCGACGGTGTATGGCACGACGGACAAGTTTCTTGATTTCTGTGGCATCCGCTCGGTGGAGGATCTTCCGGCGTCGGATGTGCTCTCTCCCGCAAGGCTCGACGCCTGGCTCAGCGAGAACGAGGATCAGGAAACCCTGCACGCTTCCGATATGGGCTTGCCGGAGGCGGAGGCCCGTGCGGAGGAAGAGTCGGCGGATTCGATGACGGGCGAAGATGAGTCCGTCGTCCGTGCAATGGAGGGGGCACCATGAGCGAATCGTTGCGGGAATTACGGGAACGGATCAACCGAATCGACACCGATTTGGTGGCTTTGCTCGACGAGCGCGTCCGCCTGGCGTCTGAGATTGGAAAGGCCAAGGTGCGCGACGGGATGCCGTTTTTCGATCCCTCGCGGGAGGAGGAGGTTTTGTCGCGGGCGCAGCAATCCGGGGATGGATCGTTTCCGGAGGGTGCCCTGCGCCGGATTTTTCGGGAGATCATCTCGGCTTCGATTTCGCTGCAGAAGCAGTTGGTGATCGGCTTTCTCGGACCCGAGGCGACCTTCACGCACCAAGCAGCCCGGGAATGTTTTGGTTCCAGCGTTGAGTTTCGGGCGTTTCGGACGATTCCGGAAATTTTTCTCGCGGTCGAGCGCGGCTCCGTTGACTACGGAGTCGCCCCGGTCGAAAACTCGATCCAGGGTTCGGTGTTTGCGACACTCGACTCGCTGGTCGATGCGGACCTGCGGATTATTGCCGAGCGAAGGCTGAGCATAGAGCACTGCCTAATCGCCAAAGAGCCTTTGGATAAAATCCGCCGGATCTACTCCAAGGATCAGGCGCTGGGGCAATGTCGCAACTGGTTGGCCAGAAATCTGCCAAACGCCGAACTCATTGACGCGACCAGCACCGCCGGGGCCGTCAAAATTGCGGCGCAGGAGGAGGGTTCGGCCGCCATCGCCAGTGCGCTCGCCGCTGCCGAGTTCGACTTGCCCGTGCTGGAGCGGGGGATTCAGGACGTTCGCAACAACTATACCCGTTTCCTGGTTCTGGGTCGCCCGGAGAATGCGCCGCCCGTCCCTGCGGACCGAGCCCGCACGGCACTGGTCCTCTCCCTGGCCGACAAGCCCGGAGCCTTGCAGAAGGCACTCGACCCTTTCGCCGCGAAGGGTATCAATCTCAGCCGGATCGAGTCCCGCCCCAGCCGCAAAAAGGCGTGGGACTATCTGTTCTTCATTGAGTTTGCCGGCCACGAATTTGCGCCGGAGGTAGCCGAAGTCCTGCAAGAGTTGCGTTCCTCCTGTCCCTTGGTAAAGGTGTTGGGGAGTTTTCCGGTGGCAGACAAACTTGACTGATCGGCCTCCGCCACGGAGATTTCCGCAACCAACCCGTACGCATTTCAATACAAAAACATGGCCATTTTCCCGAGTCGAAAGAATCAAAAAAGCCGGATTGCCCGGAGGTGTGAGGACGACTCCGTCACGAAGCTCCGCCTGAAATACGCCCCGTATTACTACACTTTCGACCGGCAGGAAGGCACGCGAGTCTGGCGCGAGGGGAAGCCCTACATCATGCTTTCGAGCAATGATTACCTCGGGCTGGGCAATCACCCGAAAGTGCTCGAAGCGGGCAAGGCCGCCCTCCAGAAGTGGGGCAGCAGTACGACCGGTGCCCGCCTGGCCAACGGGAGCCGTGCCTATCACACGGAGCTGGAGGAAGAGTTGGCGGCCTTCATCGGCAAGGAAGCCTGCCATGTTCACGCCGCCGGGTATCTCTCCTGCATGTCGGCGGTGGCCACCTTTGCCGAGAGGGGCGATCTCATCGTGGTCGATAAAAACGTGCATTCCTCGCTCTGGTCCGGCATCCATCTCAGCGGAGCTTCCGCCGAGCGCTTCATCCACAACAACCCGGACGATTTACGCGACGTGCTCGCCCACGAGAATCCAGAGCGGGCGAAGCTCCTCCTCTTCGAAGGCGTATATTCCATGGAGGGGCACGTGGCAAAAATGCCGGAGCTGATGGAGGTCGCCCGGGAGAACGATCTTTTCTCGGTCATGGATGATGCCCACGGTTTCGGGGTCATGGGGCCGGGCGGTCGGGGTACGGCGGCCCACTTTGGCCTTGAGTCCGAAGTGGACGTGATCTCGGGCAGCTTCTCCAAGGCACTTTCCAGCACGGGGGGATATGTCGCCAGCTCGCGGGAGATGGTCGAATTTCTCCGCACCCATTCGAAGCAGACCATTTTCAGTGCCGCGATCTCTCCCTCGCAGGCAGCCTGCGCGCTCGCATCGCTGCGGGTTCTGCAAGAGGAGCCGGAGCATTTGGAGCGGCTCTGGAGCAATACCCGGCGCTACAAGGAGATGCTCGACCACCTCGGCCTCGACACCTGGGGCAGCGAAACCCCGGCCATGCCAATCGTTCTCGGCACGAAGGAACGGGTGTACTCGTTTTGGAAGGATCTCCTGTCCAGGGGCGTCTTTACGGTCATGTCCGTGGCTCCCGGAGTGCCACCGGGCAAAGATTTGGTCCGCACCGCCATCTCGGCCCGCCATACCGAGGAGGATCTCGAGAAGGTCGGGGAGGCACTCGCCTTTGCCGCCCGCGGATTGTAAGGATCGGGTAATCGCAGATCCAACGGAGCCCATCGGGGTATTAATGGAAGAGGGTTGGGTGCGCCCGGTCTTGGTCTCCGATCACTGCGGGCGAATCCCATTTCCCGGACCGGATTTCGGCAAAAAAAAGCCGCCCGGATACCGGGCGGCTTGAAAAGGGTGCAGGATGGAAGCCTCCTCAGAAGGAAGCGTTGATGAACGGGAAGAAGTAGAGCGGATCTGCTTCCACGTTGATGTTCGCCAAGCCAATCTGGATGCCATAGAGCTTCTCCGAGTAGTTCACAAAGCCGAACTGGACACCGCGCATGTCTCCGGCCTTGTTAAAGAGACCTGTCTGAAGACCGACGACCTTGGCTCCGGCAAGGGTGATTGCCCCGGCCTGCCAGCCGTAGAAATCACCGTCCTGAAGGTTGATCAGCCCGCCTTTCAGGCCTTGGAACTCACCCTTTGTGTGGGTGTAAAGGCCGGTCTGCCAGCCGATCATGTCGCCCTCGACGACACTGCCGATAAAGTTCCACTGAACCCCGGCAACATCCCCGGTGTTGTAGCCCAGACCGAATAGACCGAGGTCGAGACCGGAGAGATCGTTGTTCTTCGCATAGAAGATGTTCAAGCGGATCCCCTTGACGTCATCGGTCTCAGCACCGAGCTGAATGGGAGACCAGATCGACAGCTCAATCGGGCGGGATTTCGACGGGGCCTGACCGAACAGGCCACAAGCGAAAACGAATGATAATGATGCTAGTAGGATTTTTTTCATGGATTGTGACAATACCGTAACGTGGCTGCCGCTGTCGATGTCAAAAGGTGCCGCATCGCACAAATCGCCGGATTTTTGCAAATATTTGATGCCAGTAAGTCGGGCGGGCCAAAAGCGGTTCCCGCCTCCGCTACTGGGGAGGAGGATTTTTGCCTTTTCGCAATCCTAATCGTAATCGTAATCCTAATCGTAATCGTAATCCTAATCGTAATCGTAATCGGGATTCAGAGGGCGAACATTGAAAATCGAACGTTCAACATCGAAGATTGAATCGCAGGAGGGGAGACCACCCCACCGGCGAATGGCACTAGTTTAAGGGAGTTTTAAGGGAGTTTCCGTTCAAGCTCATAATCGTGCTCTTAATCATAATAATAATCCAAGCAACTGATTAAAAATGATTTATGATTTAAAGAATAGAGATTACGATTACGGTTACGAGTATGATTAAGAGTAAGAGGTCGATCTCTACTTAAACTAGTGCCATTCACCCCACCGGCTGCCGCCGACCTCCCTCCTGTTGCTTCGCAACAGGGAGGAGAATTGTTGAGGGCGGGGCGCGCTTCCGTTGCCACGGCAAGCAAACTTCGCCTTGACATATTTTCGTATATCCGCATATTCGAAAGCATGAATTCTTTTTCCGTCTATCGTTGCCTCTGTGATGAGACCCGCCTGCGCATTCTAAATCTGCTGCTGGAGGGTCCGTTATGCGTCTGTCATCTGGCGTCGGTATTGGAGATGGATCAGCCGAAGATCTCGCGGCATTTGAAATCGCTTCGGGCCTCCGAGGCGGTGGATGCCAAGCGTTGCTACAACTGGACGATCTACCGCCTGGCCGACCATCCGAGTCCGGTATTGGAGGCGAACTTGAAGTGCCTGCAAGACCTGCGGGGCGAGGAACCGGTATTCCGGGCAGATCTGGCGCGGCGGGCAGAAACGATTCGGGCTATTGCCACGTGCGGGAGCGGCGATCTTCCTCCGCAGATTCTGGAACTGTGTGGGGCAGATTGCCGCTGTTGACACTTTTGGAGAAACGCGGTGAACCCGCTCCCGAAGAACGTTATCGATAAAACCTTGTCCAACTCCTCTCACCTTCTGATGCAAAAACCAAAGATCCTCATTCTCTGCACGGGCAACTCGTGCCGGAGCCACATGGCCGAGGGCATCCTCCGCAATGCAGCGGGCGACCTCCTCGAAGTCTTCAGCGCGGGATCCAAACCCGCTGGCTTCGTTCACCCCCTCGCGATTGAGGTGCTCGGCGAGATCGGCATCGATATCTCAGGGCACGAGTCCAAGCATCTCGACCGCTATATGGGGGCCGGTATTGATACGGTCATTACCGTTTGCGGCAACGCCAATGACGCCTGCCCGCTCTTTCCTGGCCAGGTTGTCCGCCACCATTACGGCTTCGAGGATCCCCCTAAGGCGGTCCGCCCGGACGAATCCGAGATCGCGGCATTCCGCCGCATCCGGGACCAGATCAAGCTCGTCTTCGAGGCCTACGCGGACGGCTATCGGGACGCAGGAACAGGCGAATGATCGATTAGCAGACGGAAACCGATCGGAACGGCACTAGTTTAAGCGATATGCACAATCATTTGCGGATGAGACATACTGGACCCGAACCCCTCCACCGGCTGGCGCCGGTCCCCCTCCCCTGCAAGCAGGGGAGGAATTTTCGGTTGAGTATTCAGATTCCCCTCCTTTCCCAAGGAGGGGGGGGACCAGCGCCAGCTGGTGGGGTGGTTCTTTAGGACGGCCAAAGCACTTATACTAACACTAACACCTTTCGTACCTTTCGAAACCAATCGCTTGCGCCACCTCCGCAATCAACCAGCACTCCGCAATTTATCCAATGACAAACTCAATCGCTAAGAAAATGTCCCTTCTAGACCGTTTCCTCACGGTCTGGATCTTTGTCGCCATGGCCCTCGGGGTTGGCATCGGCTATTTCCTGATCGAAGATCCAGAGCGCTTCTTCGCGCCGGTCACGGTGGGGACGACAAATCTGCTCATCGCCGCCGGACTCATCCTCATGATGTATCCGCCTTTGGCGAAGGTGCGCTACGAACAGCTGCCCAAGGTCTTTGCCAACACAAAGATCCTCGGCATCTCCCTTGTGCAGAACTGGATCGTTGGCCCGCTGCTGATGTTCGCACTGGCAGCGTTGTTCCTGCACAACCACCCGGAGTACATGGTGGGGCTGATCCTCGTCGGCATCGCCCGCTGTATCGCCATGGTACTGGTCTGGAACCACCTCGCCAAGGGCAATACGGAATACTGCGCCGGGCTGGTCGCTTTCAACAGCGTCTTCCAGGTTCTCTTCTTTGGACTCTATGCCTATATCTTTATCACCTGGCTTCCGGGGGTGATCGGAATTGATCTCTCGGGGGTGCAGGGTGCTGGTGGAAAAACGGTGGCCGACGTCACCATTGCCGAGATTTTCGCCAGCGTCATGATCTACCTCGGCATCCCTTTTGCGGCGGGCATCCTGAGCCGCCTCGTGCTCGTGCCGCTCAAGGGACACGAGTGGTATGATACGAAATTCATCCCGCGCATCTCGCCAATCACGCTCATAGCGTTATTGTTCACGATCGTAGTGATGTTCATGTTTAAAGGGGACACGATCGTCGAGCTCCCGCTCGATGTCCTCCGCATCGCTGTGCCGCTCACGTGCTATTTCGCCCTGATGTTCGTCGTCAGCTTTTTCATGGGCCGATGGGCCGGAGCCGACTATTCCCGGAGCGCCACGCTCGCCTTCACGGCCTCGGGCAACAACTTCGAATTGGCCATCGCCGTCGCCATTGCCGTTTTTGGCGTGGCCTCTAGTGTGGCCTTCACCACAGTCGTTGGCCCTCTTGTTGAGGTGCCCGTGCTCATCGGCCTCGTCCATGTCGCCCTTTGGCTGCGGCGCAAATTCTTCCCCCAGGCAATCGTCGAGGAAGCCTCTGGAGGGGTGGAGCAACTCTCTGACAAAGACCGCGCCTTCTTCGAGAGCGAGGCATGCCGGGCACTGCGCCAGACCCTCGACGAAAGTGGGTCGCAGGAGAGATCACTCTAACCGGAGAGATTCCCCCCGCCTTTCAAGCAGGGGGAACCCGTGCCATTAGGGTGTAACCAGAAGTGCGGGGACCTCTCGAGAATTCGTGGGAGCGGGTTTATCCCGCGATATCAGAGGCCCGAATGGGGCATCACCGCCGGAAATCGGGGCATTCCTTCGACAAGCTCAGGACAAAGAAAGCCCCTCCCACTCCCCGCACTTGTGGTTACACCCATGCCATTAGGCGGTGTCGTTTTCGCGTTGCGGAGGATTAGGCAATCTGCTTAACGCATCCGCAAAGAGATTAGAATATTTGATTGCACTCCAGTGCCTGGTTCGGTTAGGATCTCCTTCAGTTATGCTATCAACCAAAGAACCTGTTCACACCGGAGAACCGGACACCGCCTCAACCCCGGCCTGGCGTTCCTTCCGCAGCGGAGGCTGGCAAGACCGGATTGATGTCCGTGACTTCATCCAAGCGAACCACACTCCCTACGACGGCGACGCCAGCTTTCTGACCGGTCCAACCGAGCGGACCCGACAGCTCTGGGTCGAGTTGCAAGACCTGCTTCGCCAGGAGCGGGAAGCGGGCGGTGTGCTTGATGCCGACACCAAGGTCGTCGGTACGGTGGCCTCTCACGGTGCGGGCTACATCAACCAGGAACTCGAGCAGGTCGTGGGCGTGCAGACCGATAAACCCCTCAAGCGCGCAATGCTTCCCTATGGGGGCGTGCGCATCGCGCAGAAGGCTCTGCAGGCTCACGGTCGCGAAATGGATCCCGGCACTTCTGAGATTTTTGCCAAACATCGCAAGACGCATAACGACGGCGTTTTCGCGTGCTACACTGACGATATCCGCAAGGCCCGTTCCGCAGGGATCGTGACTGGCTTGCCAGACGGCTACGGCCGCGGGCGGATCATCGGAGACTACCGTCGTGTGGCCCTCTACGGAGTTGACCGCCTGATCGCAGACAAACAACGCATCCTGCAAGAGACCCAGGACGAGGACTTCAGCGAGGACTGGGTGCGCCAGCGCGAGGAAACGCAGGACCAGATTAAAGCGCTGAAGGATCTCAAGAAGATGGCCGCAGCCTATGGCTTTGACATTGCGGGGCCTGCGAAGAACGGCAAGGAAGCCGTGCAGTGGACCTACTTCGGCTACCTCGGTACCGTCAAGGATCAGAACGGCGCGGCGATGTCCTTTGGGCGCTGCTCCACTTTTTTCGATATCTATTTCGAACGCGATTTTTCGGAAGGCAGCCTCACCGAGGAAGAAGCCCAGGAGATCATCGATCATCTTGTGATGAAGATGCGCATCGTCCGTTTCATTCGTACGCCGGATTACGACGAACTATTTTCCGGCGATCCCACCTGGGTGACCGAGAGTATCGGTGGTCTCGGCGAGGACGGGCGGAGCTTGGTATCGAAGTCGAGCTTTCGCGTCTTGCAAACCCTCTATAACCTCGGCCCAGCTCCCGAACCCAACCTGACCGTGCTCTGGGCGCAGGATCTGCCCCAGGGTTTCAAGGACTTCTGCACCAAGGTCTCCATCGAGACCAGCTCCATCCAGTACGAGAACGACGATTTGATGCGCCCGTATTGGGGAGACGACTACGGGATCGCCTGTTGCGTCTCGGCGATGCGGATCGGCAAGCAAATGCAGTTTTTCGGTGCCCGCGCCAACCTCGCCAAGGCCATGCTCTATGCGATCAACGGCGGTAGGGACGAAAAGAGCGGTGAGCAGGTCGCCCCGGAGAGCAACCCGTTTAGGGGCGAGTACCTAGAATTCGAGGATCTGACACAGCGCTTCGACGGGATGATGGAGTGGCTGGCCGCAACTTACGTCAAGGCACTCAACATTATCCACTACATGCACGACAAGTATTGTCCGGAAAATATCATGATGGCTCTCCACGACCCCGTGATCCACCGGACAATGGCCTGCGGAATCGCCGGGCTTTCCGTAGCGGCTGATTCCCTTTCCGCAGTCAAACATGCCAAGGTCAAGGTCATCCGCAACGAGGATGGCCTCGCCGTCGACTACGAGGTCATCGGTGAATATCCGGCCTACGGCAACAATGACGAGCGCGTCGATGCCCTGGCCAACGGCCTGGTCGAGTCTTTCATGGACAAGGTCCGCAAGCAACCGACCTACCGCAATTCCACCCCCACCCAGTCTGTCCTCACGATCACCTCGAACGTAGTCTACGGGCAGAAGACCGGGAGCACCCCGGACGGGCGCAAGCTGGGAGAGCCATTTGCTCCCGGAGCCAACCCGATGCATGGACGCGACCGGAAGGGCGCGGTGGCTTCGATGGCCTCGGTCGCGAAGCTTCCTTACGAACACTCGCAGGACGGGATTTCCTACACGTTCTCGATTGTACCGGAGGCACTGGGGAAGTCGGAGGCCGAGCGCGTCGCCAACCTGAACAACCTTCTCGATGGCTATTTTGAGTCAGGGGGGCACCACATCAACGTGAACGTCTTCGAGAAGGAAACCCTCTACGACGCGATGGAACACCCGGAGAAATACCCGCAGCTAACCGTCCGGGTCTCCGGGTACGCCGTCAACTTCATCAGGCTGACCAGAGAACAGCAGCTCGACGTTATCAACCGCACCTTCCACCACCGGATCTAGGCCATTCCGCAAGCACGCGAAAATCGTTCGAGGGGTTCGCCCCCTCTCCCGCCTTGTCCCCGCACGACGACTGCCGCCTGCGAATCTTCGAAAATATGATCGCCACAGCTGAATCCTCCGCCGAGCCGTGCTGCGCCTTTGCCGGCCCGGATAGCCCGCCCTCTCCGGACACGGTCGGCTTCATCCACTCTGTCGAGACCTGCGGCACCGTCGACGGCCCCGGCTTGCGCTACGTTCTCTTCCTCCACGGTTGTCCGCTCCGTTGCCAGTATTGCCACAACCCGGACGCGCAGGGCAAGCCATCCGGTGAGACAAAAAGCGTGGACGAGGCCTTTGCCGACGTGCTTCGATACAAGTCTTTCATCCAGAAAGGAGGATTGACCATCAGCGGCGGCGAGCCGCTTATGCAGCCGGCCTTCGTACAGGCAATGTTTGCCCGGGCCAGGGCCGCAGTGCTGCACACGGCCCTGGACACCTCCGGCTTTGTCGGGCACAAGGCGAGCGATGAACTTCTCGACCTGACCGATCTCGTCCTGCTCGACATCAAGAGCTTCAACCCGATAACCCACAAAATCGTGACCGGGGTCCCCGTCGACCCGACCCTGGAGTTCGCGCGGCGTCTCGATTCGCGTGGCAACAAGGTCTGGATACGCTTCGTCCTCGTGCCCGGCCTGACGGACGGCGAGGAAAACGTGGCGGGACTGGCCCGATTCGTCGGCGACCTCGGCAATGTCGAGCGGGTTGAGATTCTCCCCTTCCACAAGATGGGCGAGGACAAATACAATCGACTGGGCATGTCCTACAAGCTGGCCAACACCCCCGTTCCCACCTCCTCCGAAATCGAGCGGGTGCGCGGTATTTTTGGCCATTATGGGGTGCAGGTAAGGTGACTCTGCCTCTCGGAGACCGATAACCATAGCTTCTCTCTGAATTTTATGAAGACGAAGAACCGCTGGCTCATCGCGGCATCCGCCGTTGGCATTCATGTTTCAATCGGATCGATCTACGCCTACAGTGCCTGGAAGATGCCGCTGGAGAACACCCTTGGCTGGTCCTCTACCAAAACCGCCATGGCCTTCAGTATCGCCATTTTCTTCCTCGGCATCTCGGCAGCCTTCCTCGGACGCTTCGTCGAGCGGAAAGGGGCGAGGAAGGGAGGGTTGCTCTCGGCCGCCTTTTTCGCCACGGGCCTGATCGGATCCGGGCTGGCCGTCTGGATCGAGAGCTTGCTTCTGTTTTACCTCTGCTTCGGGGTGATTTCGGGCATCGGCCTCGGCGTGGGCTATATCACTCCAGTTTCCACGCTGGTGAAATGGTTCCCCGACCGTCGCGGGCTGGCCACCGGCCTCGCCATCATGGGCTTCGGCTTCGGCGGACTGATTTGCACGAAGCTCATCGACGTGTTTGTCCCCATGCAGGCCGAGGTGGTCCTCCGTGAAGAGGTGACCGGCTATGACTACACCAAAGCCCTCCTGGCCGGACCGGATGCCGCTACCGCGCTAACAACGGGAGCACCCGAGTTAGCAGCCTTTAAGCAGCAGCATTCCAAAGCCGCCGAGCTACATCATGCGGGAGAGACGAACTCGGAAGCCTATGCCGAACTGATCGAGGCGACGGGTTCCTACCACACCGCATTGATTTACGATAAGAAGTCCATCGCTCTGGCCTTCCTATTCCTCGGTATCATCTACGCCTGCGTCATGGTGCCGAGTGCCCTCTACATCGCACCCCCGCCTTCCGGCTACGCCGAGCGGTTTGCTGGCAGCAAGGCCGCACTACGCGCGACAAAGGCCGCACCCGCTCGGGAGATGACTGCGATGGAGGCCATTCGTACCCCCGGCTTCTACGGACTCTGGCTCATGCTCTTCATCAATGTATCCTGCGGCATCGCTGTGATCGCCACGGCCAAGAAAATGGGCTACGAAATGGTGCGGCTACCGGTCGAGATGGCGAGCCTCCTCGTCATGGGCATCTCCCTCTTCAACGGCCTGGGACGCATTATGTGGGCCTCGCTGTCGGATTTTATCGGACGCTCCAACACCTATGTGGCCTTCTTCGCCATCCAGATCGTCTGCTTCCCACTGCTGGCCAACCTGACCGGGTCGCCAATCGCGTTCATGCTCGTCACCTTCCTCATCCTGACCTGCTACGGCGGTGGCTTTGCCAGTATCCCCGCCTACATCAGCGATCTCTTCGGCTTGAAGGAACTGCCCACCATCCACGGCTTCATTCTCACGGCATGGTCCCTGGCTGGCATCGTCGGCCCCATGCTCAACGCCTACGTCTACGAGCAGACCCATAGCTACCAGCAAAGTCTCTATGTTTTCGGGGTTGCCTTTGTCTTCGCCCTGGCCATCGCCCTCCTGATGAAGCTGGAAATCAGGCGCTTGCGGCGTTTAGCCTCCGCCTGAGTGAGAACTCTGGCCCTGGCGCAATACCACCTGAGAGGCACTAGTTCCACAGAATATATTGATCGGAAAGCCGGTTCAGTGCCCGCCGACTCGAGGAAAACGTCTCGCTCATCTGGAGAAACCGCTCCTCCAGGAAGAACTCGCGGGCCAGCGGGTGATTTCCGGCTTCCCGAAAAACTCCGGCCCCGAAATCCTCGTAATAGCCCAACCCCGGTGCCCCGCGCCGTTGCGAGCGTTCCGACAAGTGGGCGTGGAACACCCCCGTCGCAACCAGCAGGAAATTGCCAATCTCCACTGCGAGAAAGAATCGCTCATAGGCAGATGGTGCCCGGCTCAAATCCTCGGCTAAATCGATGACATAGGGTAACGCCGAACGGGAGCCTCTCCGCGTCCGTCCACCCAGCGAAAACTCGTCGAGGACTACCGCCACGTAATCCGCCAAATCCGGATCCTCCAGGCCAGAATCCAAAAAGACCCGCCGCACCAGAAGGTAGAAATACAGAAATTTGGAGATCTCCAGCGTCCCCCCAGCGCACAAAGCCGCTTCGCAAACTCGCGGGTCGTCCAGCAGCTGGTCTACCTCTTCCGGATCGACCAACAATCGCAAAACTGCCGCAGCTCCGGGTTCGTTCTGGGAGAGCTGCCGCGCCAAAAACTCCAAATCCCCGTGCGGGAGATGATGCCGCCGTCCTGTCTCCGATAGGTTCATGACTTTATATTACCCAAACTCATCCGGAAAAGCAATTTGAGTGCCATTTGTGTCCGCAGGAGAGCGGAACAGGCGGAGAAGAATCCAGATCCAGGTGGACACCCGACCATCGAAATCGGGCCACGTTCGCAGAGGAAATCTTCCGATCCGTGCGGAAGTGTGCCAAAATATGAGTCCGCTGAGACAAGCCGCTGCGCCACATGGCACAATCGGGAAACACACAAGCGGAACCTTGCCCACCCAATTCTCCTTCCGAGAAATTATAATGCGCTCATTATTATTTAGTTGCGAAAGCATGGCGCTCCCCGGCACGCGGGGTGCTACTGGCAAGAAGATTGATCGCGGGTTTGAAGCAGTTGCCTGGTTTCGCGTTCCGTTCCGTCCTATTTCCCGCGATTCCTATTTTCCATTCAACACCGGTCCGGCAATCGGGCCATTCACTATCCACAAAAAAATCGAAAAAATCATGACCAAAACGGCACAATCCGAAAAAACATCCACCGCTATCCAACCGCTCGGCGGCAGGGTTCTGCTTCGCCGAATCGAAGAGACGGAATCCATGCGAGGAGGGATTTACATTCCTGATTCCGCCCGCGAAAAACCACAGGAGGCCGAAGTTATCGCTCTCGGCACTGGCAAGACCAACGATAAGGGCGAACGGGTTGCCTTCGAAGTCAAGGCCGGGGATCGCGTCCTCATCAGCCAGTACGGCGGCACCGAGGTCAAGCTGGGCGAGGACAAGTTCCTCCTCATTTCCGAAGATGACATCCTCGGGATCATCGGTTGATCCCGTTTTGTATCCAAATAAACTATTCAAAATCCTACCAATATGGCCAAGAAACAAATCCTCTTCGACGAAGCCGGTCGTCGCAAAATTCTCACCGGCGTACAGACCCTGGCCCGCGCGGTCAGCGTGACTCTCGGCCCGAAGGGTCGAAACGTGCTCATTGACAAGAAGTTCGGGTCTCCCAAGGTTACCAAGGACGGTGTCACCGTCGCCAAGGAGATCGAATTGCCGGATCCCTACGAAAACATGGGCGCGCAAATGGTTCGCGAGGTTGCCTCGAAAACCGCCGACAACGCGGGCGACGGCACCACAACCGCGACCGTGCTCGCCGAGTCAATCTACCGCGAGGGCTTGCGCTCCGTAGCCTCCGGAGCCAACCCGATCTACGTGAAGCGCGGCATTGATAAAGCGGTCACCTCCATTGTAGGCGAGTTGAAGAAGCTCTCCAAGAAGATCGATACCCGCGAGGAGATCCGCCAGGTAGCCACCGTTTCCGCCAACTGGGATGCCACGATCGGCAATATGATCGCCGAGGCGATGGACAAAGTGGGCAAGGACGGAACTATCACCGTCGAAGAAGCCAAATCAATCGAGACTACTCTCGACGTGGTGGAGGGGATGCAGTTCGACAAAGGCTACCTGAGTCCCTACTTCGCCACCAACCATGAGTCCATGGAAACCGTCCTCGAAGATCCCTACGTGCTCCTCTTCGAGAAGAAGATCTCCAGCATGAAAGATCTGCTGCCAATCCTGCAGGAAGTCGCAAAATCCGGAAAGCCGCTGTTGGTCGTCGCCGAGGATGTTGACGGCGAAGCACTCGCCACCCTCGTGGTCAACCGTCTGCGCGGCACCCTGAACGTCTGCGCGGTCAAAGCTCCCGGCTTCGGAGATCGCCGCAAGGCCATGATGGAGGATATCGCCATCCTTACAAACGGTCGCTTCATCACCGAGGATCTCGGCATTAAACTGGAGAACGTGAAACTCGATGATCTCGGCAAGGCCAAGCGCATCACTGTGACCAAAGAGAATACCACGATCATCGAAGGGGCGGGAAAAAGCTCCGACATCCAGGGGCGCGTGAAGTTGATTCGCCGCCAGATCGAGGAAACCTCCTCGGACTACGATCGCGAAAAGCTGCAGGAACGCCTGGCCAAGCTCGCTGGTGGAGTCGCCGTGATCAATGTCGGAGCCGCCACCGAGACCGAGATGAAGGAGCGCAAGGATCGCCTCGATGACGCCCTCCACGCCACGAGAGCCGCAGTGGAGGAAGGAATCGTCCCCGGCGGCGGCGTCGCTCTCCTGCGCACCGCGAAGGTCCTTGAGAAGCTCGCCGGAGAACTCGAGGGTGACGAGGTCATTGGTGCCCGCATCGTCCGCCGGGCCATTGAGTCGCCCCTGCGTTGCCTCTGCCGCAACGCCGGTCTCGACGGAGCCATCGAGGTGCAGGAAGTGATGAAGTCGAAGGGCAATCAGGGCTTCAATGTCGCCACCGGCCAATACGAAGACCTTCTCGCTGCAGGAGTAGTGGACCCGACCAAAGTCACCCGCACAGCCATCCAGAATGCCGCCTCCGTGGCTGGATTGCTTCTCACCACCGAATGTCTCATCACCGAGACACCCCAGAAGGAAGCCGCCGCCGCGACAGGTGCGGAGATGGACGACTATTGATCCGGGACTCCAGGTCGAACCTCTAACACTTCAAAACGGCATCCGTTCGCGGATGCCGTTTTTTTTATCGTGTTGAATTGCCACGCCGGGATTTGCCCCCTTGCATCGGGTTCATGGAATCCGGGCCAACCTCTACCCCCAGCGAGAACGATGCATGGATCGTGCTCAATGGGATCCCGCACCTCGGCCCGGTTACGCTCCGGAGGCTCTTCGACCGCTTCGGCCCCGATCCATTGACCATCCTCCGTGCCACGGATCGCGAACTGACCACAGTGGAGGGCGTCGGCCCGAAAATTGCCCAGGCTCTTCGACACTGGGAGGAGCACTTTGACCTCCAGCGCGAAAAGAAACTCCTCGAGCGACACCACGCCAGCTTCATTCGCCAAACCGACCCGACCTATCCAGCTCCTTTGCGCGAGATCTACGACCCGCCCATCGGCCTCTATGCCCTCGGCGAGATCTGCTTCCGGGAACCCGCCGTGGCCATCATCGGTTCTCGCCGCACCACCCTCTACGGCTTGCGCACTGCCAGGGAGATCGCTTCCGGCCTGGCTCGCCGCGGTGTCTGTATCGTCAGTGGACTCGCCCGGGGAATCGACGCCGCCGCCCATGAGGGTGCCCTCGAGGTCAGCGGGAGCACCATCGCCGTGCTTGGCAACGGTTGCGACATCGTCTATCCCCCGGAAAACCTCGAACTCTACCAACAAATTCGCTCACAGGGAACCATTGTCAGCGAATTCCCCTTCGGCTTTCGCGCAAACCGCCAGACCTTTCCCATGCGGAACCGAATCGTCGCCGGTATGTGCCAGGCCGTCCTCGTGGTGGAAACCGACATCTCAGGCGGCAGCCTCATCACGGCCCGCTTCGCCGGCGAGCAGGGCCGTCAAGTCATGGCCATCCCCGGCCGGATTGATCAGGCCACGAGTGCCGGGTGCCACCAGCTTATCCGCGACGGTGCCACCCTCATCACCTGCGTCGACGACATTCTGGACGAATTACGCCTCGAAGAACTGCCTCTCGGCGACAACAGCTCCTCGCAGCCACCCCCTTCCTCCGACCTTTCCAACCTCACTGCAGACGAAGCCACCCTCCTCAAAACCCTCGCCGGCGGCGAAATCTTACACCCCGACCAGATCGCCCTCGCAACCAGCCTCCCCTCCTCCACCGTAAACGCCACTCTCTTACTCCTGGAATTGCGCCGCAGAGTCCGCAAGCGAACCGACGGACGCTTCGAAGCCCGCTGACCCACCCCACACCACCAAAAACCTCCCCAGACCGGCACCCCAGAACGGTGTTGGAAAGACTCAGAAAAAAATTGCGCCAGACCGGCCAACAACGGCCCACAGGAGTGCTTGATGAGGGCTTTTCCGGGGTGCCCTGCTTTTGAGTCTCAGACCTTCTCGGAGTGGCTTCTGGTTGCCTTCAGAGGGCACAGAAGGGCTTCTGACAAAATCGAAAAATCCAAACCGTT
>CAZWFJ010000081.1:0-17552 GCA_964633135.1 uncultured Puniceicoccaceae bacterium | reverse complement strand
GCGATTCGGATTCATGGTGCGGTTAAGGGATCCTGGCTCGCGATCCGGCGGGTGCATACCATCACTTAGTTAAGGCTTACGATCGAGGGTAGAAGTGGCCTCCAGCCACCTTCAAGCGGCAAGATGCCACTTCTACTTTTGCTTAACTAAGCCATTCGGATTAGGCATTATTCCAGAATCAGATAGATTGCATCGGTTGGCAGAGTTAGAGATGCAGTCGAGCCGCTGCGTTCGAGGGGGAGCGTGGTGCCGGGTCGACCCATTGGGTCGAGAGCGGAGGCAGTGGTCAGGTCGGGGTTGTTGATCCAGATCCGACCGTCGATGCTTTCGAGCCTGAAGGGAGCCTTTCCGGTATCGGCGATGCGCCAGCCTTCGAGGGTCGTTCCATCTTTTTGCTCATGGGTCGCGGCTTCGAGCTTCCAGCCGCTGAGGTCGGGCACCCAGCTGTTTTCTTCCGTGGGGATGAAGGGATTTTCCTGCGCCGCTGCGAAGGGGGCGAGGAGTGCGAGGAGGAGGATGCCAGTTAGTTTTCTCATGCTTAGGGGGAGGTTTATGGTGAGGTTGATTAGAGGTGATTCTTGGAGGCCTGCATTTCCTGGATTTGGATCGTGCCACCGGTCGGTGATCTCCTTATAAAGAATCTTGTCATAATAATCGCGGAGCGTTTCCAAGGTGGTCGGGTCAATGAAGGAATTCCAGGTCGTGAATCCGGACTCTTCAAGTTCTGTTCGTTGTGTCGATGTGATCATAGTAATTTAGCTAGGGCGAAATGGTGCCAGGCGACGGCGGGGTTCATGGGGGTGTAAACGCGGCGATCCCAGAGCTGGACTTGCGTCCAGTGGGCGAGATCGCCGGCGAGGTGGCTGTTGTAGCAGTCGGGTCCGTTGAAGAGGCCGAAGGGGGTGTTGAACAACCACGGGGCATTGCGGACGAAGACGGGGGTGTTGCGGGGGATACGGTTTTGGTGCAGTTCGCGCCGCAAGGGGCGTCCGGGCTGCGGGAGGTCTTTTTGCGTGTGGCTGGGCCGGGCGATTCCGGGGCACAGTGTGGAGGCGGGGGTGCTTGCGCGTTTTTTTTGGGAGTGGTCGCGCCTGGGCGGGGCGGTTTCGGTGGCATGGGAGAGTGCCCGCACGGGATTCTCGATCGATAGTGCCTATCGCTGGGCCAAGCGCTTTCTGGGCAATCAGGGCGGGGTTCGCGCCCCGCCCCTTTGTGGCAGGGAGTCCTTTCATGCGGATTTGTTTGAACACCTCAGACTCGCATTGGGAACGGACTCCTTTGCCGAGGCTTTCCAGATACGCTTCCAGGAGCCCTGGCCGATGAAGGCGTGATCCGGATTCCCGTCGTGGGAAGGGTGCTGAATTTGCGCACTTTCTACCGGCAACACAATAGGCAAAGAAACTGTTAACGCCCGAATTCTGATCGTATTTTGTCACAGGTTTTGACCGAATTAAGCGTCGTAATTCTTAATTCGGAGCATCTCTACGACATGCTTGGGCGTTTTTTATTTTTTGTCGTAGAAAACCCGCAATTTCACCGAAATGAGATCGTAGCGATGTTCACCGTGATGTCACACCGGTTTTGAATAGCTTTCTTCCATGCAAGTGGCTATACATCAGATTGTTAATCCCTACGACCAAAATGGTAAAACAAGTGTCCATTTTCACCGTTTTTTAGGGGCAACTCCTACGATGAGCTAAAAATCCGCAATTCTCCTCTTAGCCGCTTCCCCATCCGCGCCAAAATGGCTCATGTCGCAGATAAACTCAAATTTACTCCAGATTTCTACGACCAATTTGGCCAAAAATACCCCGATTTTACGATCCCAATTCGGTCGAAAATACGATCAGAAAAAAAGTGCTTACACTTTATGTCAAAACTGCGGCCCGGCGAAGGAGCTTGCGAGTGGCAGCCGGGTAATCGATGCAGGGAGGAACGACCGGAGGCGATTAGCGGATTGGACATAAAGTTCTTGTGCGAACGCGCAGGCCCATGCCCGACCATATTCGCGGCGCGGACGGGGCGGGGGTGTTGGGGCGGCATAAGGGCGTCCGATACGGCCTCGGGGGATCGGGGTTGGGATTTTTCGCGGCAGGAGTTAGAATTTCTTACGACGAAGCATTACACCAAGGCCACCGAGAACGATCAATGCTCCGACCAGCCGGATCCACCAGCGGGAAGATTGCTCGGGAGCTTGTTCAGAAGCATCAACAGATATATGGTTGGCGGATTCATTAACTTCGTTTCGGAGCACTGGAGATTGCCTGAAAGTTTTCTGATCAGAACCCGATGCTTGTTCTTCTGCGCCATCAACTATAGATGGACTATGCTTATGAAGGAACTCTACGAAAAATACTTTGTCTTTTGATTTATCAGGATAGATATTTGCAACTTTGTGAGCTAAATTGACCAATGATTCTGGTGGATCATCCATTGTCCACATATCGCGGAGGTGTTTCTCTGCGGGAAACAAAATCCACATAGCCTGCATCCTGCTTATGTCTCCAGCCTCCCATCGGTCCATTGCTAACGTAGACATTTCTAAATAATTTTCGAGAGGCAAGACCTGTGTAGCTTTAAAAAACAAGGCTTTCTTTGTCTCATTAATATCCATATCCCCGAGAATCGGCAAAATTTCTCGCCATGAGGAGATAATCTCAGTCTCAAGCTGCTGAAAGGCTTCGCCGTCATTTAACGAATGCTTTATTTCAACTGCAGCAACAGGGGATCGATAAGGTTCAGGGATATTATTCTCTACGGCTTCAAGTAAGTTCCTAATAGCTTCTTGTCCAGTAGCCGAAAAACCCAATATGGGGATTAAAAAGAAAATATTAAATATAAATATTTTCATGGCGCGTAATATCTGAGTCGAGACGTTCCATCCCAAAATTGGAAAAAGAGTTTATTTACTGTTCCAGAAGTTCCAGCTCCTATACCCCCGCCATCATAATCGGTAATTGCAACGTGCCCAGCGTCTCCTTCGTTAGGATGTGCGATTATCCAACCTGGCTGCGGTCGAGCTGCCGAAGAAAGTATTGGCCAGTTTTCAATACGGGTCGGATCGCCTGGCCAAATACTCGTGTCCTCAATTCCCGCCCACTCGTTCGCCAATGGCGGATATTCATTGAAGTATCCATTAATAGCAGGAACTGTAGCACCTGCTGCTGTAGCGCGGTGAGCAACAAAAATATTACATCTGATAGATGAGTACTCAGCTATCGGATATTCGCCAAAACCATATTGAGCAGGCACGGCAAATCTCGCGGCATATTCTTCACTGGCATAAAAAGATTGTGCTTCTTTACAGACGTCTATCTGTATCTGTTTATGGCATACTCCAATAGAATCCGGTTCGCCTTTGAGGCCAGGTCCGAATGCCCAGTTGTAAGCGCCCCCCTTCTCGTCTTCTTTTCTTAAAAACTCAAAGCTACCGATATTTCCAACAACTGCTCGCACACGGTAGATTCCACCAATCTCAGTGGTATGGGTGAAAGTCGATCCAGTTGCATGGTCGCCGAAAGCTGCCCATTCGGTATACTCTCCATCCATTTCGAGCTGGCAAAACTCCCAAGTTATCACGTCCTCAAGCAAGTCTTCCTTTTCAAAACAGTCCGAAGAAAGAGCAAATTCGAGAGAGTTGCCGACTTTAACCAAGTTCCCGTTTTCACGGATGGAGACTCCATCATCTCGGACGGCCAAGTCCACCTTGAGTAGGAGGACGGCATGTTTTTCTCCGGTATCGGTATTGGTGGCGGTGCCAGCGAGGAAGTTGCCGCTGTCGGAAAGGGCGGATATGGATGGAGAGGTCCACTTGGAATTTTCACCGAGAATTTCATTGGCGGTGAGGATGCGGCCGTTACGCCAGAGGCCACTGCTTGTTTGGAAGAGGCCGTTGCGGGCGATCTGATTCACAGCAACGGAAGGGCCGTCGTCGCCGTTGCGAAGCGGCGATCCAGCAGCGAAGCTGCTGGTGCTCAAGCGGTATTGTGGGGAGTTGGTGGCCGGGTCTGTTCCGGTCCAGGATTTCCACAGGCCCACCTGGTCATCAATGCGACCGATGGCCGTTAGGGAGAAATCGGGAACATCAAGGTCAGTTCCGTCGCTGAAAACAATACGACCTGTGCTTTCGGTACTATCAGCAAAAACGTTGATCTCTCGCGAGACCCAGTCGCCGTTACGATTTCGAAGCAAGGGCGACATGACCGTGACCGGCCCATATCCTTCGACGTCGTTAAACGAGACCCAGGAGGGAGTTTCATTGGAGGATGGTGCTCCTGCCGAAACCTGATAGCCCTCGGATTCGCCATCTTCTGTGCTCTCATGGTAGGTCCAGCTCCAAGAATACTCCTCCATTTCTCGGTTCTCGTCAAAGAGATATTCTGCACCAGCGGCAGTTTCCGCTCCCTCTTGACCTATCGATTCCAGTTCCGTGGGAGATGGACCTTCGTATTCGATGTAATAGTACTCCCATTCAATCCCAAAGCGACCGGATGAGAGTTGTCGGACAGCCAGAAAGAATTCACCGTGTATGATCCCTTTTCCACATCCACAATGTCGGACCGTTCAAACCACCCCTCGTCCTCAATTACCTCTCCTGTGATACTGTCGTCCCGGTTTATCAGGGCGATATCCCGCAGGGGGGCAGAAGGAATGCTCCACTCATTGTTGTCCGCATTCAGCACACGGCTCCAGTCCACCGATCCATCCACCCGTTCAAACCAGCCGATTCTGTCGGCGTTGTCAATGGCGAGAAAAACACCTTCTTTCGTAGAGGGTTCCTGCCCTCCCAATGTGCGCACTCGGAAGTCGTCTCCATCGTCAAGCACCACCGTTCCCCGGTCGTTCAATGCGAGAACACTCTGGGCAGTTCCGAGGTCAATCACCGCATACGGCCCTTCCGGTACGGCTTTGAAGGTAAAAAAGGAATCATAGCCGACAGCGTCTTCTAGGTCGGGCACTCCGTCGCCGTCGGTGTCTTCAAGTTTCGGATCGGTTCCGCGGTTGGCCTCTTGGCTATTGGTCAAGCCGTCGGGTTCCTCATCGTCATTGGCCTGGGTGGGGGATTTTTTGGAGGGAGGGGAGTCCGTATCTGCCGGGAGTGGGTGGACAAGGCCGAAGGCAAGGACCGCCAGGAGGGTGGCGGGTGCGAGGCGGAAGGCGGTCTTGGGTGCTGCGCTCATGGGTGCCGGTGCTTAATTGCCGACCGCGAAGACGCGGTAGATGTGGATCACTTCGGGATCGAGGCCGGTCTCGGTCCATTGGGTGGTGTTGGCGGGCACGATGCCGACGGTTTGGTAGGGCTGGCCGTAGCGCTTGCGCTCGATGCGGAAGAGGACTTCGTTGTCGGAGTGATCCTCCCAAGTCAGGGTCGCACTGGTGAGGTCGGGGCCATCGGTGACCTTCAGGTTGCGGGGCGCGGCGGGAGCGATCCCTGCGGTGGTTTGTCCGTTAAGGGGATCATGGGGGTCGAGTCCGGCCTGGTATTCGACCCGGTTGGAAAAGCCGTCTCCATCGGGATCGGCATCCGCATCGGCGGGATCGAGGGGGTCCAGGCCGTTGGCCACCTCCCATCCATCCGGTATGCCATCGCCGTCGGTATCGGGGTTCAGGGGATCGGTGCCGGCCTGGAATTCATCCCAGTTGGAGATCCCGTCGCCGTCGAAATCGTCCGAGAAAGGATCGGTCGAGGGAATGTCGGAATAGTTCAAGCGAAGGAACAGGCTGTCCGAGGAGAACGAAAAGCCCCACTCCACCCAATCGTCCGTCCCCGGTTCGATGATGGGGACGTAGTTCCAGTCCACCAGATCCTCTGAGATCTGGATAAAGTAGGTGCGTCCGGACTCGCCCCACCACTGGAGAGTCATGTCTCCGGTAGTCGGGTCTTGGATCAGTTTTTGCCCCTCGTTCTGCCAAGGTGCGGGGGACTGGGCAATCGATGGACCGATGACTGGCAAGGCCAGTGCGGAAAGGCAAAGGAGGATCCGGGAGTTCATCGGGAACCTCCTTTGGGTGCGGGGTTCCCCCTGGGCGGGTCCGCTGGTGTTCCGGCGGAGTTGCTTCGGATCGGCCAGAAGTTGACGACGCTATCCTTGGCTTCCGGCGGATTCTCCTCGCGCCATTTGCGGTGGGCTTCGGCAAGGGCTTCCCGGCGTTGGTGGCGGATAGCGAGGGTCGGCTCGTTGGCCAGGTAGAAGGCGTGGATGGCGTCGAGCTTGACCAGCACTGCATTCGGGACGGGTTGGTCCGTCTCTGGATAGACGAGGTATTCGGGTTCCTCCAACGAAGTAAATCCACTTGTGTCCGGACGCTCACGGGGAAGATATGCTGCGCCAAAACGCCGGGCCTGTTCGGCTGCCTCGGCTTCGTCCTCCGCACGCACGCTGACCACCATGCCGAAGAAGCTCCAGTGGGCCGTCTCGTCTTCGAAGTTCCCGATGGTTTGCAGGTGATTGAAAGCGACGTTGCTCAGAGCACGGTATTGTTCGCCCTCGTGCCAGAGGCGGATCTCGGTGACCTCGCGGTCGTAAACCGTAGCCGAGAGCGAAATGTTCCGTTGTGGCTTGCGCTCGGCCTCCAGTCGGAGGAATTCGGCGAAGCGGTCACCGGTCCTTTCGCGCGGGATCGGCTCAATGGCCCGGGCGGCGGCTGGCGGCGGTGCCACCTGCCGAAAAAGAAGCCTCCGTCCGTCATCCAGGGTCTTCTCCGTCGTCGCCTCGGCGGGAACGGCAAGCAGAGCCGAGCGCTTCTGTTCGGCCTTGGCTTGCCTGGCTGCCATTTCCCGGTCCACCTGCGAGCGCGCCGCTGCGGGGGAGAGAGTTTGGGTGCTCCCGGTCAGCGAAGACACCAGCAGGGGTATTGTCAGAAAAAGCAGGAATATCTTCATGGGAGCAATTTTTGCGATACTATTAGAGCGGGGATCAATGCGTCAAGCGTTCGAGATGTTGTTGCTGAGCTTTGAAGCGGAAGGAATCGGTTGGATTAGCCGGTTTGTCGCAGCAAAAACTAGCGGAACGGACCGGTTTATCTCTAAATTTCATTTCCCTTTGCGAAAGGGGTGAGAGGCAGCCCAGCTTGAACTCGATCTTTCTTTTCTCTAAGGGATTGGATACAACCCCTTGTGAACTGGTCAAGGAAGTCGAGAAACTGGAACCTAGGCCTAATCCTTAGTTCCGTCGAAACGGGTTCCCCGTTCCGCTACGAATATCTCGGTTCCGTATTGACGTGTCAGATACACAATGATCCCAAGCATTCCACGGAGAGGAGCGCGGCTATTCGGGGCGGTATATTTTCAACGCTTCCCGGGCGGCCTCGGTTTCGGCCGCCTTTTTGGAGGGTCCGGTCCCCCGGCCAAGGATTTCTCCCCGGACCCGGACGACTGCTTCAAACGTGCGATCATGGGGGGATCCCTCGATGGCGACGATTTCATACTCGGGCAAATTCCCTTCGCCGCAGGATTGAATCTCCTCCTGGAGGGCACCTTTCGGATTTTCCTCCGTCGATACGTAGGATTCGACGTTGAAAGAACGGATTGCGAAGAGCTGGTCCAGCACCCGCCGGGCGGCTTCAATCCCTCCGTCCAGAAAAACCGCTCCGAAAATCGCCTCGAATGCATCTTCAAGCACGGCTTGATTCTCCTGGACACGACTCCGCCCGGCAACGGGACCGAGGGTGAGAACTTCATCCAGGGCAATCTGTCGCGCCAGTTCGGCAAGGGCAGGGCCACAGACCAGCGCGGCCCGGGATGTCGTCAACCGGCCCTCGGGCACACTGGGATTTTCGCCAAAAAGCCTCTCACTGACAACGAGTTCGAGGACCGCATCACCCAGGAACTCGAGTCGCTGGTTTGAGTCCGCGCAGATTCCCTCTGAGACGGCCGACGGATGGGTGAGAGCGGTCCGCAAAAGGCTCTGGTCGCGGAAAGAATGGCCGATTCGCTCCTCGAATTCGTGCAGATCGGTCATTCGCCCGTCGATGGTTTCAAGCCGAACCGGGAAACGAACTCCGCAGAAAGCTTCTCGTAGGCCAGAGCTCCTGAACTGGACTTCTCGTACTCGAAGATCGTTTGCCCGAAGCTGGGGGCCTCGGTCAGGCGAATATTGCGGGGGATGATCGAAGAAAAAACCTCCCCCCCAAAGTGGGATCGGACCTCCGAAACCACTTGATTGGATAAGTTGGTTCGGATGTCGAACATCGTCATCAGGATACCCCCCAAATTCAGATTCGGATTCACGCCGCCGTCCTGGATCTGCTTTTGCATGCTCAAAATCTCGCCCAATCCCTCCATCGCCAGATATTCGCACTGGAGAGCGATTACCAGATAGTCGGCAGCGGCCAGAGCGTTCAGCGAGAGGACCGTCGACGAGGGCGGGCAGTCCAAAATGATCGCCCCGAATCCATACTCCCCACGGATCTCATCGATCAGGCCCTTCAGCCGGTACAAATAATCCTTATCCCGTGGAAGCTCCACCTCGGTGGCCACCAGGTCGCGTTCCGAGCGGATGGCAAACAGATGCTCCCGACCTGATTCCACAATCTTCTCGGCCAGGCTTCCCTCCCCCATCAGGGGTCCGTAGGCGCTCGCCCCCTCTTCCTTCTCCAGTCCCAGTCCACTCGTGGCATTGGCCTGCGGGTCCAGATCAATCAACAGCGTGTCGACCCCCATTAGAGCCAGCCCCGCAGAAAGGTTGACTGCGGAAGTCGTTTTACCAACCCCCCCTTTTTGGTTAGCGATCGCAAATACAGGGCATTCCATAAGACTCCAGAGTCTTTCAATCCAGCGGCAGGAAGCAAGAAAAAGCTCGGAGGGACTAAAAGGAAACCCAGGGTGGCAGAAGGAGCGGCGGATGAAAGAAGGCCGCGCCGGACTTGCTTCGTGGTCTCAAGGAGACTCGGATTCGGGATCGAGCTGGCAGGGAATTTCCAGCCAGAAGGTGGATCCATTGCCCGGCTCGCTCTTCACCAGGATTTCGGTTTGCAGCAAGCTGGCAAGTCGCTGGCATATTGAGAGTCCGAGGCCGGTGCCCTTCGCGCGTTTCATGCGATTCTTCCCGACTTGTTTAAAGGCTTTGAACAGGTGCTTTAGATCGGACGAGTCAATTCCGTCTCCTGTGTCTCGTATTGCCAATCGGATGTGGTCCCCGGAGCGTGCAATCTCGACCGCCACCTCGCCGTGATCCGTGAACTTGATTGCGTTGCTCACCAGGTTGGTCAGGATGGTGGACAGAAGATCCTCGTCACTCTGCACAAAATCGGGAACGGATGGATCAATGTTGAGGGTGAAATGAAGGCCTTTATTGTTGGCGAGTGCTCGCAGCGACGACAGGCACTCGGCCAGAAACACCCGCAGCTCGATTCGTTTCAGGTTGATCCGAGTGTGTCCAGCGTCGAGGCGGGCGATGTCCAGAATGCCATTGACCAGATTTAACATTCGCCGGGCGGACTCGCCAATCATCCCGACGAGTTCCCGTTGCTCTGCTGGCAAATCCATCTCGAGGAGGAAATCCGATGGCCCGATGATCGCATTGAGCGGAGTCCGTAGCTCGTGGTTCATCACGGCGACAAAATCGGATTTGGCCCGCAGTGCGTCCTTGGCGATTTGCATCTGCCGGGTCAACTGCTCGCGGTGCTCTTCCTGGTCGGTGATGTTGCGGATGACATGAGCGACGGCATGGGACACGCCCTCGGCGTCCCGCACTGGATAGCTGTTGCATTCCAGGCACTGGTCTTGAAAATCCCCAAAACGTTGGGTGGCTACGCGCCGAAGAGAAGTTCCTGCCTTAATCACTTCCCGATCCCGTTGTCGGCGTTCATTCGCCAGATCAGGCGGGAACACCTCCTCCAGGGTCTTGCCAACGATCGGCCACACCTTCACGTCGGGATTTACCTTTCGCCAGCCTTCGTTGGCAAAGAGGTACCGGCCTTCCAGGTCCCGGGCAAAGACCACTTCATCAATGGCGTTGGTGATCGATTCGGCTAATCTGCGCTCGTTCTCAAGGTGCTCCGTCTGTTCCCGGAGAGAGTTGAGGGTGTCAAAGTGCTCCAAATTCTGCCCAATTACGGCAGCGAAAAGAAGAATCTTTTCCACCTGATTTTCATCAATCGGTCCGCCCCGGAGAAGATTATCGGCGAAAAGAAAGGCACGCACTCTCTTCGCTCCCCAGACCGCAACCACCATCTTGGCCCCTTTTCCGAAAATCTCGCCGACCGCGTTCGTCAAATCCCCCTCGAAAACGCGGTAGGAGGATGTCCGCCCCTGATTAGATTCCTCAATCAAATCGAAAAGGTTGTCGCGGACGAGGTGGGAATCAAAGTCTTCTGATTCCGGATCAAGATTCAGCGACAGGGATCGCTCATCGCGGAGTCGCCCGGCCTCATCCGTCCCAAATGTCCCCCTGAGGCGTTTGTTTTCCGGATCATACAGCCAAAGACCGACGCGATCGACCCCGATTAGCCGGGGAATCTCGCCAACCACCGTCCGAAAAAGCTCCTCCCGTCCAGGCAAAACCCCAATATCGAGCAAAACCTGGGATAAAGATCTCTTATTGGAAACTGAGCAAGAGGGGGTGCGATTCACTAAGCATAGTGTTTACCATTTTTGTGGGCAAAAAGTCAACAGGTTTCGGAAAGAAATTTCGCGGGGGGTGCATAACAAATTTTTTCCAAAATTTCTCAGCAGAAATAGTTGTGCTTGCAGTATTGTCGAAATCGGCTGACAACCGAGAACCGTTTCCAATAACGAGAATATCATCGGCCCCCTTCTCAGATGGGAAAACATGCTCTGTGATTGTCGCGCAGAGGCGCAGTGGCGCAGAGGTTTCAAGAAGTGATCTGGACTTATTCTGGCAGACCGTTCACGCAGCGTGTGATCCCCGCCTTCATCACTTCGCCTCCAAAATTGAGTAAATATCCAAGCTTATTTCCGGACAGGCTCAGGTAGGTCTGAGTTTGTTTCTATCGTATTTTCATCCATCCACTAAAACCTCTGCGCCTCTGCGCGAGACTAAATTCTCCAAATGTCTAGTATCTTGTAACAAAATCAATTTCGTATCAAAGCGTAGTCGGGTGGCCTTGGCCCCCGGCCCCCAAAGCGATGATTGAGCCGAAAGGGATCGGACGGCAACCGACTTCGCCAAGGCTACGAAGGTCCAGAGCCGCTCCGACTACGAAAGAAAAACTGTTACAAGATACTAGTTCCTAGCCATTTTTAATGCCCAAAATGAAGGCATTTATTCGTGTTGGAAAAAATTTGTGATGCACCCTTTCGCGGGCGGCACGGTATTTTTTCAATTCCAAAAGCCTTTGAAGGGAAGCGTTTTATCTCAAATCTAAAATTTTCGATCTCAAATGTCTCTTTATGTGACATCCCGAGGCCAACTAAAAAGACCGTGTCGGCTGCAGGACAAATTTTTCCCGAAGAATGGATCGCCTTGGGAAAGCCTCCAGGTCGTTTGAGAGCACGACCCACCCCCTCCCTCTCGCCTGCGGCCCCCCTACTATTGCTTCGCAACAGGAGAGGAGTTTTTAGGGGCGGTCGAAAGCGGTTCCCGCTTCCGCTACGGGAGGGAGAGGGTCGAAAGCGGTCCCGCTTCCGCTACGGGAGGGAGAGGGTCGAAAGCGGTTCCCGCTTCCGCTACGGGAGGGTCGGGGAGGGGCGTTGGCCCCGGGGCTTTTGCGATCCTTTCCCGTCGCAAGTCAGAACTCAGGCGACGCGCTCGACGACCAGGTCGGGGGCATTGGGTCGCTTGGGAGCCAAACGGTATGCGCCCTTGAGGAATTCGAGGGCGGTATCGGAGTTTGCTTCGTCGTTGTAGTGGATCATCATGAGTGGCTCGCCCTGTTTCATCTGGGTCCCGACCTTTTTGATTTCGGAAATCCCGACTGCTGGGTCGAGGGTGCCGTTCTTGCGCTGGGCGAGCATCCGGACGCCGCGGGCGATCATGCCGGCATTAATCGTGTGGACGTATCCTCGTTTCGGGGAGGGCAGCTTCTTGCAATGTTTGGCAGCGGGGAGCCGATCCGGGTCGTCGATCATGCGGATGTCCCCGCCTTGGGCTTCGACCATCTCCTTGAATTTCCCGAGTGCGGAGCCATCGTTGAGGTGCCTTTGGACGGTTTGTTTGGCCGAGAGGGTCGAACCGGCCACACCGGAGAGCCGGACCACTTCCATGCCAAGCTTGAGGACCATTTCCTGCAGGTCGTCCGGGCCTTCGCCCTGGAGGAGTTGGATCGCCTCCTTGATCTCCAGGGCGGTGCCGACGGAATCGCCGAGTGGCTGGTTCATATCGGTGACCAGTGCCACGCAGCGCCGCTTCATCGAGCGACCCACGCGGGTGATCGAGCGGGCCAGCTGCTTGGCCTGATCAAGATCGTGAATAAAGGAACCGTTGCCCCATTTCACATCAACCACCAGGCTCTCGGCACCGGCAGCGAGCTTGCGGCTCAGGACACTGGCAGTGATCAAGGGCAGGCTGGGGATGCTTCCGCATTTCTGCCGCAGGGAGTAAAGGGTCGAGTCGGTGGGGGCAATCTCGGGGTTCTGCTCAATGATCGCGCAGCCGACCTTGTTCAGTTGATCGACAAACTGGGTGAGTGGCATCGCCTTCTCGAAGCCCTTGATCGCCCCGAGCTTTTGCAGGGTGCTGATTTCCAGCTCCTCATCAATCCCGTTGATCGTGGGCATCACTACCCCGCAGGCGGCCGCCAGCGGCGCGAGCACGATGCTCGTTTTATCGCCCACCCCACCGGTGGAAAATTTGTCGATCTTGGGGCGGCTCAACTTTGTGAGGTCGATCATCTCCCCGGAAAGCATCATCTCCTCGGCAAAGGTAGCCGTCTCCAGAGCCGACATACCCTGAAAGTAGACGGCCATCAGAAGAGCGGCGAGCTGCGACTCAGGAATCTCCTTGTCGAGCACCGAATCCACAATGTAGCGGATTTCTTCCTCGGAAAATTCGCTTCCGTCGCGCTTTTTCTCGATTAATGCGGCATAACTTGGTTTAACAAACCTCCGAGGCGAAACGATTTTTTTTCTCATGAAATGACTTTTTCTTGCGTTTTGACTAACTCTTTTAATCCGTAAAGCCTCATAGACTAGTAAATTACAAACCTCCTTGTCGAGCAAAAAATTATGATACCTCCATTCGACCTTCAACATGCCATTGAGGACGGGATTCGGGAGTGCGCCCACGGCCTCTCCGGGTTCCCGGAAAACTTTGATCCGGTGGTCCGTCCGGCGGATCCGAGGTTCGGCGATTTTCAGGCCAATGGGGTCTTGCCACTGGCCAAAAGCACCCGGCGCAATCCCCGTGAGCTGGCCACCCTCCTACTGGCGAGGATATCCGCTCACCCGGCCTTCCCGCCCGAGCACTTTGAGCTGGCCATCGCCGGCCCCGGGTTCATCAACTTCACGCTCAAGCCATCATTATTGACGGCCTGGGCGGCCTCGTTCAACGATCCGGATCGCCTGTCCGAGGGACTCGGCCACTTGTATGAGGGGAAGACGGTGGTCGTGGATTTCAGCGGGCCGAACACCGCGAAGCAGATGCATGTCGGCCACATTCGATCGACGGTCATTGGGGAGGCGATTGCGCGCCTGCTGGCCTTTTGTGGTGCACGGGTAATCCGCGACAACCACATCGGGGACTGGGGCACCCAGTTTGGCATCCTGCTCCTTGCCTGCAAGCGGTTTGGCTTTGATTTCAACGTCGATCCGTCCGCTGCCCTCCCGGCGCTGGAGGACCTTTACCGGCGGGGGAACCAGCTCGTCGAGGACGATGCAGAGGCGAAACGCGAGGCGCGTCAGGAGTTGGTGTCGCTTCAGCAGGGCGATGAGGAAAGGCTGGAGATCTGGCGAAAGATCAACGAAATCAGCCAGAATGCCTTTAACGATCTCTACCGCCGTCTGGATGTCTTCTTCGATTTGAGCCTCGGCGAGAGTTTCTACCGGGATCGTGTCGCCGGCGTTTGTGAGAAACTGGAGAAACTGGGCATCGCCACAGAAAGTGATGGTGCCCTGGTTATCTTTCATCGAGAGCACCCCCGGTTCAGCGAGCAGCCGTTTATCATTCGCAAATCCGATGGGGCGAGCAACTACGCCACCACCGACCTGGCCACGGCAGCCTATCGCTGCGAGGAGCTGAATGCGGATGAGATCGTCTACGTCACCGACGGGCGCCAGCAGGACCATTTCGAGCAACTCTTCCTAACGGTGCGGAAGTGGTTCCGCGCGGAGGGGAAGGAAATTCCTGAACTCCGCCACATCTGGTTCGGGACGATTCTCGGCGAGGGGGGGAAGGCCATCAAGACGCGCAGCGGAGGCTCGGTCAAACTTCGCGACCTGATCGACGAGGGGGTTGAGCGCGCCCGCTTGATCGTCGAGACCAAAAATCCCGGGATGCCGGAGGATCAGAAGGCCTCTGTCGCCGAGGGGGTCGGCATCGGGGCCATTCGCTATGCGGATCTCATGCAAAACCGGACGCACGATTATGTTTTTTCCTGGGACAAAATGCTCAGCTTCGAGGGAAATACCGCCCCCTATCTCCTCTATGCGGTGGCGCGGATACACGCGATTTTCCGCAAGGCGGGCCTGAAGCCCGGGCAGGGCGAGGAGCACGGCGATTCCCTTCAAACCGAGGAGGAAATCCAGCTCGCCCGCCAGCTGGCCCTCTTTCCCTCCACCGTCGCACAGGTCGTCCAGGATTTCCGCCCGCACTTCCTGTGTACCTATCTCTTCGAGCTGGCAAACGCCTTCAGCACCTTCTACAACGCCAACCGGGTCATGACCGACAATGCCGGAGAGCAGGGCCGTCGGCTGATGCTCTGTTCGCGCACCCTTCTTTTCCTGCAGACAGGTCTTCACCTGCTCGGGATCAAAACCCTCCAGAAGATGTAGCAGCCCCCTTCGATGCAGGGTTCTATCCATCTGCGGAGCGCAGCAGCTGTGAGACCGTTCAGCTGGAAAAGCGAATCGGACCGCAGATGATTCCGGCGGATGGCGGGAGGGGGAGGAAGTCGCCGATCACGGTGTTGCGGTGGGTAAAGATTTTCCGAAGCTGGAAGCGGATCAGCGGGTGGGCCAGGTTGCCGAGCGGCAAGAGGGGGAGTTCGTATTCGACGCGGTCGGTCATCCGGGTTCCTTGCTCGCACTCTCTGAAGGTGTGAGTATGCACCCATTTGCGATAGGGGCCTTTTAATTGTTCATCGACGAAGCAGAGAGGGGGATCCCATTGGCTGATGAGGGATCTCCATCGCTGGGGGATTCCCGCGATGCGGAGCCGATAGTCAATCTGAAGCCCCTCTTCCATTTCAATGGGAAGAGGGGTCAGAATTTCAAAACGGAGGGACGACGGTGTGATCTTTTCCAGATTCTCCGCTTTGGCGAAGAAGGGGAATACGGCATCCCGCGGCAAGGGAATGACCGCTTCTGACTCCAGGGTTGGCATGGGTCGGGGTCGCCGGGTCTTGGCGGAATGGCACTAGTTTAAGAGGATTTACAATGAATCTTAATCCTAATCGTGATCGTAATCCTAATCGGAAATCCCTGATGAACAGCAGATTACGAGTACGAGCAAGATTACGATTAGGAGCGGTTGATTGCTTAAGCTAGTGACATTCGGGTCTTGGCGCAGTCCCACAGGATCCTCCGTATTAGTTCCCGTATTTAACCGAGCACCCATAGGGGCGAGTGGTCCCGATCGGCACCGGCTCTCCGGCCATGGCGGCGTCGAGGGCGCGCGCGACGTAATTTTCCGCCTCGGCGGGATCCCCTCGGGGGGCGTCATCAATGGCACCCTGGTAGATCAGCTTTCCGTTGGGGTCAATTACGTACAGGTGCGGGGTCGTTTTGGCACCGTAGGATTTCCCCACTTTGCCGGACTCATCAATCAAAATCGCGGTGGCCACCGAACCCTTCTCCTCTGCAGTCTGGCTATGCCCTTCCGCAGAGTCGTGACCTTGCTTCCCGGGAGCGGAGGAGACGATAGAGAGCCACACCACTCCCTCTTTTGTGTATTTTTGCTGAAGGGCCTGCATGTTGCCGGAATCGTAGTGGGCGACAACGAAGGGGCAGCCATGATTGAGCCACTCGAGGACGACGTAACTGCCGGCGTAATCGGAGAGGGCCACTTTGTTTCCGGCTGTGTCCATGAGGACAAAATCCGGAGCCTGTTCACCAGTGGGGACTGCACCAAACAGAGGGCTGGAGACCAGTGCGAGAGAGAGTAATGCCAGGGAGTTCTTCATTGTTGTTTTTCGGGTTACGAGTTGAGATTATGACCGAACTGCACAAAGACCTAGTTCTTTCGTGTTTTCAACTCTGCAGAACCAATTCAAAGGAAAAATGACCGTAGAACCCGTTTCCGACTCGATATGGGAGCGAATCCGGCAGGACGCTGTCGAGATCATCGAGAGTGAACCCGTACTCGCCCGCCAGATTCAGGAAATCGTTCTGGATCGCTCCACGCTTGAGGAAGTTCTCTCGTTCCGGCTGGCAGAGAAGCTGACCTTTCTCGCGCACTGGGAGTTCCACCTTGAGGAGGTTTTTCTCGATGCGATGGAGTCCGATCCCACGATTGGGGAGGCGATTCGGAAAGATATTCGGGCGATTTACGATCGCGATCCCGCTTGCCAGAATCACATCACTCCCCTCCTTTACTACAAGGGATTCAAGGCAATTTGCTGCCATCGAGTTTCCCATTGGTTGTGGAAAGGAGGACGTCGCCAGCTGGCTCTCCACCTCCAGAGCCTGAATTCCGAATTTTTCGGCGTCGACATTCACCCGGCAGCGGTCGTTGGCTCGGGCATTCTTCTGGACCACGCGACAGGGTTCGTGGCGGGAGAGACCAGCCGCATTGCCGACGACGTATCGATTCTCCACGAAGTTACCCTGGGTGGAACAGGAAAAGAAAGCGGTGACCGCCATCCGAAGATCGGCCGGGGAGTACTGATCGGGGCCGGGGCAAAAATTCTCGGCAACATCACAATAGGAGAGTGCTCACGGATCGGGGCCAACAGCGTGGTCCTCGAATCGGTTCCGCCCCATGTCACCGTAGTGGGGGTTCCCGCGCGAATCGTAGGCAAATCGGCGGGAGGCGATCCGGCTCGGCACATGGATCACGACGTCCGCTGTCCACAGTCGCAGAAAGACCCGCCATTGACCAAGAGAAACGACATCTAAAAAACCTGAATTCGTGAGATAAAATTGAAGAAAAAGGTGGTACCTGTTGGGGTTCAATGGCTAATATAGCCTTAAACAAACAAAAACCGAAACACCCAACAGGTGACAAAATGAAGCGAATAAAATTGGAAAGAGGCAAGGAAGAACTCAATAGCACAGGCGGGAATCATTTGTGCGGCGATATCATACGCGCGACCGCGCGGGAGAACTTACCCGAGAACTTCCAAAGCCGCCGTAAAGGGGCGATCAGCGACCGGGACATTCTTATGACCATGACCGGGATGCTCTGCCAGCCATGAGCTGCGTCCGGGCAAGCAGCACTGGCAGGAAGGCACTCCGCAGTTCATCGGTGGCTGCGTGGACAAACTCAAAGAGTTGG
>CAZWFJ010000080.1:0-17602 GCA_964633135.1 uncultured Puniceicoccaceae bacterium | reverse complement strand
AACAAAATCCCAACCAGACGCTGCACTCAACGCGGACAAGCCGCGCGAGTGAGCTCAACGATATGCGAAAAAACAAATAAAGAAAAAGCAGTCTCTCACGGAGGCACGGAGCACACGGAGAGAAAGAATTGACTGTCTCCCATGAAACCTCCATCCTTCAACCATGATTCCCGAAGTTTCCAGCCTCACGAGAGAAGAAAAGTTCCTAATGATGAGGAACTTGTGGGAAGATATGCGAAATGAAATCAATGCTGGTCCTGAGACTCCAGAGATCATTGAACTTCTGAACCAAAGGGAAGCCCGCTTGGAATCAGGTAAAGCCGAGCTGCTAGACTGGGACGAGGTCAAGGGAAGTATCGGGCGTTCATGAAGAGAATCCAGATTTTATCGGAATCGTCATCCGTATGTATTACAGTGACCACGCACCGCCGCACTTTCATGCGGAGTACGGGGAGTATGAGGTCACGGTCGAGATCGCAACGGGCATCGTCACTGGCCATTTCCCGAGACGTTCGGTTTTGAAAAATGGAGCACAGGAAACTGGTTTATGTTCGATGATCGCAAGGAATGCGACTGGATCGTTTTTATTTTTGTCGGAACCGACGCGAAAATAAGGTCTTGGATCATTCCGTTTGCGATTGCCCTCGATTGCGAAACTCGAGTTTTTTGGTTGATATAGATGAATATATGTTCATATTTTTTGGCGTATGGCAAAGATCGTTCACTTCGCAACAGGAGGGGAATTTTTTGGGGGGAGGTCGAAAGCGGTTCCCGCTTCCGCTACGGGGGGGGTTGCTGTCGGGATTCCTGCCTTTCGGCGCGCAGGCCCGTGCTCGGGCTATGGATTTCGATAGCGATCACAGCGAGCAATAAACATTCGAGCTGAACTGAGAAACGAAGCTTGGCTTGGGACTTCCGCGAAGCGGCGTTGACAAGGGTGCGTTCATCGGGCCGCGTTGTCACTTGAGCAGTACGCTCGGGAGACAGTTGATTCCCGCACAGTTCCTCGACCATCCTGACCAGTTCTTGTTTGGTCAATTCCTCATGGCGTGCCGTCATTCGGTCGAAGCTCACCCCTGCCCGGTTTTTCAACCACTCGTAAAAACGTCGTCCGTCGGACCGTTCAATAGTGACTGCGTCGTTTTCCACCTCAATGATCCTCGCCTCAATGGCACGCCCTTCGGAGTCGACAAGCTTTAAAAGCGCATCCCCTTCCCCATAGAGGAGAAAAGCGAAAGCAAGGAGGCCAGAAAGAATCCAGCCGAGCCGGACGGCGGACCTCGAGAGAACAGAAATCAGCTTTGGTTTCATTACCTACAACAGAGCAGAAGAAAAAACCAAAGCTACGTCAACTGAATTACCGATTGCATCGGAGTGCACCGACCGTTAGCGGTAATTGGCAGATGACAGGAATTGAATACAGCGCATCGGGACCTTGGCTGGTCGCGTCGGTTATTTCTGGAACGGAAATGGCTGGGGGTTTGGCCATCGACTGAATTGTCTAACCGTTAATGAGTACCACCGCCGAGACCACGCTGCCATCCGATCCGACAATCGGGGTGGAGAACAAGCAGGGGAAATTCTGGCTGGTTTTTGAGGGTTCGTTTACCATCCACCACGCTCTGCCCGCCTTGCCGGACTGGGAAAATGCGGCAGCGGAGACGTCTGGGGCGATTCGTTTGGATGGTAGAGGAATTCGGGAGTGGGATAGTTCGCTCATTCTCTGTCTTAGCCGGTTGCAGGAGGCTTTGGAAGAAAAGGGACGAACGACAGAGTTGGTGGGCTTTCCGGACTCCATCAATCCGCTTCTGGAGCGGGCTAGGCAGGTCCGGCGCGAGGAACCGGAGACAGGGGGAGCGGGGAAGGCATCATGGCTCATGCGCCTGGGGGGATGGGGGCTGAGCACGTATTACGGATTCTGTGACCTGCTTGTTTTCTTTGGTGAAACCGCCCAGAGCCTGGGACGAATGGTCCGGGGCAAGGCCATTTATCAGAGGTCCGACTTTCTCTCGCTTTTGTGGGAAAACACGGGTCGCTCCATCGGCATTGTTTTTCTGATCAGTTTTCTGACCGGGTTGATCCTCGCATTCGTGGGAGCGATCCAGCTGGAGAAGTTCGGAGCCGATATTTTCGTGGCGGATCTGGTCGCGCTGGCGATGTTTCGGGAAATGGGGGCGATGATGACCGGGGTCATTCTGGCCGGGCGCACAGGTTCGGCCTTCGCGGCGCAAATTGGCAGCATGAAGGCCAACGATGAGTTAAACGCTCTCCAGACCATGGGGATCTCGGCCTTTGATTTCATTGTCCTGCCCAGGCTCGTGGCACTGGCGGTCATGATGCCAGTGCTGGCCTTTCTGGCCAGTCTTTCCGGTGTTCTGGGAGGCATGGTGGTGTCGGTGGGATTCATGGACATCACATCGACCCAGTTTCTCACCCAGACCAGCGACTCCATCAACCTGAGCAGCTTTCTCAGCGGGACGGGCAAAAGCATTGTCTTTGGTGCCATCATCGCCATGACCGGCTGCTTTCGGGGGATGGCTGCCGGTTCCAGTGCGGAATCGGTCGGCAGTGCCGCTACCTCGGCAGTGGTCACCTCCATTGTCTTGATCATCGTCGCGGACGCCCTTTTCGCCGTGCTCTTTAACATTTTTGGAATTTGAACCCGCCCAACACAGATTCAGCCGCCGTGTCGACCCGGGACCTTTCCATTGGGTATGGGGGCAAGGCGATCATGGCGGATATTGAATTGCAGATCCGCCAAGGGGAAATCTTTTTCATCATGGGGGGAAGTGGATCGGGGAAGAGCACTCTCCTTAAAACGATGATTGGATTGATTCCTGCGGTTTCGGGATCGATTTACTACGGGGAGACGGAGTTCACCGAGGAAGACCCGGCCAAGCGCGATGCGATCCTGCGCGGTACGGGAGTCCTTTACCAGGGGGGGGCACTTTTCAGCTCCATGACGCTCCGCGAGAATGTCGCCCTCCCGCTGCGCATCCATACCAAGCTCCCGGAGACAGACATTCTCGCCCTCGCCGAATACAAGCTCGGACTCGTTGCCCTCGAAGGGGCACTCCACCAGTATCCCCACGAAATCAGTGGCGGCATGATGAAGCGGGCCGGACTCGCCCGCGCCCTTGCGCTCGATCCCAAGATACTGTTCTTCGACGAACCCTCTGCCGGACTCGATCCCCTAACCTCGCGGCAACTCGACGAAACCATCCTCGAACTCAACCAAAGTCTCGGCACCACGACCATCATTGTCTCGCACGAACTCGAGAGCATCTTTACCCTCGCCCACCGGGGAGTTTTCCTCAATGCTCGCACCCGTCGTCAAATGGAAGTAGGAGACCCGAGAGAAATGAAGTTGAAATCCGCCCACGAAGAGATTCGTGATTTTCTCAATCGACGCAAACCGGGATCCACAGCCTCCTCATGAACCAACAGAAACTGAAATTTCGCATCGGACTCTTCCTTCTTCTGGCTATCACACTTTTTGTCGGGAGCCTGTTCTTCTTTGGACTCACCAGCTTTTTTGAGAAGAAGACGAATTTTGTCTCCTTCTTCAACGAATCGGTGCGGGGCCTGAACAAGGGTTCGGCGGTTCGCTTTCGCGGCGTCGAGATCGGGCAGGTCAGGGAGATCCGGCTGAGCCTCGACGATGGTACGACGCTGATGGGGATTCCCGTCATCTACGAAATTGATATCAGCCGCCTGCAGAACAAGCTGGGGGTTCCGGTCGATATTTCGCTCAAAGAGCATTATGAAAACGCGGTCCGGGACGGCCTGACTGCCAAGCTCGAAAGCAGCAGCATGGTTACCGGCCAGCTATACATTGACCTAAACTTTCGCCCGCAATCCGCCAAGGGCGAAGCTCCCCGCATCCTCAACGGGAACCTGCACTACCTGCCCTCTGTCCAGTCCCTACTCTCCGATGTAACCGATCAACTGCTGAAAATCATTGGGGATATCAGCAAAATCAACTTCCCGGAAATCAGCTCCAATCTCAACGAGACGATTGTCACTCTGGATAGCGTTCTGGAAAGTTTTGAATCCGAGAAAACGGCAAAAAACCTGAACGAAACACTCTTGTCAGTGCAGTCGTTCCTCGGTTCGGGCGACGTAAAGGGTCTGATCGAAGATTTTGGCGCTGCCGCCGGATCGGTAGATGAACTCATGACCAACCTGAGCACCGGCAAGGGTGCCCTCGGCGAGCCGCTCGCCGCTACGCTCAAGCAGATGTCGGACACCGCAACCGCCCTCGACCAGATCAGCACCAACTTCACCCGCATCCTCGAAAGCAACACCGGACCAGTCGCCGACCTGGAGCGAACCCTCGCTGAAATCCGCGATACCGCCACCGCCCTCCAGTCGCTCCTCGAATTTCTCCGCCGCCATCCAAACGCTCTCATTTTCGGGAAACAAACACCATGATTCGACTCATCGCCAGCCTCTCTCTCGCCACCGTTCTCTGCTCTTGCGGGAGCCTCCAGCCGGTCACCGACAACTCCCGGCCCGCCACGCTCATCCTGGCGGACACCGATTCGGCGGCACCCGTTTATCCGGCCCCCGTCTTCTCGGTGAATTTGCCCAGCTACCTGAACCAGAGCACCGTCTGGTATGCCGATGGGGAGGGAAACCTCACCGCCCTTGCGGATTTCATCTGGGCCGAGTCGATCTCAAAGGCCATCCAACGCGAACTCTCTCTCGCCCTTGCCCGCGAGAAGCCCTTCGCGCCAGATAGCCGCATTGAGGTGAACTTTGCCCGCTTTATACTCCTGGATGACGGATCGGGGCTGGCGATTGCGGAGATGCAGCTCTCCACTCCCGGATCAGAAAAGACTTTCCCGATCGTAAAAACTTCGGTACAAAGTCTCTGGAATCCTGAAAATCCAAGCACCTATCTCAAAGGCTATCGAAACCTCCTCAAATCCACCATCGCAAGTCTTTCCCAAGCCCTCAACCCATAAGCCTCCCGCGATTGTCCTCTCCCCTGTTCCGAGTGAAAGCTATAGTTTCATACCGATTCGCGAAACTGAGCCTGCTGGTTGCACTTCCGCTGCTCGTTTTCCAGCTGGCACCCTCGCAAGGTGAGCCGAAAGAGGCAAACGAGGAGGAGGAGGAGATTACCCCGCTTACGGGTTATCGCCTCATCTCGGATCGTGCCTTTGATCCTTTCACGTCCGAAACGAACCAGGGGGTGACCGTCACCCCGGATGGCATCGTTGCTCCCACTCCTGCCGAACCGGATGCTCGCACTGCTCCGACTCCTGCCGCCGAGAGAGCACCGGAAGCCGCGCCCGTCGCCGATCTGCCTGAGGCACCCGTGCCTTACGAGGCCGACATCCTTTTCCCGACTTACGTCCAACCCAGCACTCCCAAAGCACCCTCCTCCCTGCGGCCGCAAACCACACCGGGAGCGAGTGCGATCATTGAGTTTGCGGAGGAGTCCGCCCCCGAGTTCGCCCCCGAGTCCGCCCGCGAGTCCGCCCCCGAGGCCGCCCCAGGGGCGACCTCTGAGCCGGATCCGCAGCTGACGGACGGACCCAAGCCGGACCTCGACCTCCCGATCGTGGACCCTGATGATGCCTCGGGCAAAACCCCACCCCAGCCGAAGGAGCTGGCTTTTCCGCTCACGTTGACGATCCCCGGCTACGACCCGGAAGCCGCCCGCTCCCCCGCGATCGAGCCAGCGGACGGACCGAGCGGCACCGCCAGCCAGTCGATGGACCAGCGAAACGAGGTCGGTCCCACCAGCCCGCTCCTGCAATTCTCGTCGCCATCGGTCGTGGGCGTTGGAGCCACTCTCGCCGGATCGGAGTCGGACATCCACATCGATGCACTCGTGCCCTTCTGGCAATCGCACTCTGACTATGCGCACACCATCCTCTTCCTCGTGCCCCGTGTTGCCACTACCGAGGAGGTCATGACTACCGGATCGCTGGGTTTGGGCGTCCGCTCTCTTCGCGGCGAAGGCTCCTTCCTCGGCGGCAGCTTCCCCTGGATTATCGGAGCGAACGTCTTCTACGACTTCACCCACTCCACCCGCAACTTTGACTACAATCAATTTGGTGCCGGTATTGAGTGGATGTCTCCTTTCCTCGACCTGCGGGTAAACGGCTATTTTCCCGAAAATACTGAGAACAAAATCGACGAAACCTCCAGCACCCGCACCTCGACCACCTCCTCGACGAGCAGCGAAACCTCCTTCGGCACCCCCTTCGCCAGTGGGCACAGCGTTTTGCAGCCGTTTACCACCACCACGACCACAAACTTCCGCCGCACCTCGGTCACCAGTTTCTTCGAGCAATACGAAAGAGCACTGCGGGGATTTGATGGGGAAGCTGGCATCCTTCTCCCGGATCGATTCACCCTCTTCCCGGTCCGGCTCTACGGCGGATTTTACTCCTTCGACAATCCCTATGGGGAAGACCTCACTGGTCCCAAGGCCCGCATTGAGGCGCGGCCTTTCTCCTTCCTCCTGCTCGACGCCTCCTGGTATCAGGACGAAGAGTTACTCGGGTCCACCTGGTTTCTGGGTGCCCGTGCCCGCATGACCATCGGCGGCAGCTCCGTTACCCCCGGCAGCTCAAAACCCCTGCACGACACCAAAGAAGGTCCCAAAACGGTCGCCTACAACCCGCACGCCTCCTTTCGTGCGCGGCTCGTCGAGCGAATTCCGCGCAACTATCAAGCCGTCCTCACCACCTCCCCCTTTCTCGAGAACGAGGCCCGGCGGCAGACATCCGTCTCGCGATTCTCCCAGACCGACTCCAGCACCGGGCAAATCACCCTCGCCTCCGATCTTTTGTTCGTCGACCCCTCCCGCAGTGCCCTGGGCGGAGCCGGTAGCTGGCAAAATCCGCTCAGCACGATCCAGGATGGAGCCAATCTCGCCATCGCCAACCTCGGCAGCACGGGAAGAATATGGACCGTCTGGACCCAGGGTGGAGTCGGCTCCTATAAAGAGAACATCACCGTTGCCGGTAGCGTGCATTTTGCCTCCAGCTCTCTACGGATCGCGGGAGGGGGCGGCCAGGCCTTTGGGGGTACCGGAGATGGACCTATCGTCGAGGGGGGCTTTCTCTTCCGTCCCCTTCCCTCCTCTCCGGGGTCTCCCTCCATAGCCGAAGGAAGCGTGCGGGGCTACGAGATTAGAGGGGGCCACAGTGCGGCGAGTTTTGCGGGAATCACCTTTGTCAACGTCCGGTCGGCTAGTGCCTCCCGCAACCGTGTCGACACAATCGGCGGCACCGGTATCGCGGTAATCAATACCGGCGGCACCCGGGCTTCCGGCACCTTCGCCTCCAACGGCATCTTTAACACGGGCGGCGACGCGATCCACTTCGACCTGTCCGGTTCCAGCCGGAGCAACTACACCGTAGCCGACTCCGGTTTTCAGAATCCCACGGGCAGCGGTGTCCGCGTCGACGCCTCCGACTCCGCCAACTACGGCATTACGGTCACCCGCAGCGGTGCGTCCGGTCTCTCAAATTCGGCAATCTTCCTGAACGCGAGGGACAATTCCTCCGGGTCGCTAACCGTTTCCAATTCCTCGCTCGACACTCGGGGTGTGGAAGTGGCCGCCTCTGGAAACGCCGAGGCCACGTTGACTGTTTCCGGCACCCGGCTCGAAAACAACCCAAACAGTGCCTTCACTCTCGCCGCCTCGGACTCGGCCCGCCTGACTGCAGACATCCGGAACAATGTCCTCCAAGACAACGAATCCGCCCTCTCGCTCGAAGTCACCGGCAACGCCGTCACCGACACTTCCTTTAGCGGAAATTCCGTGACCAACAGTACGGACGACGCCGTAGTCGCCCGCTACGAGGGAACTGCCGGGCAGGAATTGACCGTCTCCGGTAACGCGATAAGCGCCACCGATGGCGACGCCATTGTCGCTCATGCGGACGGTGGCACGGTCGAAGCCAGCATCGCGAACAACACCATTGATACCGCCACCTCCCGCGGTATCGTCCTGCGCTCCTCCATGACCGGAACGATGAGGGCCACCGTGGCCGGGAACGGGACCTCTAACACCTCGGCGGGGGGCGTCCTGCTCGGGTCTGCCGATGGGTCGAACATGGATGGAACGGTTTCGAATAACATCGTCTCGAACTCCGGTGATTTTGGCGTTCGTATCGAGTCCGCCGATACCAGCAACTCCAGCGTCATTGTCGAGGGCAACACGGTGCGGGAAACCGTGGCGGCGGCGATTGACCTCCTGGCCTCCAACAATTCCCTCCTCGCGGTTCTTCTTCAGGCCAACGTCCTCACAGACAGCACGACCGTCGGAGTTCAAGGGCTGGCGACCGACCAGTCCCTGCTCAGCCTCACCGCCGCGAACAACAACATTTCCAACACGACAGAGGAAGGCATCAGCTTTGCGGGCCAGGACAATTCCTCCAGCCGGTTTGAGGCCCGGTCCAATCTCGTAGCCTCGACCGGCAACCGCAGTGGTATCCGCTCCTCCTTCCTCGGCAACCACGACACGGAGGTCATACTCGCTAACAACGTGATCGAACCCATCGCCCAGCAGGGTATTGAGGTGGACACCAGCGACGCCTCGACCGGGGATTTCACCATGCACGGCAACCGGGTCAACGACTCCTCGCAAGACGCCATCCGCATGACTCTCTACAGCACGGAGGACCAAACCGTCGCCCTCTACGCGAACAACCTCCAGCGCAACGGGGCCAATGGCTTCAGCATTCTTACCCAGGGAACCAAGAATCTCTCGGTTTACGACAATGAGATCGGGACCACTGGGGGTGCCGCCGTCCGCGTCCGCATGGAATCCGGTGGCCTCGTGCTCAATGGAGCCAGCCAGGGCAACAATGTTTACAACGACCAGACCCCCGTCCCCTTCGACGATGGTGGCACCGCACCGTTCACGGGGGGAGCGGGAGTGCGGATCAACGGCATCGTCTACCCGTAGTGCCGGATTGTTCGATTCGCGCCTTGCGTCGCTTGCGATCGTTCTAAATATGATTGGTCTATGGAAGAGTCATTCATTCAATCTCTGTTTTCCGAGAGGATCGGTGGCGAGGGCTTTGGCAAGGACACTGCCGTTTATAAATTTGAGAAGATCAAGCGCGCCAAGCGGGCGGCGGTGAAGGAGCATCCACAGGTGGCTCTGATTGACATGGGGGTGGGCGAGCCGGATGAGATGGCCTATCCCGAAGTGGTGCAGACCTTGCAGCGGGAGGCGGCGTTGCCGGAGAACCGGGGTTATGCGGACAATGGTGCGGAGTCTTTCAAGCAGGTGGCGACCCACTATATGAAAGAGGTTTTCGGGGTCGAGGGGATCGATCCGGAGACCGAGGTTTTGCACTCGATCGGCTCGAAGACGGCTCTCTCCATGCTCCCGGCTTGTTTTGTGAATCCCGGCGATGTGGTGCTGATGACGACACCGGGCTATCCGGTTCTGGGGACTCATGCGAAGTATTACGGTGGCGAGGTGTACCAGATGCCACTGCGCGAGGAGAACGGTTATCTGCCCAATTTGGAGGCAGTGCCCTCCGACGTGCTGCAGCGGGCGAAGTTAATGGTTTTGAATTACCCGAACAATCCAACCGGTGCTTCCGCGACGGTCGAATTTTTCGAGGCGGCGGTAGAATTTGCCCGGAAGAATCAGATCATCATCGTCCAGGACGCCGCCTACGCGGCCCTCATTTTCGAGGGCACGCCCCTCTCGATCCTGAGCGTGCCGGGGGGTAAGGAGGTCGCGGTCGAGCTGCACTCGCTCTCGAAGGGTTTTAACATGACGGGTTGGCGCATCGGGTTCGTGGTGGGCAATCCTCTGGTGGTGGCGGCCTACGGACATGTAAAGGATAATTCGGACTCCGGGCAGTTCCTGGCGATCCAGAAGGCGGCCGAGGCCGCTCTGACCCGCCCCTGGATCACCCGGGAGATTTCCGACAAGTATTCCCGGCGGATGGATCTGCTGGTGGAGGTGCTGCGCGCGTCAGGATTTGCGGCAAAGAAACCCGCCGGAAGCTTTTTTCTCTACGTGAAGGCACCGCGATCGGCAAAGACCGAGTCGGGCGAGACGATTGAATTTTCCTCCGGCGAGGAATTCAGCCAGTGGCTGATCCGCAACGAATTGGTCAGCACGGTGCCCTGGGATGAGGTGGGTGCCTATGTTCGCTTCTCGGTGACGTTCGAATCCTGCGGGGAAGAGAACGAGAGACGGGTCATGGGCGAGATCAGGAATCGGCTGGCCCAGTACGAATTTTCCTTTTGACCGAAACCCTGCCCGAGCGTTCTGGATCGCTCAGGGATTTTCCCGCTCTTCCGGCTCGAGGGTCTCCGGATCTTCCCCGAATTCTTCATCCCCTTCTCCGACTTCCTCATCCCCTTCGTGGGGATCCTCGGCTTCCGTCTCGATGGGCGGCGGCGTGAACTCGGCGCGGATCGATTCCAGCTTCTTCCGCAGGGCGGTAAATTCGCTGCGCAGACGGCTTGTGTTTTTCTCGATGACGTCGTTTTGACGCTGGGCGCGACGGGCGGATTCCAGTTCCTCAAGTGCTTTTTCGCGGTGATCGTCAAGGATTTCCTCCAGCATGGTCTGGAAACGATTTACGAAGAATTTCAGGTATTCGAGGCCGGCTTGGCGGGGCTGATCGACCAGACTCGTGATCATCTGGTCCTTCACATAGTCCGAGATAAACTGCCGCCCGGCCTCGCCGATACGTTTCTCTTTTTGCTCCGGTGGTATTGAATTGGAGGGAGCTTCGGGATTGCCGAGAAGTGCCTTGTTGACCCGCTTGCGGCTGCGCAGAAGGAGAAAATCGAGAAAGGTGCGGGAGACCGGAATGGCCTCGGGGGGAATCTTGACGGATGAGGTCGGATCGGCCCCCACGGATTCAGCGGCATCCATTTCGCTCAGAAGACGCTGATTCAGGTCAATCTCAAGAGAGAGGAGTGCCCCCACCTCGTCCGGCGAGAATTTTGCCCCGGCGTTGGGTTCGGATAGCAGAGCGCGCATGCGCTCGCGGCTTTCGTCCATCATCGTGGAAGTCTCGCGCTCAAGCAGGGGTTCCAGGCGGTCCTTTTCGAGTTGGAGAAGGCTCTCATCGGATTGAAACCAGGCGGCGATTACGGCCGAGACGCGGGAGGTCAGCCGCTTGAGATAGCGCTCCGAATCGGATTTGAGCACGCGCTCATGTTCCTGCATGGCTTCGGCGAACGACTCGTTCCAGTCGATCTCGCGAAGAATGTCGACGGAGGACACCTTCCCGTTTGCCTTTTCCAGCCGCTCTTCCACTTGGTTCTTCAGGGCGCGGAACCGCTCGGCGGACTGGTTGCCGAGATGATTCTCGAGACCGCCCTCCATCCGGTCGACCCGGCGGAAGGTGTCGATTTTGAACTCACGGACGTAGCCGCTTCCGTTCAGGTAAATCTGAAGGTCATCATTAAGGGCCTGGAAGCGTTCGTGCCCGGGGCCTCCATCGCTCTCCTCGGGGGGCAGGCTGTCCTTGCTGAGGATCTTTTGGGCGGAATGGAGCAGGTCGATCGGATAGACCTGCAGGCGTCCTTCCTCAAAGGCGTGGCGGATGGTGGTGTTGATCGAGAGCGAGCGGAAGGCCTCGACGATGCGGTCCGGGTCGGTGCTTTCGAGGCTGGGGCGGAGCCGGCCATCGGGTTCCAAATCTTTCTTGGAGTGGTCGATATTGACGACCAGGAAGATGCGGCTGAAGTTGGAGAGCAAGTCGTTAAACTCGTCGAAGACTGGTTCGAGGAAGAGATTATCGGCCTTGACGACAAAAATGGCGCAGGCGGCCCGGTCGCGGAAGTCGCGGGTCATCCGGTCGTAGCCGAACTTCATCTTGGCGTAGAGACCGGGGGTGTCGACCAGCACGGCCGCGCCCTGGTCCAGCTCAGTGGCGGTCAGGCCGATGTCCACTTGGCGAATGGCCTGTTTGTAATGAGACTCGGGCTCGAAGGATTCCCCTTTATCCTCGGTCTCCTTGATCGCGCGGGCCAGGTCGGTATGGGCATCGCGCACGACCTGTTGGAGGGTCGAGTTATCCGGGTAGGAGGTGGTGCTCCCGTCATAGCGGGACAGCGAGAACTGTTGCTTCTCGGCATGGCGCACGTAAACCAGGCAGGGGTAGGCAGGGAGGCTGGAAACCTCACTCACGTAGGAACCGCTGATGGCGTTCATCAGGGTCGATTTGCCGCTTTTCAGCGGACCGAAGATGAGAAGATAGGCCTCCTCGTTTTCAATCTGCTCGACGATCTTTTTCATTTCCTCGCGGTCGGCCTTCAGGCCATTGAGGAGGTCCCCGAGGTCAAAGGGTTCGGCGGCCCGGTGGATTTCCGGCAGTGCTTTATCGACGGTGGATTGAAAGGGCTTGATCGCCTTGGCGAGAGAGGTGCAAAAGTCGCGGATTTCGGTTCTCATGGTGGATAGGAGTGGATTTTGAGTGAATTCACGATCGGGCAGGTGGAAAGGCCCGCTGTCCATTACAGCACACCGGGAGCCAATCTGCTTTTCAACCGGAAAACATTCTTTTTTGGTTACAGAAACGAAGAAATGGGGAAATCCTCAGGAGTCCAACCAGGAAAAGATGGCTTCGACCACGGATTCGCGTTCGTACGCCGTCAACTCGGGAAAAATCGGCAAGCTGACACATTCGACGGCCACCTTTGCCGCATAGGGGCAGGAGGCGGATGCGGCGTCGGCGAAGCAGGATTGCTGGCTGAGGGGGAGAGGATAGTAAATTTCGGTGCCGATGCCTTTTTCGGAGAGGTGTTCCCTGAATAGGTCGCGTTGGCCCTGGCCGGGAATCCGAATCGTGAATTGATTCCAGGTGACCTGGTTGTGGGAATGGCACAGGGGGGTAATCAGGCGGGCCGGCGGCTCGGCGTCCGGGCGATCCGATTCGAGGGGGCACCAGACATCTCCATGGCTGCGGAGGGCCTCCTGATAAAACGCGGCGTTTTTCCTCCGGTTGGCATTGTAGGATTCAAGGTGGGGCAGCTTCACCCGCAGGAGGGCGGCCTGGAGGGCATCCATTCGGAAATTCCCGCCAATCTCGGGATGGTAGTATTTCGGCTCCATGCCGTGAACGCGGAGAATCTGCGCCCTGGCAAATGACTCGGGATCGGCGGCGAGCAGGAGGCCTCCGTCGCCAAAAGCACCTAGATTTTTGGTGGGAAAAAAGCTGATCGCCCCGAAATCGCCGATCGTGCCGGTGGGGCGTCCGTGATGCCGCGCTCCGATGGACTGTGCACAATCCTCGATGACGGTGAGGTTGTGCTCCTGGGCGATCGGCATGATCCGCTCCATATCGGCTGCCTGCCCGAAGAGATGTACCGGGATTACTGCGCGGGTTTTGGGGGTGATCGCCGCCTCGAACGCCTCGGGGAGGAGGTTGTAGGAGAGTGGACAGATGTCCGCGAAGACGGGTCGGGCACCCAGGCGGGCGACGCATCCCGCGGTCGAGAAAAAGGTGAAGTCGGGCACGATCACTTCCGCGCCCGGCCCGATCCCTGCCGCCATGAGGGCGAGGAGGATCGCATCCGTACCGGAGCTGACGGTCAGCGACGAGTCGGCACCCAAGGCATCGGCCACCTCTGCCTCGAGGTTGGTGACTTCCTCACCCATGATAAAGCGACCGGAACGAAGGACCCGCTCCGAGGCGGCGAGCAGGTCGTCCATCAAGGCATTGTTTTGGCGGGTGAGATCGAAAAGCGGTGCGGGCATAGTTTAAGTTACCGACGGTTGATAGATATCGTGCAGGCGGATCAATCCCAGCAGCTTGTGGCTGGAGGGTTCCACGACGGGGAGGACCGAGATCTGCGAGGAGCGCGCCTCCATCAGCCCGGCGGCGGTCTGCAGGTCCATTGCAGGCGTAGCGCAGATGGGGTCCCGCGTCATGCAGGTACCGATTGGCTGGTTGAGGAGTTCTTCGTCCTTTTCCAAGCCCCTCCGCAGATCTCCATCGGTAAAGATGCCGATCAGTCGTCCGTCTCCGTCCACGATACAAGCGGCACCAAGGGGCTTGCGGGTCATTCCGAACAGGACCGTTTTGACCGAGGCCTCTGGGCCGGCGAGGGCTACATTGTCCAGCCCGTGGAGTACCGATTCGACTTTCAGGTTCAAGGCCTTGCCCAGCTGACCGGAGGGGTGAAGGCTGAGAAAGTCGCTGCGGGTGAATCCCCTGGCCTGGATCAGGGCACCGGCCAGCGCATCCCCGATGGCGAGAGCGAGGATCGCGCTTGATGTTGGCGCGACCCCAAGCGGATCCGCCTCCCTCTCCACCGAGGCGTCGAGGACGACATCGACCCAGGAGGCCATGGGTGAATTCCGGTTGCCGAGGATGCCGATGACGGGGGAACGGGTCTTGCGGATCGCCTGCTCGAGCCGGAGGATCTCTTCCGTGGCCCCGGATTTTGAGATCGCGAGGATGGGGTCGCCATCCGTGAAGAGGCCGAGATCTCCGTGGACCGCCTCTGCGGCGTGGAGAAAAACTGCCGGAGTTCCGGTGCTGCGAAGCGTGGCGGCGATCTTTTGCCCGATGTGGCCGGATTTGCCGATTCCGATGATGACGACCTTGCCGAGCGATTGTAGAATAAGGTCTACCGCCTGTTGAAAGTTGTCATCCAGACGCTCAGCTCCGGCGAGGATGGCGCGCGCCTCCATTTCCATGATTTGGCGACCAATGGTCGGTGCTTCCGTAAGACTAGGCATTGGGGTCATCCTCGCAGGGGTCTTCGTCGGGATCAAGCAGGAGTTCGTCGGGAGTGGGACCTAGGGTGTCGAGATAGTCGCGCAGAATCAAGGTCGCCGCCGCCGAGTCGAGTTGCCCGGTCTTTCGCTTGCGCCGGGCCTTCTTGAGATTCCAGTGTTGGCTGGCGTCGTGCGAGGAGAGGCGCTCATCGACAAGGTGGATCGGCAACCCGAAGTGCTCCCTGAGGAGATCCCGGAACGCCTCGACTTTTTCGGCCATTTCGCCAGCCGTGCCGTCCGGACGTGCCGGATAGCCGAGCACGATCGCGGTAACGCGTTTTTGCCCGATGACCCGCCCGATTTGCGCAAGTCGACTGGCTTCGTCTCCACCGACTGCCGCTGGCAGTGGCACGGGAACGCGGACCTCATCCGCATGGGCCAGTCCGATTCGCTTCGATCCGTAATCAATGCCCAGCCACGAATCCCTGCCGTCCATCAGAGAAATTTCTTCCAGTCCTCGCGCGAGTCGATGATCTTGACCAGCTTCTTGACCTCCTCCGCACGATCCTTGGGGCAGACGAGGGTCGCATCTTCGGTGTGAACCACCATGAGATCCTCTACGCCGATCACTCCCACAAGGTGATCCCCCGTGGAAAGGATTAAGTTGCGGCGGCTGTCCTCGGAAGCCACGTTTCCTTTCAGGATGTTGCCCTCGGGGTCCCGCGACGAATGCCGCTCAATCGCAGGCCAGGAACCCACATCGTCCCAGTCGAATGACGACCGAACCATGACCACGTTTCCGGCCTTTTCCATTACTGCGTAATCAATGGAGATTTTCTCCAGAGCAGGATACTCGCGGGTAAGAATCGACGGCAGATCCTCGCCCGAAGCCATCGCGGCGCGGATGCGCGAGAACGAAGAGTGCAGCACCGGACAATGTTTCTCAATCGCCCCGAGGATCGTCGCCGGACGCCAGATGAACATCCCGGCGTTCCAAAAATACCCACCCTCGGCTATGTATTGCTCTGCGGTTTCAAAGTTCGGCTTCTCGACAAACCGGAGGACCGGAAGAGCCTCGTCCTCCCGAGAAGGGTCCGTCTGGATGTAGCCGTAGCCCGTGGCCGGAAACGTTGGGGAGATGCCAACGGTGGCAATGACGGACTCTGCCTCGGCCGCTTCGAAGGCGGCCAGTAGATCAGCGCGGAAGGCCGCAGTGTCCCCGATGACATGGTCCGCCGGGAGCATCGCAAAGGCACCGTCTCCCGTGCGCGACTGCACGAGGAGTGCCGCCAGAGCCACTGCCGGAGCCGTGTCCCGACCCACCGGTTCGGCCACGATCTGCTCCGGCGGAATCTCGGGACAAATCTCCCGGACCGCCTCGACTTGCTCAGCGTTGGTGATAATCCATACCCGCTCCGGCGGAACCAGACCCTCCAGCCGACCGATGGTCTGGGCCAGCATCGCCGATTCGCCCACGATCGGAAGAAGGTGCTTGGGGCACCGTAGACGACTTTGCGGCCAGAACCGCTCGCCCCGTCCACCCGCCACGATCACTGCCGATCTGATTTTTTCCATTCCGATCACTTTAGAAAAACCGAGGGGAAGGGGAATCCTTTTCCATAGAAAAGACGAAAATATGCCCACCCAGTTTAGCGAGCGCATCTCGAAGGTTCCGGGACATCTCGGAAATCTTGGGAGGAAATTGGAGGAACTCAAACCTGGACATCTCTCCCGTAGCGCGATGCTTTAGCTAGCGTTCTTCGCTGCCCCCTCGGTCCAGTGGTGCTCGGTTAAGGCCTAAATCGAAATCACTTTCGCTCTGCCCTTTCATCGGAGGGAGCACTCAAAAACTCATTTCAGTCAAAATCTCGCCAAGAATGTCTTGCTCCAGCCCGAGCCAGGGAGAATGCTCCTGAAAGATGCACGTCTCCTCCCCCAACCCCACCGACTCGACAAAGGTTGCCGCCTTCGTCGACCGCTGGCGACCCGGAGGTGGGAGCGAGCGCTCCAACTACCAACTCTTTCTCGCCGAGCTTTGCGCGCTGCTCGGGGTCGACCACCCCGACCCGGCCAGCCCCGACAACGCCGAGAATCGCTATGTCTTCGAGAGGGCCATCACCCGCAGCCAGCCCGACGGGTCGACCTCCACCGTTTTCGCCGACCTCTACAAGAAGGGCTGCTTCATCCTCGAAACGAAACAGGGCGCGGACGCCAAGGTAGAAGCGGCTTCTCCAACGACCTTGAGCACGTCGAAAGGCAGCCGCTTTCCCTCCGACGACAAGCGGCAGGATGCCGCTTCTACCTTAAAACCCCTCGCCGACCAACTCGCCAACGACACCGAGGAAGCCCGGACCCTCGAACAACAGATCCTCCAACGCCTCGTCGACCTCAACCACGAACGCGCCGCCGAGGAAGCCGAAGGCAAGATCCGCTGGCTCCGCCCGGAGTACCCGGATCCGGATTATCAGGCATCAGAAGACAGGGGGCAGGTTTCAGGGAAGGAGCCCGGATTGGCAGGCACCGAGATCCAACCGACAACCGACAAACCGATCACCGAAAAACTGACATGGCCGAAGGAACTTCGCGCCCAAGTCGCCCTCATCCGCCGCCTCAGCTCCCAAACCCCGAACCCCACCGTAGAAACCATCACCCCCCTCCTCAAAGGCCGGAATACCGCAAAGCGGAAAGAACAGATCGTGGCGATTCTGGAGACGTTGGAGAGTTTGGGATGGGGGTGAGATGGACTATTGTGAAAACTCCAGCGTTTCAAATTGAACCCCGCATTCCTTAGCAAATAGTTCATTTCTCAGTCATTTATTTATTTTCATAAGGGACTGTTAGTAAGTGCTTAACAATACCCGAAAGCCTTTTAACAAATATTTTACGTGTACTTTTGCGCGGATATCTGGTTAGTAGAGGGAT
>CAZWFJ010000079.1:0-17722 GCA_964633135.1 uncultured Puniceicoccaceae bacterium | reverse complement strand
AAGAACTCGAGTGCTGGGGAGAACGGATTCTCGAGGCCACGACGCTCGGCGAGGTATTTGAGGGATAGGTTCCCCTCATCGTCCTCACCGAGAACGCCGCCGGGCAGCGCGAACGTAGCCGGGCAGCGCGAAAGCCGCCGCTATGACCTCGACGGTTGCCTCGTCCGCCGCGACAACGGCGGGGACACCAAAAAAGAGGTCTTGATTTTTGACAGAGCGGATTTCGGAGTCTTATCATCAAGTAGAAACGGCAGGCCCGTTGAGAGTGAAGTTTGTGGGAGGGTTCTACGCAAGCCAAGCGACCCGCTGGATGCTTTTGGACCCGCAGAGGAAGCTGGAGATCCAGGGTTTTCTGGGCGTAATCGTAAGTGCTCTTTTCCCACCAATAGCACTGCGGCTGCGCATATGGGATACTTCCTTGGCTCGAGTACTCGGGTTCAGTTGTTCTTTGACTTGATCGAGCCGTGAGGGGTGAGTTCGTCGATACGTGAGGGGGTGTCAGGAGCGCTTGTCTGCAAATGGTACCGCTGGCCGGCCGCTGACGGGCATGTCGCGGACAACAAAGAGCCGTCCCCCGAACTCCTCCTCCCGGTCTTTGGCGATACCCGTGGTGACATAGAGATCGTTGCCGGAGAGTCCTCCGAAGGCACAGGATGTTGTCTCCTTCACCGGGAGGTGGATTGTCTCCAGTTCTTCCCCAGTTTCCGGATGGAAGCAGGCGACCCGGCCCCCGTGGCAAAAGGCAATCCAAAGATGATTTTGGCTGTCGATTGTCATCCCGTCCGGCGAACCATCTGGATCCTTCGTATCCACGACAATCCGACAATTGGAAAGTTCCCCGGATCGTGGATCGTAGTCAAAGGCTTTCACCTCCTTCGACGGAGTATCGATGTAGAAGAGGGTCTTTCCGTCGCCCGACCAGGCCAGCCCGTTTGAATTGGTCACGGGGCCGTAGGCATTCGCCACACGGAGGTCGGGATCCAGACGGTAGAGGCGGGCTGCACCGATCTTCTTGTCGCGCGCGATTGTTCCGGCAAAAAGGCGACCATCCGGCGAGCACTTTCCGTCGTTAAAGCGATTCTCGGGGAGGTCCGGTTCCGGATCGTGGATCGGCTCGGTATCGCCGGAGTCCCGATCGAGGAAGAACAAACCGTGTTCGCCTCCGCACAGGAGCCTTCCGGATCGGCAGGGGACAACAAAACCTACTTGCTGGTCAAGCTGCCAAAACCGCTCCCGCCCGGTGAAGGGGTCGAACTCGATGACTCGACGGGCGTGGATGTCAACGTGCAGCAGGCACTTATTGCACCAAGTCGGACCCTCTCCCCATTGTGATGAATATGTGCCGACTGGCTCAGGATTTTTCATGACCGGAGTCTGGTACAAGACGGCCCCCATTGGCAAGGGATTCCTTCTACGTGCCGGTTCCAGAGGTGGCATTTACCGTGCAAGGCTTCGGCAGGGGAGAAGCGACATCCTGCTGGTCGCGGGGGAAGAAAGCGTGAATCTTCTTTTGAAGACCCGCGCCGCAAGCTTTCCCGCAATGATTCCTTGAGCCTGCTACTTTCCGGGCTTTTCAACCTGGGTTGCAGCGAAAGGGGAAATCCTGAACTTTGATACCGGTACTCTCCGGCCTGGCTGTTTGCAAGCGGTTTGAGTCCTGCCTCGATCACTCATCCTGACCGGATACGGTAGCGACTGGGGGCGGTGGGGAGCTTTCCGGTTCGACCCACTTGCCGTGAGTCCGAATTAAGTCGATGAGGCGGTCCACTGCCTCCTTCTGGGGAATGCCCACCTGCACGCATTCTTTTCCGACATAGAGATTGATCTTGCCGGGAGCGCCGCCGACATAACCAAAGTCGGCGTCGGCCATTTCGCCCGGGCCGTTAACGATGCAACCCATGACCGCGATCGTAACCCCCTTGAGGTGATCGGTCTTTTCCTGGATCATCGCCGTGGTGGATTGCAGGTCGAACAGAGTCCGCCCACAGCTCGGGCAGGCTACATATTCGGTCCGGGTGATTCGGGCACGGGCACCTTGCAAGATGGTAAAGGCTGTGGCCGTTCCCATGGCTGGGTCAGGGAAGATTTCGCAGCTCAGCATGTCTCCAATCCCATCGCAGAGTAGGGGGCCGGCAAGCATGCTGGCTTCGACGATCCGGGCCGAGGTGTAGTCGGACGGGAGTATGGCACTATCGTCCGTCGAACGAATCCAGATCGGAAAATCCATGCCCATGCTCGCCGCCCGGTGTGAGAGTTGCCGATAAGCACCGAGCTGATGCGTTTCTCTGCGGCTGGCGGAAGTGAGAGTCAAAATGGTGGGGGGCAATGCCGCAGAGTGTCGCTGCAGCATCAATAGATCGTCCGGGCTTTGCAGGGCCGCGAAAAGTGTGGCCCCGGTTTCGCGACTGGCCCGGATCGCCGCCTCAGCCTTATCCGAATCGTGTCGGGAAATCGCGGTAAGAATCCCCCAGCCAATGGAGTCCGGCATCAGCCCGGGCTTGACCTCCGTGACCGGGACACTGCCCGTGCAATCAACGATGAGGAGCGGAAGTACCGTGTGTAGTGCCTCGGCGAGTCCGGGCAGATTCGACAGGTCTGAAGGGGTCTCCGGACGCACAAGAAGTCCTTCAATCTTTGCCTCTTTGAATCGGGTCTGGATGCCGCATACCTCCCGGATGATTTCGCGGTCGTGAGAGAGGGGCGGGGTGCTTCGGGCCAGAACCGCTGGGACCTCGGATCCGCCGACGCTGAGCTTCTTTCCAAGTCGGAGAGGTTCTACTTTTCGGCGTTGGAATTGGTAGGGATGGATCCCGTCTTCGGGCAGGCTGCGGGATTCCCCGCGCGAGGAGGGTGTCCACAGGCTCATCGCCCGCCGGGCCAGTTCGCGACCGATCGGAACCTCATGAACGGGGTCCTCGGTCAATGAAACCCGGATCGTGTCTCCAATACCGTCATACAACAGGCTGCCGATGCCCACAGAGCTTTTCACCCGGCCATCCTCACCGCCTCCCGCTTCGGTGACGCCGAGGTGGAGGGGGTAATTCATGCCCAGTTCCCGCATGCGGGCTACGGCAAGTCGGTAGGCGGCGATCATTACCTTGGGATTGCTCGCCTTCATTGAGAGAACGATCTCCCGGAAACCGTGCGACTCCGCGATGCGAATGAACTCCAGCGCGGATTGCACCATCCCCTCCGGCGTGTCCCCGAAGCGGTTCATGATCCGGTCCGAGAGAGATCCGTGGTTCGTTCCGATCCGCATGGCCTTCCCGCGGGCTTTGCACTCGAGCACAATCGGTGAGAATGCGTCGTGGAGTCGCTGCAGTTCGCTTTCGTATTCGCTTTCAGAATACTCGCGGACCGCAAACTTTTTGCGGTCGGCGTAGTTGCCCGGATTGATCCGGACTTTTTCCACATGCTTGACGGCTTCCATCGCTGCCTTCGGGGCAAAGTGGATGTCTGCCACCAGGGGATTGACGAACCCAGCAGCATGGAATTTCTTGCGAATTTCCCCGAGGCAGCGGGCCGCTTTGGTCGTGGGTGCGGTGATGCGGATGATCTCGCACCCCGCCTCGGCCAGTGCGATGGACTGCCGAACCGTCGCGTCGACGTCTTCGGTCAGGGTGGTCGTCATCGACTGGACGCGAATGGAATTGTTCCCGCCAATGCCGACTCCCCCCACCATGACCTCACGGGTCTTCCAGCGCACGGTGCGAAAACGGGATTCGCAGTATGGAAGGGTCGCCGGCGGCGTTTCCCCCGCCTGCGGTTGGGCGAGCGTTTCAGAAATCGTTTCCGCGTTCACGGCTTTTCAGTGGATTGGGCTGCCCCGCTTGCATCCGGCGAGGGCGTTTGGTTCTCTTCTTGATGGGGGAGAGGGTTTTCTGTGTCGCCAACGATTCCCAGCTCATGCCCAATGCGGCCCACGTCGTAGAAGGTGACGTAGAGCATGAAGGATAGGAAAAGGATCACAAAGGCACCTTGGGTAGTCTCCATGATGCGGCGGGGAATGGGGCGCCCGCTGATTTTGGCGATCGTTGCGAAAAGCATGTGCCCTCCGTCCAAAACCGGAACCGGCATCAGGTTCAGGATTGCCAGATTGACGTTGATGAAAGCGAGGAGCCAGATCACGTGGGTGACCCCATAGTGACTCAGGGTTGAGATCACGTGGACAATCCCGACCGGGCCATTCATGTTGCGGACTTTGACATCCGATCCCTGGTGGAAAAGGGCGACGAGCGTCCGCTTTACCGTGTCCGCCATGACCGCGATCTGCTCAAACGGATTGCGGTGAACGATCTCCGTCTGCGGTTGATAGCCATACTGAAAGCCAAAAAGTTTGCGATCCTGTTCCGGGACATACTGCGGCTCCATCGAAAGCGTCAGCCGCTCGCCATCCCGCAGAACCGTCAGCTCAATCGGGCCTTCCTCGTGCTCTGCAAGGGTGGTCTGGAGCAGGGCCGAAGTGCGGATCGGTTCGCCGTTTAACTCGAGAAGGATGTCGCCAGGTTGAATTCCAGCCTCAAACGCTGGCATGGCCTCCATAACGCCCGAGATGCGGAGGTCTCCCGCCGGTCGCATTCCAATGTCCCGGGCACCTTCCCGGGTGATCAGAACCGGGTTGACCACAAAGGTGAGCGTCTCGTCTTTCCTCAGGACCGTAATCCGGGACTCCGGCCTGCCCGAGGCGTCCCGACCCAGACCGGTCAGGATGGCGTAATTCAAATCTGTCCAATCGCTGACCGGCTCTCCGTCGACCGTGATCACCCGGTCACCGGCCCGGATGCCAGCCGCGAAAGCCGGACCCGCAACGACTTCCCCCCCAGAGGTAACCACCTGTTCGGCAACCGAGTCGATCTCGGTCGTCACGACTACTTCCTGGCCAACAATCCATAGTATGCATGAGAGAACCAGCGCGAAGATCAGGTTGAAAACCGCACCCATCACCGAAACGATCATTTTGTCGGCGTAAGATATCGGAGGCAGCTTCTTCGCCTCCAGATTCTCCCCACCCTCAATCGACCCCATGTCGGCCAGTTGGGGCAAGGCCACATATCCCCCAAATGGAATCCACGAGATCCGATATTCTACCCCATTTCGAACCCAGCGAAAAATCGCCGGGCCAAATCCAATCGAAAAACGCTCCACCTGCAGCCCCCTGCGACGGGCCGCCAGGAAATGCCCCAGCTCATGGATGAAAATACAAAATCCAAGCAGGAAAATGCCGATGAGAATGAATGCGAGGTTGGGAAAGAGTGATGGCATGACAAGACGGAGAGTGCGAATAACTTCTACTCCTAGGCCAGGAACCCCCAAAGATCAAATCCCATCGTGCCCTCTTTTCCGGTAAAAAATATACTTGGTAAGCTGTTTAAAATTTGAATCTGGCCACTTGTAATTTCCCTTTCCGGAATTTTTTTGTAGAATTACGGATATGAAAAGGGAAAGGCTCAAGACGAGCAGATTCATATCAAAATGCCACCGCCTTCAGGATTAAACCAGGTTAAACCTGTATGTTAAATCTTGAGAAAGTTGGGCAATATTTTTAATTCTTTGGAAAAATAACAGATAAATAGGACCGGTAATGTGTCCTAGTATCTTGTAACAGTTTTTCTTTCGTAGTCGGACCGGCTCTGGACCTTGGTAGCCTTGGCGAAGTCGGTTGCCGTCCGATTCCTGCTATGGCCCAATCATCGCTTTGGGTGCCGGGGGCCAAGGCCACCCGACTACGCTTTGATACGAAATTGATTTTGTTACAAGATACTAGTATAACCGACTTGGCGTGCGGGTTGGGCAGGGCGGGATTTGTGGCGATTGGGTTAATCTGCCCGGAATGCGCGAAGGACGGTGCTCGGCACCAGGGTCTCTGGCAGGATTCTTGGCTCCTCTTCTGTTGGCAGGTAAACGAGAGTAACGGGGACTGCGGCTTTGCCGAGTTCGGCCAATCGGCGGGTGATGGCCGGATCTTCACTTGTCCAGTCGGCTTTGACGAGAGCAACCTTGTTTTTGTCGATAAAATCGAGGACCTTCTCGGAGGAGAAGACCACGGTCTTGTTCACCTGACAAGTCGCGCACCAGCGGGCAGTAAAATCGACGTAAATGATTCGGTCGTCATCGCGGAGCGATTCAATGGTTTGCGGGGACCAGGGAATCCAGGTGAGGGTTTCTTTTTTGGGGTAGCCGTAGCCGATGGCTGAAGCGATGAGCAGGAGTGCTAAAATGCCACCGATCCGCCGAGTGTTTTTCTTCCGGTAGGGTGCGGAGTAGCGTCCGTAGATCCAGGCTCCCAGGGAGAGGAGCGTGAGCGCCAGGAGTGCGCTGAGCAGCCGGTCGTCGCTGAGTTGGCCGGCGAGAACGTAGATGAGCCAGCCAACGGTCGCGTAGAGGGGGAAGGCCAAAAATTGCTTCAGGGTCTCCATCCACGCACCCGGTTTGGGGAGGGCTTTCAAGAGGTTGGGGAAGATGGTGAGCAGCAGGTAAGGGGCTGAGAGGCCGAGGGCAATGAAGGTGAAGGTGAGAATAGACTGGAAGGGAGGAAGTGTCAGCGCTCCCGCTAGTGCGGTGGCGAGAATCGGGGCCGAGCAGGGAGTTGCGACGATCGTTGCCAGCACGCCGGAAAAAAATGATCCGCTCGCGCCTTTCTTGGTTCCGGCCTTGTTCCCCAGGGTCATGAGTCCGAATCCAATTTCGAAAACCCCGCTCAGGTTCAGGGCAAAGAGGAGGAGGAATGCGGCCATCCCAAAGACGAAGGGGGCGGACTGCAGTTGGAATCCCCATCCGAGTTCATTCCCGCTGGCCCGCAGGGCAAGAAGGGCACCGGAGAGAATCCAGAATGAGACCAGAACCCCCAGGGTAAAAAGGAGGCCGTGGCTGATGATTTTTGCCTTGTCACTGCCAGCCTGTTCGACGAAGCCCATAATTTTCAGCCCGAGGACCGGAAACACGCACGGCATGAGGTTCAGGACCGCCCCTCCGGCGAAGGCCAGAATGAGGAGCCATGCCAGCCCGCCCGAACCTGTGGCGGATGCTGAGCCTGCTCCCACTGCCAAGGGACCTCCCTCCGCGAGGCTTGCTTCGATCCAGAGTGCTTTTCGGCCCTCCATGCCGGGCCAGCCTTCCGGGGAGTAGAGGACTCCACGGAAAACTTCCGGAACTACGGCGGCGTGGTCCGAGCGAACCAGATTCGCGACCAGCTGATCCTCCTGCCACTGCCATTGTTGCGGTTCGGCTGGGGCAACCAGTGGATCAACCGGGAATAGAAAGAGTTCGCCGGGGGGGGCCGGGGCACTTTCCAGCCCGTCCACCAGCAATTGCACCGTTTTGGCATTCGTCCGCATCGCGGCCTGGATCGAGTCGGGGGCAGCGGGCCATTTTTGCTGGGTCGCTTCCAGTGCGGCTTGCTCTTTCGGGTCCAAACTCGCTACCTCCGCCACCGGTATCGCCAGACTCAGGCTTCCCTGCCCAGGGATGCAAATCTCCTCGCACATCAACCAATTTACTTCGGCCCCGATCGGGAAGATTTCTCCGACCGGCCAGTCGGTCGGGACGGTCAGACTTGTGTAGAGGGTGACTTCTTCGAAGTAGACGAAGTCGACGAGGTGGTTATTGCGGTAGATAGTCGGGTAGGGCCAGCGAATTTCGCCAGGCTCAATTCCTTCGGGCAGATCCCACTTGATGTCCGGGGGGAGGCCAGTGTCGCCGGGATTTCGCCAGTAGGTGTGCCATTTCTCGTCGATGAGAAAGCGGATGCCGACCTCAATCGTTTGCCCGGGAGCTACCGTTTCCGCCGGGGAAACCAGCTCGATCGCGACCTCCCCATCACGCACGCGCTCGCTGGTGATCGCCGGAAGCGAGGCAAGGGGCCAAAGAAGGAAAGCAATAACAGATGCCAATCTCATGTTCGGGGAGGGTAATCGGGATGAGGGACAGGTCAAGTTGTCGAGTTCCGTTCGTTTGTTTCGGGGTGCAATCAACTCCACGGGGTAAAATCTAGTATCTTGTAACAGTTTTTCTTTCGTAGTCGGACCGGCTCTGGACCTTCGTAGCCTTGGCGAAGTCGATTACCGTCCGATCCCTGCTCAATCGTCGCTCTGGGTGCCGGGGACCAAGGCCAGAATGGCACTAGTTTAAGGGAGTTTCCGTTTAAGCTCATAATCGTGCTCTTAATCATAATCATAATCCAAGCAACTGATGAGCAATGATTTATGATTTCAAGAATAGAGATTACGATTACGAGTATGATTAAGAGTAAGAGGTCGATCTCGACTTAAACTAGTGCCATTCGGCCAAGGCCACCCGACTACGCTTTGATAGGAAATTGAATTTCCTATTGCCAAACCAATGATCCGCATGTAGAGCCATGCGCATGAAAAGATCAGTTTTCCACCGCTCGCTCGTCTTTTGTCTGGTACTATTCTCGGGATTGTTGCCCGTCCATGCGTTCAAGACCTGCCACGACAACTGGGTTTACTTCTACTTCTACGACTCGCAGGGCCAACCGTTGAACCTCGAGAATTTCTCCCTCGCCTTCGACGAATGGGCCGTATCGGTAGGGCAGGAGTGTGGACGTTCGCCGGAATACTTCGTGGAGGGGAACGAGCTCAAGCTCCTTTACCATTGCGGACGCCACAAGACGGAGGCGGTGGGAACCACCTTTAAGGATCTTATCACTGTCAGCGGAAAGATGGCACCGAGCCTCGGCCTGGGCCTTAGCCTCGACCAAACCCAGCATTCCTTCCTCCCCAAGGAACTCAATCTCCTCATGAAGTTCAGCATCACCTCAATGGACGTCGGCGACGGGGTCATGAGGATCCCATCGGTCACGGTTGCCCAAGGGTCGAAGTCCCCTGGCTACGCCACCTATCTTGACATCGCCCTCAGGGCGGGGTTGAGCGTTTTCCAGATCTGGGCCGACGCCTTCAGCTCCGCTCTCAAGTCCTTCGGGCAGCTGGCCGCCGACCTCATCGACATCCGCTTCGAGAACAATTGGTACCTCTCCCAACCGGAGAACGGGACGAAGGCCTATCTCACGAAATTCCGCAGCAAGGAGAGCCTCGTCATCGGCGGCTTCCTGAGCGACTCTTCAGGGGGCACTGAGGAATTGGCGCCGGCCGTCTTTCAAAGCGGGGGAGACGATCACAAGTTCAATGTCTTCATGATTCCGGCGGGTTTCGGCGGCACGTCGACCTTCGCGGACTCTCCCCTGATCGGGCACAACTATTACCTGGATCCGAGTCTCGGCGTGATCCGGCGGTTCGCCGGCAGCGACTGGATCTACAGCGTCCACCACGGTTGGCTGAAAGCGGGGGGAACAGCGGACGGCGGCGTTTGGCTCTATTCGGTGGACCAGGCGGACTGGATCTGGATCAGCAGGGAGTGGCCGGGCTACCTGTATTCGTTGCTCTTCGAGCGATGGTATCAGCTCGACCGCCAGAGTCTCCGGTTTGTCGGCCTTTAGAGCAGTGCTTCGCCCTGCTAGCGCTACAAAGGGTTTTTCAAATTACTCACGACGCTGAGGGCTATGCCGAGAACGACGCCGATGACGGGTAGGATTAAGATTAGGAGGTCGAATTATCTTAATCTCGTGCCATTCACCCATAGCTTCGCGATGCTGCAAGTGCAGGAATCGGGTAAGATGTTTGAGGGCCGGGGTGAAAAATTTTTTCGAAAAGTGAGGATTTTGCTTGCGGAGGCTCTATTTTGCCACAACAGATCAGGGTCTATGAAGCGTGCTCACCATCTCACTGTTTACTTCCTTTTCATGTTGCTCGCCCAGCCGGCGGGTCTGTTCGGCCAGCAATCGACGACGGTTCCGGGGTTCGGCCCGGTGGTTTCCTCGACCGTTCCCGGGTGGTGGCATAGCAATTATGGACTGATTGCCTTCGGCAACGACGGCAGCGACGTGCGATTTGCGTTTAGTGCCGACCTCGGGGACTGGCTCGCGACGGATGGGGTGGGAGTCTATTCGCGGATTTACGGACGGGTGATTGGCGATGGGGTCGTCAATGATGGCTTTCGATGGGTCGCTTCGGAAAACTTTGGATGGGTTGGCATCGCTGAACCCAGAGGAAGCACGAATGGATTTCTTTGGACAGAGCGGGCTGGTTGGGTCAATGTCGTTCCCGACCCGGCTGACGGGAACCCCTGGGTCTATATTGGGATTTTGGAGACATGGGGGAAGTTTGCCGACGACCGATCCTTTTACAGTGTGGATTATCGCAAGCTGAGTCCGGGTTCGGTGCCAAACACCTACAATTCCGAGATTTTCGGCCTGGTTACCGTCGATCCGGCTAAACCTGGCTGGCTTGTTAGTGAAACCTTCGGCGATCTTTGGTCGATACGTGGGCAGAACGCTAAATTTTTCTGGAGTAGTCTGCGCGAAGAATGGCTGGGCGTAGACGCCAACGGCACGATCTGGTCACCGAGTGCGGGTCGCTTGCCGAAGCCTGCCCCGGCTCAGCCCACAGCGGGCGGAGGTGCTCCCGCCGACTTTGACATCAACAACGTGGTCTGGCTCCATACCGATGTTTCGGATTGGACGGTCACTGCGGATTTGAAGTCCGTGGACTTTAATGGAGGATTAATCTGCCTGGATTATGAGTTGTCCAATCGCTGGCCCAGCATCGTGGTGCGGGTGACGGTCAATGCGAATCCATGGATCATTACGAAGATCAATGGCAGGTACTATGCGGGCACCTGGGAATACTTCCGACCGGGACAGCAGTGCAAATCCAAGAATGTTGTCGCAGGGGATCACGTAAAGATCGCTCCGATGAATGGAAACTGGCGCCCGCAATCAGGCCAGGTCGTGGGAATGATGGTTAGCTCTCTTGCTCGCGGAGGACAGCGTACTTCGGTGGCCGAGCGCAGCAATATCGTCTGGTTCGAGTGGCCCTGATCGATTAGCTGACCCGTTCGCCCCATGATCAGTCGGCATGGGGCCGGATTCGCTTTAAATTGATGATCAGGCATTGGGTCTTGTGGGCCGCCCTGTGCGGCGTGGCTTTCCTGATCGCATGGGGTATATTTCGCGCACTCGGGGTGTTGTGGGTCGTGGTGGATGTCGAAGTTGAGCGGCCGGTAAGAGTAGCCGTTTACCCAGACTACGGGCATGGATTCGAAGAGAAGAACGCCCGCAAGGAGCGCGTCGAACCGGGAGCCAGTCCGTTGCGTCTTCGACTTCGGGGGCGCGATTTGCACCGGCTGCGTTTTGATCCGGGAGAGGGAGGGTCTGAGTCCATTGAGGTTCGGCAGCTGGCTGTTGAGTCCGGGGCGGGCTTCGCCCTGACTCCCCCGTTGCCGACCGGAGGCGAACCCAATGATGGGATACTGTCTGTCGAGAGAAGGGGAGTGCTCCGATTGGTTCTCGACCGTGATCATACCGATCCCTATATCGTGCTTCAATTTTCTCCGGCATTGACTCATCCCCGACCCCTTTGGGTGCGATGGGTTTCTGCCGTGGCTGGAGGGGGGTGTTTTTTGTTGGCCGTGGTCGTCGCGCGTGCCGGCTTGCGAACCCCTGCCGGGCAGCGATTTGCAAAAAGGGCATTTGACCTTTTGGAAGGGGGCCGGGCCTGGGTTTTTCTGCATGCCCGCCCAGTGACGATGTTTGCCATCGTCGTCATTTTCTTCCTTCGACGCCCGGATGCGTTTCTCAATCCGCAGTTCTGGATGGAGGACGGCAAAATCTTTTTTGCCGGTGCTTTTGAGTACGGGTGGTCCAGTCTTTGGACGGCATGGGGAGGCTATCATCATCTGGTGCCGCGGATGACTGCCTGGCTGGCGCACTCCTTTCACCCGCTCTATGCGCCGGCGATCTACAACTCGGTGGCACTGGCCGGAACGCTCTTCATCGCCTGGCGCTTTTTTTCGCCGCGTTTTCCTTTTCCCTGGCCTGCACTCTGGGCACTGCTCCTGGTTTTGGTGCCCCATTCCGGTGAGGTTTTCCTGAATATTACCAACTTTCAGTGGGTTTTCTCGCTCGCTCTGGTGCAGGTACTGCTGGCACCGCGGGCACGCAATCGCATAGAGTTCCTCGGGGATGTGGCAGTGGTCTTTTTCGCTGGCATGACCGGACCATTTTTGCTCTTTCTCAGCCCCCTGTTTGTCTGGCGGTTTCTATGGCCGATCGCCCTGCGGGCATGGGCATTACTCTCGGTGGCTACGGCAGTTGGGATCGTCCAATTTCTTAATTTCGTGGCAGCTTTGCCGGAACTGACCGGATTTTCCGGCCGGGCGGTCGGTTTTCCTGAGAGGGCCGAGATCGTGGCCAACCGCTTTCTCGGACAGTGGTTGGGGCTGCCAACCGATCTTCCCCGCTTCGCTCCCGCATGGATGGTCGAGCCATTGCAGAGCAGTATTGGGTGGCTTTTCTTTTTGATCTTTATACCGGTGGTCTTTGTTGCCGGATGTCGGCTATTTCGGGGCGAAGCGCGCGCCAGGTGGCCGTTGCTATTTATTGTGTCCGCCCTTCTCACCGGTCCGGCACTCTACAAATTCTGGGACCACCTGGCTCTTTTGCGGATTCCTTACAATGGCGAGCGCTATTTCTATGTGCCGCGTATCCTTATGATGGGAGCCTTTCTGGTGCTGTTTTCCCGGTGGCAGCGGGGTCCTTGGGTAGTGGGTGGGATCCTCTTGCTCATCACCTTGCTGAACCAATCGTGGTTCACCTACCGATACGATGACCATGACTGGCCATTGTGGGCAGAGCGTATCCACAACCGGGAGGTTCGGGTCATCCCCATCAATCCGGGACAAAATATCTTTTTCATGCCGTCCGGTTTTGCGCCGCCTGATTCGTCCGGACATTCGCAGTAGCTCGATGGCCTAATGGTGCTGCGTTAAGCAATTATTCGGGGTCGATCTCGTGGAGTGGCCTGTTGACATCCGACTTAGATTTGGGTTTTGTTCGAGTGTATGGATGCAATGGTGACGGGCGGAACCGGTTTCACGGGAAGTCACCTCGTACGCCGACTTTTGTCAAACGGCGACGAGGTGCGGGTTTTGGATACCCACAAAGGACTTTTTTCCGGGGAATTAGAACAATCAGGTGCCAGAATCGCAACCGGTTCGGTAACGGATCGGGAACGGGTTCGGCAGCAATGCGAGGGCGTGGAAACCGTATTTCACCTGGCGGCCGCATTCCGAAAAGTGAATCTGCCTAAGAGTGCTTATTGGGAGGTGAATGTCGAGGGAACGAGAACCCTCCTTGAGGAAGCGCAAAAGGCGGGCGTGAAAAAAGTCGTCTATTGCAGCACCCAGGGGGTTCACGGAAATATTGATGAGCCGCCGGGGAATGAGGATACGCCAATCGAACCCGAGGATTATTACCAGTTAACCAAGTATGAGGGCGAACGGGTGGTCGCGGAGTTTGTGGAAAAGGGTATGGACATTACGGTGTTGCGCCCTACCGCGATTTACGGTCCCGGCGACCCGGGGCGCTTTCTTATGATGTACCGCCGGGTGCAGAAAGGCTTGTTTCCGTTCTTCGGGGATGGCAAGGCCCTCTACCATCCACTCTATATCGATAATTTTGTCGATGCGTTTGAGCTGGCCGCGACCGTGCCAGAGGCACGCGGGCGCACCTACCTGATCGCGGATGATGATTTCTACACGATTAAAGAGATTGTTCTGGAGATCGCGCGAGCGATGGATAATAAGGTCAAGACCCCTCATTACCCGTTCTGGGCACTCTACGGTCTTTCTGCCGTGGTTGAAACGCTCTACAAGCCTTTTCCGGCAGATCCGCCTCTGTTCCGTCGCCGGGCGGACTGGTTTCGACAAAATCGGGCCTTTCGAATCGACCGGGCACGGGAAGAGCTTGGCTATGAACCGAAGGTCGGGCTTGCCGAGGGCATCCGGAAAACCCTGGATTGGTATCGGAAGAATGGCTACCTCCAGGAGTCCTGATGAGGGCAGGAAAACTACCGGAATTGGATATGCGGTCAGAAACAATGCATCGGTGCGTTTCGAGATTGCCATGGCCGAAGGGTGTTTCTTCCTTTTGATTCTGTAATGTGTGGAATTGTTGGTCTTATCGCTCCCGACCACCAGCGTTTGGTCGGGGAGTGTGCGCGCCTCATGGCCTATCGCGGGCCGGACGACGAGGGTTTCTATCACGACGATGTTATTTCGCTTGGGCAGCGTCGCCTGAGTATCAACGACATCTCTGGAGGGAGGCAACCAATCGCCAGCGAAGACGGGCGCTACCAGCTGGTTTGTAACGGAGAGATTTACAATAGTCCCTCGTTGCGTCGGGAACTTGAAGGGCGCGGCCATCGATTCCAGACCGGCACGGATGTCGAAGTGATCCTGCACCTCTTTGAGGAGAGCGGTCTGGACTGTGTTTCACGACTGCGGGGAATGTTCGCTTTTGCCATTTGGGACGCACAGGCCAAGCGCCTGTTCCTCGCCCGGGATCATCTCGGGCAAAAGCCGCTCTTTTTTTGCCAGGCAGGAGGGTCTTTCGCTTTCGCCTCAGAACCGAAAGCCCTCCTTCATACGGGCATTGTTCAGCCCAAAATCGATTTGAACGGACTCTGGCACTATGTCTCGCTCCGCTTCCTGCCCGACGAGCATACTTTCTTTTGCGGTATCCACAAGCTGCCGGCCGCCAGTTGTCTGGCTTTCGACCAAGGTACCGGGAAGTTGGAAATCAACCGCTATTGGGCACTCTCCTTTGAGCCGAAGCGCAAGGAGAGCGAGTCAGGGGTTGCCGACCTCCTCGAGGAACTTCTCTCGGAGACCGTTTCCGATCATTTACTGAGCGATGTGCCGGTTGGCAGCTTTCTCAGCGGGGGAATCGATTCGAGCCTGATTACGGCACTGATGGCCAAATCGTTCGGAAAATCCTTTCCGACTTTTTCCATCGGGGTGGAGGAGCAGGGATTTAACGAGCTTCCGTTTGCCCGCCAGGTGGTCCAGCAATATGGACTGGACGGCTGCGAGGAGGTCGTGCGGGCCGATATGATTCACCTCATCCCGGAGATGATCCATCACCTGGATGAGCCGTCCGACCCGTTTGGAGCGGGGGTTTTCCTGGTTTCCCGGCTGGCTTCCACGCAGGTCAAGGTTGTCCTGGGAGGCGATGGGGGCGACGAGAGCTTTGCTGGCTACGATCGCTTCGCCGGGCAGCGAATGGCAGAGATGATGTCGACGCTGCCAGCCTGGTTTCGGCGGTCGGTGATCAAGCGCCTGACGGGTCTGGTCCCGGAGTCTTTCGGCTATAAGAGTCTGGCTCAGAAGGCAGCCTGGCTCAATGATATGTCGTTTTATGAGTCGGGAGAACGGTATGCCCGAAGCATGAGTTTTCTCCGGTTTACCACGGAGGCGAAACAACGGCTGTTCACTCCGCAGGCCCGACGTGAGATTGATGAGGAAGATTCGGTGCGAAAGGTGCTTCACTATTTTGACGCCGAGAACGCCTCGGAACTGGTGGACCGGATGCTCCACACCGACCTGATGACCCGGATTCCCGACCATCTTCTGATGATCGTTGACCGGATGAGCATGGCGCACTCGCTGGAGAGCCGTTCACCGCTGCTGGATCACCGGGTGGTTGAGTTCGCCGCTTCGATTCCCGCAGACATGAAGTTGAAGGGCCGTCGGCTGAAGCATATTCTCAAGGTGGTTGCCGCTCGCCACCTGCCTGCCGAATTGATCGACCGACCGAAGCAGGGATTTGGATTTCCGGTCGCTTTGTGGATGCGGAAGGAACTGCGCGGCTTTTTAACCCTCCTTTTCGAGCAGTCTCGTTTCGTGGAACTGGGCCTGTTTGACGGTGATGAGATGCGAAGCATCCTCCGGGAACACCTGGATGGGCGTCGCGACCATAATTTCAGAATCTGGATTCTCATGAATCTCGAAATCTGGTACCGAATGTATTTCGAGGGGGAAACCGTGGACTCCTCGCGTGCCTTTATCGATTCCCTGATGGGCGGCCCAGGGGGGTCGTGACGAAGAGAAGGATCGGCTGATTTCGAACTTGTACCGCGAGACCTCGTCGGCGAGGGCAAAACCTCAGCCCCGGGAATTGCGAAGAATGGTCGGGGATCTTCGCAAAATAGTCGGTGAATGCAGGGAGACTTGACCCCACCCCTCAATAGACAAAGGTGTTTGGTGATGCGTATTCTCTCTTTCCTCTTCACTCTGTTACTGGTGACTTTATCCGGTTGCGGGGAGCCGCCGACCGCCGAATCGCGTGAACGTCCGCTCCAGGCCGCCTCGCCGTTACTCTCTCCCGAGGAGCTTGCCGGGTCGCACGTGCGAGCTGTTTGGGTCCGATCCGGGGAGGGGACTGACTGGGCGGCGAAAGGACATGACTTGGTCCTGATGGGCTATGACAGTCAGGATGGAGAAGGCGAACGGGTACTCCATTCGGCCCTGGGCAACTACCGCAAGCCGCTCTTTTCGCCCGATGGTTCAAAAGTGGCTTTTTCGCAGGGAGATGGGAGCATGATTCGCTTACTCGATTGGGAGCAGGGGACGGTGGAGGAACTCGGACCGGGGACAGCGGTCGAGTTTTGGACAGATCCCGGGAGCGATCGGGTCTACCTCTACTATGCGATGGGCGAGGAAACCTATCGGGGCGATTTTGAGTCTCTGGGGCGATTCCCCATCAATGCACCCGAAGAGCGGGAGATCGTTTATGACGCTCCGGTCTCGGGAAACAATTTCGATGTTTCCGCCGATGGCAGCTACGCGGTATCCCTTTTCCCATGGCCCCAGGCGGGGATTCTCGACTTGGACTCGGGGGAGGTCGAGCCGTTTGGGAAAGGTTGTTGGACCGCACTCGCACCAAACGATTCCGGAAAGGCCTGGGTTTTCGATGGCAGCCACAAATGGATCAATCTTCGGGTCCCTGGTGAACCGGTTAGGACGGTCCGGCTCAACGAAATTCCAGGGGCGGAGGGAGAATCGGTCTACTACCCCCGCTGGTCGAACCATCCGCGAATTATTGTCCTGAGTGCCCCGTTCCAGCGTCCGGACAGCAGCGCTTCCGATGTTTACCTGGGGCGCTTTGGGCCTGATTTCGGAAAAATCGAGGCTTGGGCGAGAATCAGCGGAGGAGAGCTGGGGGATTTTTATCCGGATGTCTGGATCGGGAAGAAGCTGAGTTCCCGCGCACCAGAAAACGGTGTCGCGCGAAAACCGGGCAGTATGGCTGCGACAGGATCAGACTTCTCTCCGTTCCAGGTAACCGGAACTCTCCTCGCCCGGACACGAACCCCGAATCCAGACGATCTGGCACCGTATCGCAGGGCACTGGCCGCCTACCTGTATCGGGTAGAATCTTCTTCCGTTCCGTCAGTGCGACCAGGGGACGAGATCGTCGTGGCTCACTGGGTTATCGAGGACGGGCGGGTACTGCGGGGCTTTCGCAGAGAAGTCTCGAAGACCTACGAGCTCCGGCTGGTTCCCTACGAAGGGAATCCAGATTATGAGGGCGAGCGACTCGTCATGGATGTGCAGGCTGGTGACCGACAACTCTTTGTCGACGTGCCGGACTGATCGAAATTCACGGGTCTCGATGGATCCTCCAGCCTCCGGGGCGGCGGGCCAGCAGCAAGGCACCGCCCAACAGGGCATAGGCGATGTTGACGAGGCGAAACAGCACGCCAAGGCTCAGCGAGACCGCCGCCTGAGTTCAACACCGCCGAAAAAAGTGCGTTGAACCCCTAGCAAATACTGGGGTGGGTCTTGAATTTGGGTGTCCCGTTGCGAT
>CAZWFJ010000078.1:0-17749 GCA_964633135.1 uncultured Puniceicoccaceae bacterium | reverse complement strand
TAGGCAACCCAGGTTTACTCGCCGTGAAATCGACAACCCACAGCACTCCGCCCCCGACAGGCTGGGTCGCCTAGCCTCCACGTTCTGCCAAGAAATAACCTATGCCCACGGCATATATAGAGACTACGATTCCGAGCTACTACACTGCCCGAAGTGCCCGGTCGTTGCTACAGGCGAGTCGGCAGGTTGCGACCCAAGAATGGTGGGACAGTGGGTGTTCGGGATTCGACCTCGTTACATCCACTGAGACGCTGAATGAATCCGGTGAGGGAGAGCCCGAGATGGCGAGCGCCCGGCTGGCACTCTTGCAGGGGATTAAGGTGCTTCTGGTTACCGAATCTGCTGCGGACTTGGCGCGCACGCTTGTTGCTTCGGGCCTTGTTCCGCCGGTTGCGTCTCCTGATGCCGTCCACATCGCCATTGCATCAGTGCATGATATCGACTTTCTTGTGACATGGAATTTCAAGCACATCGCGAACCCATATATACGGGAACGAATGCGAACGACAATCAACGATTCGGGCTTCCGCATGCCAGTAATGTGTAGCCCGGAAGAACTACTGAACGACGATGAAGGTATCTGACCATCCCGAAAAAGTTGCTGACGAGGTGATCACCGAGGTCCGCGCGATTAAGCGTCGCATTTCTGAGCGTCACGGTAATGACATTGACCGTTTGCTCGCGTCCCTGATTGACCAAGAGCGTGCCTCAGGAATCACCGAGGCAGAACCAGACGGAGCAGAGCAACCCGATAACCATCCCGAAAAATCCTAAAAATCAACTGGACTAGGAACCTCACTGGCGGGTTGCCTGTCCTCACCGTGCAGGAAAAACAAGAAAAACGCCCTCCCCTCAACCGCTGGCTGACTTTATCCCGCGAGGCGAATTTTTCGTACGAGGTCGGTTAGGCGTTTCCGCACTTTGGTCTGGCGAACGGCCATGGCATAGGCGTCTGGATCGCCGACGAAGAACACGGCCCGTTTTCCCCTGGTGAGGGCGGTATAGACGAGGTTGCGCCTCAAGAGCAGGTAGTGCTGCTTGAGGAGGGGCAGGACCAACACCGGATACTCACTTCCCTGACTTTTGTGAACGGTAATGGCATAGGCCAGGGTGAGGTCTCCCAGCTGGCCCTTGCCCACTTCAACTTGATTGCCGGCAAAATCGATCTCGAGGCTCCCGACGCCGGGATCCATGCGACGTACGATACCGAGGTCACCGTTATAGATCCCGAGGTCGTAGTTGTTGCGGGTCTGGATGACCTTGTCGCCCACGGCGAAGAGTCCCCCCTCGCCGGATTGGCTTCCATTGAGCCGTTCTTTCATCTGCTGATTCAGATTTCCGACTCCGACGACCCCTTTGTGGAGGGGGACGATCACCTGAACATCGCGCACCGGATCGATGCCCGGCATTGCCTTGGGGATATACTCCATGAGCCGCAAGACCCGGTCGAGGCAGGTCTCGGGATCATCCGCGAGGATCCACTGCACATCGCCCTCGATTTCGGGGCGCGAGGGAGTGCTCGCTTTCGCGAATGGAAATCCTGGATTGCCTCCAAGAATCTGATACGCCAGATCGACGATTCGGCTCCCGCCCTCCTGGCGGAAAACCCGGCTGAGTCGCACCACCGGAAAACGTTCCGATTCGATTAGATTGCGAAGAACATCTCCCGGACCCACGGAGGGCAGCTGATCAGCATCGCCTACGAGGAGGGCACTGGCTCCGGGAGCCAGTGCGGCGAAAAGCGAGGCGGCGAGGCGAATGTCAAGCATGCTCACCTCGTCGACGATGAGAAAATCGAGGGGCAGCGGCTTTTTCTCGTGGTGGACGAATCCCCCGCTGGCGGGATCGTGCTCGAGGAGACGATGAATGGTTTTCGCAGGAACGCCAGTGGCCTCGCTCATTCGCTGGGCGGCTCGTCCGGTCGGCGAGGCCAGTCCCACCCGCACTTTCTTGGCCTGGAGAATGGCGACCAGCGAACGGAGGATGGTCGTCTTCCCGGTGCCGGGGCCGCCCGTGAGAAGGGTGATTTTCTCCCGCAAAGCTGTCCGCAGTGCCTCCGCCTGTTCGGGAGCGAACGCGAAACCGGCCCGCTCGGCCGCCCACTCGACCGCACTGTCGACCCGTATCCGGGGCAGTGCCGAATCGGCCCACACCAACCCCAGCAGGGCCTGCGCGAGGCGCGACTCAGAGCGGTGAAAGTCAGGCCGCTGGATCAACGTCTCGGACTCGATGGCCAATAACTGCGCCTGCTCCAGGCACCGCTGCAGGACTGGCTCGACGGAATCTCCCGGCAATCCCAGGATCTCGGAAGCCCGCGAGAGCAAATCCCCGCGAACCAGTGCTGTGTGCCCCTCCTCCGCCCCTTCCTGGAGGGTATAGGAAAGGGCGGCTGTGATCCGCTCGGGTCCGTCGCTGGGGAGGCCGAGATTGACTGCGATCTGATCGGCAGTACGAAAACCGATCCCGTCAATCTCATCGGCAAGACGGTAGGGGTTGGCGCGCAGAATTTTCTCGGTGCTCTCCCCGTATCGCTTTACAAGCCGCAGGCATTTCGCAGCCGAGACTCCGTAAGTCTGTAAAAAAATCATCACCGAGCGAAAGGTGCGGTGCTCCTCCCAACCTTCCTTGATCTTGCGGGCACGCTCCTTGCCGATGCCTGGGACCTCCCGCAGGCGGGCGGACTTGGTGGAGATCACATCCAGGGTGTCCTGCCCGAAGTGGTCGACAATCTTTCGGGCGTAGGTTTTGCCGATCCCGGCGATGAGGCCGCTGCCGAGATACTTGCGGATACCATGCACGGAGGAGGGCAAATGCGATTGAAAATCGGATACACGAAATTGCTTTCCGTGGCGGGGATGGCTCACCCAATCACCGCGAAGAATGAGAGATTCCCCGCACTGCACCCCGGGCAAAACCCCGGTCACCGTTACCTTCTGCCGGCTGTTTTCCGGGGAAAACTCAGCGACAAGATACTGCTTCTCTTCGTTGGAGAAAACGATCCGCTCGACCGTGCCCTTCAACTGCTCGGCCATCACGGAGTGGAGGTTGGTTGGAGGCATCTCCTCTCGAAAAGCTCTCGCCCGAGGGTAGCCATATCGCAAAAGACCCAATCCGCCGGAGTCTCCCGCAGCTGGTCGGTCGTATGGCTTCCGGTGGCGACGACGGCCACCGGAAGACCCCGCACCTTGCCCGCCTCGACATCGAAGGGGGAGTCACCGATCATCAGAGTCGCTGCGGGACTCGTCCCTGTGGTGGCGAGGACATGGTCGGTGAATCCCGGCTCGGGTTTGCGAAAGGGGGTGTCCCCCGCCCCAATGATATCCGCAAAGAATCGGTCCAGCCCAAGGTGGCCCAGTACCGCCCGGGCATGTTCGCCCTTCTTGTTCGTAAAAACGGTTGCCGGAAGGTTCCGATCGGCCAAGTGCCCGAGCAGATCCTCGACCCCGGGGAGCACGGAGACCCGCTCCAGCATGATCTCCGAAAACCTCCGATCGAAGAGAGCCAGCGCATTCTCACAAACCTCCTGCGATATTTCGGCCCCGATAAGCCTTCGCATGGTCACGGGCACCGAGCCGCCGACCGTGGCCTTGACTTTCGCCAGACTCGCTGGGGGCAACCCAAGGGATTCCTGGGCAAATCGATAGGCATCGTGTATGGCCTCAAAATGATCGATCAACGTACCATCAAGATCGAAGAGGATGTGGGAAAAATCAGGCTTCATGCTGGCTCGGACTTGGTTTGCAACTGCGGAATTTCCTCCAGAAGCACGAGTTCGTTTCGATGTACCACTTCATAGTGCCGCCGCCCCGGCAATCGATCGTGAAGCTCTTCGGTCCGGAGACCGGCGATCTTCCTCAATTCGTCCGGGGAGTACGCGATGAGTCCGTGCGCGAAGGAACGATGGTCTTGATCACGAATCTCGACAACGGAACCCGTATCAAATTTACCACCACAATCCAGAACCCCTCGGGCGAGAAGACTGGTCCCTTTTTCACAGACTGCGGCGGTCGCCCCCGCATCCACCCGAACCCAGCCCGTGGGTCGATCGAAGAACGCGAGCCAGCGCTTGCGCGAGGTCAGGGTCTCCTCTCCGGGCAGGAAAAGTGTACCCGATACCCCTCCCCCGGAAAAACGGCTCAGGAGCCGCGGATCGGTTCCACTACCGATGATAACCCCGCAACCGGAGCGGTTGGCAATGCGCGCGGCCCGGATCTTGGTGACCATGCCGCCCACTGCAGTCGGGCTACTGGTGCCCCGGGCCATGGCCTCAATCTCACGAGTGATCGAACGGACGACAGGCACCAACTCCCCGGTCTCCAGATTCAATAATCCCGGAGCGGTGGACAAAATGAAGAGCAACTCCGCCTTGATCAGCGAAGCCACGAGAGCACTGAGGACATCGTTGTCACCGAAACGGATTTCTTCCGTGCTCAGGCAATCGTTCTCGTTTACGATCGGAACTACGGAGAGGGCAAACAACCGCTCCATCGCATCCTTCACCGCGACGTGCCGCCGCCGCCCACGCAGATCCTCGCGGGTGAGAAGAATTTGAGCCACTTTGTGCCCAAAGGGGTCCATGCACTCCTGCCAGGTCTGGGTCAGAATGCTCTGTCCCACAGCGGCACAGGATTGCAGGGTCGGTAGATCGAGCGGACGCTTCGGGAACCCGAGATGCTTCATCCCGAGGCCAACCGCACCGGAGCTGACGACACAAACATCCACACCATCCGCACGCGCAACGTCAATCTCCCGGCAAATCGACGAGATGCGGACACGATCGACCCCTCCCCCGGCATCGGTCAGAATTCCGGTGCCAAGCTTGACGACAATCCTCCGGAACGATCGGGAAAGAAATTCCTCAGGCATGTTCCGATGTGCTCGTCGCCGCGCCTACACCCGCAGGAGTTCTTCCTCTTTGTGAGCAAGAGCGGCGTTGATTTTCTCCACGAAGTCGTCCGTAGTCTTCTGGATCTCTTTCTCAACCCGTTTGACCTCGTCCTCGGAGAGTCCGTCCTCTTTCTCTGCCGCTTTGAGTGCGTCCATGGCCGTGCGCCGCGCCTGCCGGACGCTGATGCGCCCGTCCTCCGCGTGTTTGTGGGCGACCTTCACCAGCTCCTGGCGACGCTCCTTGCTCAGCTCCGGGATGTTGAGCCGGATCAGCGCCCCGTCAACCACCGGATTGATCCCGAGATTCGCCTTTTGGAGCGCCCGCTCCACGTCCTTGATGACCGTTTTGTCCCAAGGTTGAATTTGAATCGTCCGGGCATCCGGCGTCGTGATCGCGGCAATATCGCGCAAGGGCATCGACGAGCCATAGGCCGACACGTCAATGACGATCGCCTCCACCATGGCTGGCGAGGCCTTGCCAGTGTGTAGCGAGTTGAACTCGGCGAGCGTGTGTTCGAAGGCCTTCTGAGTCTCGGCCACCTGTTTCCTTTGAATCGAGTCAGTATCCATCCCGCAAAACCTAGCGCAAAAGCACCCCGCCTGACGAGAGGAATTTTCCGCCTGTATTCGGAAGGCGGGCGACTTTTTCGTGCAGGGTAAGAAACCGGGATAGAGGACTCCAGCGAATTACCAAGCCTTCCACATCGCGACCGCCCGTTCAAACCGGATCAATCGGTCGCCGAAATGGTTCGGTGCTTTTCTAATGCGCGCGAGGTATTCGTCGAGCACGAATGGGAGACGACCGAGATCGTGCTGAAAACGTTGCATTTCCTCGGAGAAGTGCTCGGGATGAAGTTGGATGCGGCGAGGGGTCTGGGCTATGTGGGTGCCGAGCCGCTCTTCGGGATGAACGACCTTGGCGTCTGAAATTGCAATCAGAGTATCCCGCAGGAAATTCAGTCGGTTCATCAGTCCCGTCCATGCCTTCGGAATCAGGGCCGCCGGATCGGGGTCGAAGGCCACCTGAATGCGATGCTCGCGGCGCAACTGCACTGTGCCGAGGTCGATCTCAAGGGTCATGGTGGCCGGGTCGTGTCGCACCTGATCGCAGGCCAAAGGGACCCCGTCCAGGGTGGCTTCGCAGCCAGGTCCGGAGACCGGGAACCGGAGCCGGACCCGACGCTCACTCGCAAAGTCGTCAAAGTCACCTTCCGCAGGGCCGATGGTCACTTCCCGTTCGTGTGGCCCCTTGACCACCTGCCGAATTCCCAGCCAGACACTTTTCCCGGCCAGATAATCCTGACTCACGCCGTCATCCTCATAGAGCACATAGGAACCGTCGCCGCCCGGCAGGCACTCGAAACACAGAGTCGGGTAGCTGCCCGGCACCAAACGCCGCACCCCCTCGAGGATGGGCCGAATGCTGCCAGCCCGGGCGAAAACCGGGGTTTCTCCGATCCCGTAGTCGCCGTCGATCCAGCGTCCGCCCCCAACCATCCGGCCCCACGCCAGATCCCACCAGTCTCCCTCTGGCAACCAGGTCCTCTTCGCCGCCAGGCCGTTCGACGGTTCCGATGGCGTGATCACCGGGCTAACAATCCAGTCGTCACCGAAGAAATACTGATCCTTCGCCTCGTAAGCGGTTTCCGTCTCCGGCCAGTCGTAGTACATCGGACGGAGGAGGGATATCCCTGTCTCGCACGCGCGCCGGTTCGCCGTGTAGATATAGGGCACCAGCTCGTAGCGGAGACGGAGCTGATCCGCCATGAGCGTCGAGTACGGATCCTCAAAACGCCAGATGCGGCGCTCGGCATCGGGACTCTTGGTGGTGTGCGTCCGCAGGATCGGCGAGTAGACGCCGAATTGTATCCATCGCAAATAAAGCTCCGCCTCCACCGGACCCGGGGCGTGGCCACCGATGTCGTGGCTCCAGTAACCGTAGAGCACATTGCTGGCCGTGGCCGTGAACCAAGGCTGATAAGCCAGAGACTTCCAGGAGGTCTTGGTGTCCCCGGAAAATCCGATCGGATACCGCCCCGCTCCAGGTCCGCCGAACCGACTGAAACAAAGCGGCCTGCGGCACCCATTCTTGTCGCGGCGCTCCATGTCTTCCCAGTGCAGCTGGTTCAGCCAGGGCAGCGGATCGAGTCCCTCAATCGCGGTGGAGATCTCCTGCTGCCAGTCCAGCCACCAGAAATCGACTCCCCGATCCTCTTCGGGGTGGTGCAAAAACCGAAAATAAGCGTCCATGTAGACCGGATCGGTGATGTCGAATTTGACAGGTCGACCCTCTGCCGGGTCCTGCCCGACCGCCTCGCAGATCAAGGGATACGCATCCTCATGCGGACCCACCCCGTCCGCCGGGTGCAGGTTCAGGGTGATCCTGAGATCCCGCTCGTGCAGCTCGCGCAAAAAGGTGCCCGGGTCCGGAAAATAAGCTGGCTCCCAGGAGTAACCCGTCCAGCCGGGTTTGTGCCAGTCCATGTCGACCACCATCACATCGATCGGAAGTTCCCTGCGGTCGAACTCATCCACCAGGTCGAAGAACTGCTCATCGGTATAGGCCCAGTAGCGGGAGTACCAATACCCGAGGGTAAACCGGGGCGGCAGGGGCTGGTGCCCGAAGACAAGAGCCGCCCCGCGAAGTGCCGCCTTGTAGTCGCGCCCGTAGCCGAGGAAATACCAATCCAGCGCATCCGCGCGCGGTCGCTGCACCCAGGGACGTCCAGTCTTCGCCTCCGTCTCCAGCGGAATCCCCCGGCTGTCGTCAACGAGCGTCCATCCGTCCCGCGAGAGAAAGCCCTCGCTCAATGAATTCTCCCGCACCTCCCCGGTCGCATGCCAGAATCCGTCCGCACCCTCCTTCCAGACTGGACAAAGCCCTGCCTCGTCGGCGTCGAGCGTGCGAACCGTGCCTTTAAGATTGCCCTGCGCCCTGCTGCCGGGGTGCCAAGTCTCTGTAGCCCCGCCAGACTTGATCTGGATTGCAAGGTTCTCGGGGTGAAACGGCCTGCCGTCGTCCTCGAAGGTCACCGTCAGCGCATTCGTCCGTAGGACGAGGCGATTGTCCTCGGTCTCCCGCTCGAACGCCACCGCTTCCCCGCTTCGATTGCGCGCCACCAACGTCGGTCGATCCTCAAATACACCGTCGCCAGCCCACTCCAGGCGAAGCATGCGGTCGGTCAAAAAGGTAAACCGGGCCGACCCAAAGGCGATCATGTTTGCCGGGTTTGCCACCCCGGAGCAGGATGAGATACGCAGATGTTCCATACGCCCCCCAGCCGACACCCAGCCAGTGCCGAGTCAACCTGAAAATCAAGAATACTGCACAGGGGGGGTGCATAACAAATTTTTTCCAACAGGAATAAATGTCTTCATTTTGGGCATTAAAAATGGCTAGGAACTAGACATTTGGAGAATCTAGTCTCGCGCAGTGGCGCAGAGGTTTTAGTGGATGGATGAAAATACAATAGAAACAAACTCAGACCTACCTGCGCCTGTCCGGAAATAAGCTTGGATATTTACTCAATTTTGGAGGCGAAGTGATAAAGGCGGGGATCACACGCTGCGTGCAATGGGACTCGATTAAGCAATTAAGCGCTATCGAAATCGCTATCGGGATCGTACCGAGCGGAGCGACATCAACAAATCGATAATTATTAAGTAATTGCTTAGCAACAGGTAAGAACAATCGAAACCCGATAGCGATTTCGATAGCGATTTCGATAGCGATTTCGATTCAGGCCTTAACCGAGTGCCATTGCACAGGGGGGGGTCGAGGTCGGTCTGCGCCGATCCCCTTACTTGCCCCTGGATTTCCCCGACTTACCAAGCTTTTTCAGAACCGTCTTGCCCGACTCGATGACCGAAACCACCGGCGGACTCAATGCCTTCCTTTTCGGGGTCAGAGCGTAGAAACGTTCCTTGATCCCGGGCAGTTTCTCGATCCGCAGCAGTTTTTTCTCCTCGAGTTCGAACTTGACCCCGATCTCTGGAACGAGAGCCAATCCCGCACCCGACAGCGCAAGGAGTCGCAAGAGTGCCATGTCATCGACTTCGGCCCGAACCAGCGGAGTGATGCCCGAACGAACCAACAAGGCGTCAAACTCAGCACGGGCAAAGGTTTGTGATGTCGGAAGAAAAAGGGGAATGCCCGTCAGCCACTTCGGAAAGGGATCGGACGGAATCTTGAAGGGGGGTCGCCCCACGAGATACATGGGCATTTCGCCCAGAAGATGGGTCTCCTCCTCACCGCCGACCCCTCCCGAGGGAATATTTGTGATCAAGAGGTCAATCCGATGCCGCCTCAGCCGGTCCAGCAATTCGGCGTAATCGCTCTCCACCACCTGCACCCGGGCGGACCCCTCCATTATTAAGGACCGGATCATCTCAAATTGCAGATTCTTCGACAATGGACTGAGTGCTCCTATCCGAAGCAGGTCTGGGGTCTCGGTGACATCCCCCGAGAACCAGGTGCGGAGAGCTTCCCCCTGGCGGAAAATCTCCTCCGCATAGCTCAGGGCGACCTTACCCGCCTCCGTTAGTTGCAGGGTCCTCCCCTCTCTCTCGAAAAGGGGGGACCCCAGGCTCTCCTCCAGGGTGCGGAGCTGAGCACTCAGGGTGGATTGCGAAAGCCGCAGTCGCCGGGCAGCCTTGCTGACGCCCCCATCCACGACGATCCGGTAGAAGTAGAAAAGATGATGATAGTTGAGCCAGTCCATGGGGATCGATGATAGATCGATTTTTCCGAACGTTTCAATGCAAACTATCTATTATTATTATTCCTGGAGTTTACGCTACAGTAATCCCGTCATGAAAATGCACACCCGCAAACCAAGGCTTTCCGACCACGCTGCCTGCCCGGCGCGAGTCGCTTGACCGCCCCTGCCCGAGAAACGAATCACGAGAAGAAACAACAACATCAACAACAACGGAAGCGATTATGAACAGCGTATTGGAAATGAAAGCACAGAATAACGCCCGGCAGACGGCCCACGCGGTTACGCTCATCCCAGGGGATGGAGTCGGACCGGAGGTAATTTCCGCCACCCTCAGGATCATCGAAGCGACGGGGGTAAAAATTGATTGGCAGGAGGCCGCCGCTGGCAAGACCGTATTCGAGGCCGGAATCGCCTCGGGGGTGGCACCGGAAACGATCGAATCACTGACCCACACCAAGGTGGCCCTGAAGGGGCCGCTGGAAACCCCCGTCGGTTTCGGGGGCAAGAGCGCGAACGTTACCCTGCGCAAGCTCTTCGAGGCCTTCGGGAATATCCGGCCCGTGCGCGAGTTGCCCGGGATACAGACCCCCTATTCCGGTCGCGGAATTGATTTGGTCGTCGTCCGCGAGAACGTCGAGGACCTCTATGCGGGCATCGAGCACGGCCAGACTCCCGATGTCGCCCAATGCCTGAAGCTGATCTCGACCAAGGGTTGCGACAAAATCGCACGCCTCGCGTTCAACCTCGCCCGATCCGAGAATCGCTCCTCGGTCCATGCAGCAACCAAGGCAAATATCATGAAGAAAACCGAGGGCATGATGAAGCGGATCTTCGAATCTGTCGCGAGCGAATACAGCGGAATCGAGGCGAAACACATGCTGATCGACAACTGTGCCCATCAGTTGGTGGTGCGCCCCGAACAATTTGAGGTGATCCTTACCACCAATATGAATGGGGATATTATCAGCGACCTGACCAGCGGTCTTGTCGGAGGGTTGGGACTCGCGCCCTCGGCGAATATCGGCCACGATGTTGCCATGTTCGAGGCGGTCCACGGCTCCGCTCCAGACATCGCGGGAATGGACCGTGTCAACCCTACGGCCATGATTCTTTCGGCAGTGATGATGCTCCGCTATCTCAATGAAGCGAAAGCCGCCGACCAGATCGAGGCGGCATTGCTCAAAACACTCGCCGAGGGCCATGGCTATACGCTTGATGTCGCCGACGGACGTCCGGTTTTGGGGACCTCCGCCTTCACCGATTCCATTATCGCCAACCTCGGCAAGGCCCCCTCCAAGTGGACACCACGGCCCTACCGTCCGCTTGAGGTGCCCCAGGCTTCCGGGCGCACGGTCTTCCGCCCCGCGCAAAGCCGCGAGGTGGCTGGCATCGATGTGTTCACTTCCTTCGACGGCTCCCCTTCCGCCCTCGGAAGCCTTCTGGAGGAAGCTGCGAAAGAGACCGCCTTCCGGCTGAAAATGATCTCGAACCGCGGCACCCAGGTCTACCCCGCCACCGGAAGCCAGACCGATTGCGTGGATCACTGGCGCTGCCGGTTCATGGCCGACCAGTGCGCCGGGGAACTCAAACTGGATGAGATCCATTCCCTTCTCGCCCGCATCGAGAACAATGGGATCTCCTGGATGCACATCGAGAAGCTGAACCGCTTCGACGGTGAGGACGCCTACACGATGGCCCAGGGCGAGAACTGATTCCCCCAAACAGGGAACCGCTGCGCCGTGATCGCCCGGAAGATTCGCGAAAATACCGATTGCCCAAGGCCCCTACCTTCCTAGAGATTGGTAGACATGCTTGACATTCAAAAGCTGAGAGAGAATCCGGACTGGTTCCGGGAACGGCTGGCGCGCAAGAAGTTTTCCAGCGACGTGGATACCGTACTGCGCCTCGACGAGGCCCGGCGGCGGGCCGTGACCGAGGCAGAGGCCGCCAGGGCGCAACAAAACTCGGCAAACAAGGAGATGGCCGCCCTCGCGAAGGGTTCACCGGAATTCCTGGCAAAGGTTGCGGAGATGAAAGAGATCGCCGCACAGGCCAAAGCCCTGGAAGCCGAGGCCAAAGAGGCGGATGAGTCTTGGAAGGCCGCCTTCCTGAAATTGCCGAATGTGCCCTCGGACGAGTCCCCCAACGGGCGCGGAGAAGCGGATAATGTCGAATTGCGCCGGAGCAGGCATGATCTCGAGTCCTACCCCACGGCCCAGGCTCACTTCGACCTGCCCGGTATCGAACAACTGCTCGACTTCGAGCGTGGCACCAAGGTTTCGGGAGCCGGGTTCCCCTTCTATCGGGGTGATCTGGCCCGGCTGGTTCGGATCATGATCGGAGCCTTTCTCGACCACAACACCGGGCGCGGGTACTCCGAAGTAGCCGCCCCGCTGGTGGTGAACGCCGAAAGCGCCCGCGCGACAGGACAGTTGCCCGATAAAGAGGGCCAGATGTACTCGTGCCGCGAGGAGGAACTTTATTTGATCCCCACCGCTGAGGTTCCGGTAACCAACTTTTACCGCAACGAAATTATTCCCGCTTCGGAGTTGCCCCTGAAACATTCGGCCTATACCCCGTGCTTCCGTCGTGAAGCCGGTAGCTGGGGTGCCGATGTCCGAGGACTGAACCGCTTGCATCAATTCGACAAGGTCGAGATCGTTCGCTGGGAGAGGCCGGAGGACAGTGAAGCCGCTCATTTGGAGCTGCTGGGCGATGCCGAGTCCATTTTGCAGGAACTGGACCTTCCGTACCGGGTGTTGGAGATTTGCAGCGGAGATATGGGATTCCCCCACTTTCGCCAGTTTGACCTGGAGGTCTTTGCCGCCGGCCAAAAGCGCTGGCTTGAGGTGTCGAGCTGCAGCAATTTTACCGACTTCCAGGCGCGCCGGGCCAACATCCGCTTTCGCCGCGAGGAAGGGGCCAAGCCGGAGTTCGTTCACACTCTGAACGGGTCCTCGCTGGCAATCCCCCGGATTCTGGCTGCCCTGCTCGAAAACGGTTTCGATGGAGAGTCTGCGGTGCGTCTGCCGGAATTCCTCAGCAGCCGTTTTGGGGCGGATGCCCTGAAGCTACCAGCATAGAAGCATACCGGCTTTTCGGGCAAAGTAGGCCCTCATCAAGTATCTCGCAGACGATCCGGCGGCTCTGCCAGTGCCGCCATGTCACGGGGTAGTTCCGACATCAGGCTCGGCAGACCGAGATCATTGTCCATCGCCCAATCCCCACAGTGGAGTGCCTGCCGGTGAAAATTCAGCGCTGAGGAGAGACGAGCCGTCCAGCCCTCACGGCAAAACTCGAGATATAAGGTCTCGTCGGACCCGTACAGTTTGTCGCCTACAAGGGGATTCCCAAGAAAAGCCGCATGCACCCGGATCTGATGCTTGCGCCCACCCTCCGTCGTTACCCTGCAAACGGTGTTTCCGCCGACGGAACGAACCGGATCAAAATGGGTGCGGATGCTTGGGTCCCGCTCGGTGGGAAGAGATCTCATCTTTACCCGCACCTCGCTGGTTTTGTCAGGAACGATTCGTGCCTCGACCGACACCAGCGAGGGAATTTTTCCCTCGAGAACCGCTATGTAGCTTCTCGCCACACGCCGCCCCTCCACCGCCATCTGAATCGTTCGCGCCGCCCCCCGATCCTTTGCCAAAACCACAATCCCGCTCGTCTCCCGATCAAGGCGACTCACGAGATGAAGCCGATCCTGATTCAAATAACGCTTGGCCGCGCCCACGAGGCTGGACCCCGGGCCTTTCTTCGAAGGATGACAAACCAACCAGCCCGGCTTGTCGACGGCGAGAACCCGTTCATTCTCAAAAAGAATGGACTCGGTGAATTCTTCCTCAGAGATTTCCGGCGCATCAGCCTGCACCGCGCGGGGATCGGGAATAATAAAACCGCTCATGTAAGGGATATTGGGAAATCTTGGACTGGAGGCAGAAATAAGGGCCTGGAAAATTAGTGTCGAGACCGGTAACAATTCTCCCCAGTCGAAAAGGATACAACCAAGAAACTCGCACACTTTTGTTTTGCGCCCAGGCCAGAGGCCATTCAATCTCTTTGCTGAACATGGCGATAAACGGGATGGATACTTTGGGAAATCAGCTGGAAGAAGCCCGCAAGAAGAAGGGCGTGACTCTTCGTGAAGCTTCGGAGGCGACGAAGATTCGCATGGAATACCTAACCCAATTCGAGAGCGATGAGTTCGATATCGCCCTCCCCCCGATTTACCAGCGCGGATTCATTAAGATCTACGCCCGCTACCTCGGCGAAGACCCGGCCTGGTACGCTGCCGAGATCCAGGCTCGCTTGAATCGAAAACAGGCGATCCAGACCAAAAACGATGTTCGTGCCTCCCTCGGTCAAATGGATTTGGCCTCCCGCCGGAGCCGCCAGGCCGCCGCAATCGGCGAAAACGAAGCCGCCCCCATTGAGGATGCTCCCTCCTCCGAGAGAGAACGCTGGAGCATTCCCAAACTCCGCATGCCCAAGCTGCGCTCGACCGGATCCGCAAACGAACCGGCGTACGATGATTTTGAGGAATCGGGCGAACCCCTCGACCGCACCTTTTACTTGAAGGTCGCCGTCATTGTCGGATCCGTCACGGTTGCCGTCGTTCTCCTGATCGCTTTGGCCAAGCTGATCCTTTCCAGTCCCGACGAAACACCCAGGAATTCCGGTTTGGCCGATACGCCTCCCTCCGCCGAGATTGTCGGCCCGGAAACCACCCCGAGTCCTCCCCCCGCCAATGAGCTGATCGTGCGAGCGACCGGAGGCGACACGTATGTGCAGGTAATGGACTCCGCCACCGAGGAAGTCTTGGGCCTATTCCCCCTGAAGGCCGGACAAAGCCGAACCGTGAAGGCCGACGGCGAGGTCGTGATTCGCTATACTGAGGGAGAATTCCTGGAGGTCGAACGCGGGGGCGATACCTTTGCGCCATCCCGGTCTGGAACCGGGAAAATTAAAATCCAATAAAAAGGGAAAAAGACCGATGGAAGAAGAAGTCAAAGAGCTACAGGAAAACCTGAAAAAAAAGGAATCTCAACAAGAACTCTTTGAGAAAAAAGTCTTCTTGATCGGCGAGCTTCACACCAGACGCGCCCTGTTGGCAAACCGTTTGGGCCGGGTGAAAAGCGAGTCCATGATGCGCCACGACGATGTGGAGCACGAGGCCCGCAAAGAGGCCCTGGATATTGGGGAAGAGATGGCCGATATCTCGGAGAGCATTACCGATTTTCGACCCGAAACTCTGGAAGACCTCGAGAACTTCAGGGACAAAACCCAAAAGTGGTTCGACGAGGTGGAGGTCAAAATCGCAGGTGCCGAGGAAAAGCTGGACTAGTATCTTGTCGGGCTGTGGAGGGCAAGAGCATCCCCCCCTTACGCTTCAAGTTTGTTCCTCCAAAGACTCTGCAAGCCACTTCAGCTCAGTGATCATCTGCTCAATTCGGGCGAGAGTTTGGGAGCCGGAAAGTAGTCCGAGTTCTCGATAGGTTAAACGGCCCTTGGTCAGCAGAATTGTTCCGCCTGTGTTTCCGAATTTCTGAAGGAGTCGTATGCACATGGAGGGCGTGATTTTCTGGCTAATCCATTCGGGCCGATTTGTCGTGATCGCGATACGCTTATTGAACTCCTCCGTCGGACCGCTGACCTTTACCAACTTCTTGAACTCACTGCGTTCGAGACGATTCAGCCCTTTTTTGGACCGAATGATCAGGAGACAGTCCTCGCGGATGCCGGTTGCCAAATGAATGGCTGTTTCGGAATGACGCGAATCCTTCAGCCCCGCGCTCATAGTCTGGACGCTCATCTCGCGCCCATCCCACTCGCCATAAAGACTGGGCGAGGCTTGAAATATGCCGAAGCCTTTCGGTTCGGGTTGGGTGATTTCGAGGTCGTATCGTTCGGCCAGGTACTCGTAGTTCTTCCGAATCGATTGCCACGAACCCCGATTCAGATAAAAACCGATCAGAAAGACCGCAATGGCCAAAACGAACACCAAAGCCACGATTTCCAATTCCATACAAAATTTCCTAGCGGTGCCGCCCAGTGGAGACGAGGACAATTTTCCGGCGATTCTTCCTGCACCCAGCTGGGTCCCGAAGTCTAACTAACGATTGCCTTCTGCGGCAAAGCCAGCCAGTGTTCGTGCCTGATGGTCCAAACAAAGCAAAAAAAGGAAGGCTCTCTCTTCTCGGTTTTGGCGAGTGGTGTTGCAGCCACAGCGATGGGATTATTGATCGGTTTTTCTTCCGAAGCCGCCCGTCTGCCGGAGTTTGTACGAGCAGGCCAGCCGGAGGAGAGCCGGAACTCTCACTATTCTCCGGTCTTGCGGCTTGGCGACACCAACAATTCGGAGAACTGGCGGCGGCTATTCCGCGCACCCGACCGCCATGCCACTCCGACTCTGGCCCTTCAGGAAGCCGATCTCAACAGCATCGCCGACCAGTATTTCAATTTTTCTCTCGGCAAGGAGCAGGCGATGCCGAACGGCACGACTCCCTCGTATGCCCTCGTGCCCGAAACGCCCAATTTCGCGATCACCGGGGATACGCTTCAAATCGTAATCCCGTTCGAAGTCATCTTTTTCGGATCGGAAGGAGATGCCTTTCTCACTGCCACCGGAAAGTTTAAGGAGGAAGCGAAGAAGCCCTCCTACAAAGTGGAGGAGGCATGGATCAATTCCGCCCGCGTCCCCCCCTTCGTTGGCAAAATTATTCTGGGCAAACTGGCGCGTACGGTTCTCGACTCATCCGCCGACTCCCCCCTGGCCTCTGCCTGGTCGCGGCTCGAGTCGGTCGAAATCAAGGACGACGAAATGATTCTTGGCCTGCAGTGATATTTTACCCCCTGAGAATTGATTGGACAATGCAACGGATCCTGATCTCACTCACCCTCGCGCTGGGGTGCGCAGTGCTCGGTGCACAGGAACCACCGGAGGAAGGAACCGCTCCGAGCGGTGAAGCACCTCAGGTCTTCGAGGCGCGAACAGGTGCATTCGAATTCATCGCCGCTGACAACGCGTCCCTCCAGATCGCCCGCAAGATCGGTGCCCAGGTCATCCGTGTCTGCGATCAGCTTTTGACCCCGCCCACGGAGAGGCTCCCGATTCTAACCGTAAAACTCGCTCCCGATGGAATGGGGAATCTGGAGGGCCAAAGCCACCTCCTTTTTGAGGACGTAGCTGGCGATTACGGGGTCGCTGTCGCATGGAACGAGAACCTCCCGGCCGCGCTGTTTATGGAGGTCCTCACCGAAAGCTATATTCGCCAGCTTGTTTACACCATCTCCGATCGGAAACGCGCGGAGGAGACACCCCCCTGGCTGATCGCGGGTGCCAGCCTTCAGGTTCAGGTCGCCTTCCGGCCTTCCCTGATCGAATACTTACAGGAGTTGGGCCGTGATTACGAGATGGTATCCCTCGAAGATCTCCTCAGTAAAAAGAGTCTTGGCGAACTCACCCCGCAGGACCGCATCGCCGCTTTCTGGTTTATCGAGTTGGTGACTCGCCAGCTCGACAAGCCGAAGCGAATCCGCAACTATTTTGACACGATTGTGGCCGGAAATCTGGCCATAGAAACTCTGGTCCAGCAGGCGGAGACGATTGGCGATTTTCCGAATGGAGTCGAAGGCTGGTGGGTTATCGGTTTTCAAGACCTCGTGCATCGCGAGGCCGGGATCGTCCTCCCCCTCTCAAGAAGTGCCAAACAGCTATTCTTTCTGAACCGATTCGAGCTGATCGACAATGGACGCCCCCTCCTGACCACAGCCCCCGGACTCTGGGAATTTCGAAAGAGTCCGGCTGTTCGACAGTCACTCACCGATCGTCTCGTCGAAATTGAAACGATTTTGCCCAGGGTGAACCCGGTTTTCTACAATTCATTTCGAAGCCTCGCCCTCGTTTTTGAATCCTTGCTGTCCGACGATCGCGAAAGCTTTGAGCAGAATATCGCCGAATTTGAGGACGAACTGCAAATTTCCGCCAACCTGGCCCGGGAGGTCATGATCCTGACCGAGGATCCAGAAGCTGAACTTCCAGAGGGCGAGACCGGGGAAACCGTTCTATAGGTGCGGCACCATGTAATTTCAGAGATCCTGACTCCTGGTAATCAAGAAAGCGTGATTTATTGTCCGAG
>CAZWFJ010000077.1:0-17789 GCA_964633135.1 uncultured Puniceicoccaceae bacterium | reverse complement strand
CCGCAATTCCTGTTCGGGCACCTTGTGGCAAGTCTGGCAGGCGTTATTGATGTTTTGCATGGGACTGCGGATCCAGTGATTGGTCACTTTTGCCGCGCCTTTGCGCTCGTAGGGCATATGGCAGTCGGTGCAGCTCACACCGCTGCGGGCGTGGATGCCCTGGCTCCATAGTTCGAATTCGGGGTGTTGTGCCTTGAACGTCGGTGCACCGGTTTCTTTGTGTAGATAGTCGAGAAAGGCCGAGCCGTCGGGGAAAGTGTGGTTCTCATAGGTCTCCTCGATCTGCTCGATCTTGAGACCGCGTTCCCAGGGGAAAAAGAGGGTTTCTTTGGAGGCGCAGTAGTATTCGACGTGGCACTGGGCACAAGAGAAGGAACGCATCTCCTGACGGGTGGCCAGTTCATTGGGGTCGTAGTCCTGTTCGCGGTCTCCCTTGCGCCATCGTTCGATACTGGGCATCTGAGGCACGGGTTCGTCGCTGCGGGCCAGCGCGGCGATGCCTTCCATGAAACCGGGGCGGGTGATGCGCAGCCGCATGGACTCCGGGTCGTGGCAATCGATACAACTGACCGGGTGCCCCTCCCCGGCGATCCCGTGCGGGTCGATCTCATCCAACTCCGCTTGCGTGGTGGTGCCCCCCGGAAAGATTGACTCTCGCTCGCCGGGCGTCCCATCGGGAGTTTTCAACAGCTCCCGGTGCGCTTCGTCATAGGGCATTGTGCTCATCTGTTCAAAGCCCGCCATTACTGCAGGCCAGTTGAAGCCGTGTCGCAGATCCTCGACCGTGGGTTCGGTGCCCGATTGGGCCATACCAAGGCGACGATAGGTGGGCACGACCGAGGCGTGGCAGTGCAGGCAAGCGCCACTCTGGGAGGCCTCGGTCACGCGCCGGGTGACTTCCTGGTCGTGCAGCATGTAAGCGTGCCCCCGCAGTTCGCGGTAATCGATGCTGAAGGCGTAGCCCGCATATAGCCGCTTGAGCCAGGGGTGCTTTTCCAGTTTACTCTCGGTCAGAACGTTAGAGGTATCCATTTCCCCGTCGGCCTTATCGACGGTCCGCCGATAGGTGTCGAACTGGTCCGGCCAGTTCTGTGCCCAGGGTTCCGGATCGGTCGAAACTTCGTCAACGTCGACGACTTTGACAAAAGTTTGCTGGGCCTCCTGCTTGTGCTCAAAAATCGTGATCAAGAGGAAAGCCACCCCGACCGTGGCTACCAGGACCACCGTAAACAGGACCGCCCAGACGAGGGGGCGTTGACCGAGAGCGCGTGGTTGCGGATCGGGGATTGGTTCGTTGTCCGGTGTGTTTGGTTGAGTACTCATGAGCTTTCTTTGCTGGTTCGGTGGGGGTATGGTGAGAAGGTGATTGGAAAAAGTTCGTTTTCAGCGATGGGCGTGTCCGACATCACTGTGACAACTCACGCAGGCCAGACGATCCGGGCCGCTGGTTGCCGATTGGGTCGGATGGATAAGGTCCCCGTGGCAATAGAGGCAGGCCTTTTGCGTGACCGTGCGGTTGCGGGGCTTTATGCGTATGGGTTCTGGAAAATCGCCGGTGGTGAAAGCCAGCGAGTGAAAGAAACCGTTGTCCGCCTTCGTGACCCACTTCCCAATGGGGTGATGGGAGAGGTGGCAGTCGTTGCAGGTGGCGACGCCGGAATGACTGGAATTCAACCAACTGTCGTAGGCATCGTTCATGACATGGCAGTTGATACAAGACTGAGGATTGTTGCTCAGATAGCTCGCGCCCTGGCCGTAGCCAAAGGTAAAAACGCCCAGCCCTGAGAGTATTCCCAGCAGGATTGCCAATAGGAGGTAAACCAAACCGCCCGCCCCAAGCACGTATCGCAAGCGAATGAACTTTTTTCCTGAACGGCTATTGGGACCCGTCTTTACCACGAATTAGGACGATAGCAAAATCCCGGAATCCAGACGATAAGAAAAACGAATGGGAGACAGTGGTTTGAAGTATAAAAGCCTTGGTCATTTTTAGCAGAAGAACTCCTAATTGCCTGGTTGACTGGCGCCAAGAATACCTCAGCCGCCAATGTAGGACATTTCGACTTTGGGCTTTGCTTGCGTCAGGCTGGAGCGTTCTTCCGAGTAACGGTCTGTGCGGCCTTGCCAAAGCTGGCGCAGGCGGGCCAGGAGGGCGGCGTGATCGGGTTGAGTGTCGCGCAGGAAGCTCCGGAGGTCGAAGCCCTCGCTGGCGAAGAGACAGGTGTAGAGCTTGCCGTCGGCAGACAGGCGCAGGCGGGTGCAGTTGCCGCAGAACGGTTGGGTGACCGAGGTAATGAGGCCGATCCGCGTCTCGCTGTCGCGATGGCGGTAGGTCTTGGCCACGGCTCGGGCCGAACTCAGATCAACGGGTTCGAGGGTGAACTCGTGGGCCAGGATGTTGAGGATCTCCCGACCGCTGACGACGCGTTGCATCTCCCAGCCGTTATGGTTGCCCACGTCCATAAACTCGATAAAGCGCACTTCGATGCCGAGAGATTTAGCGAAGCGGGCAAGGGGGAGGATCTCGCTCTCGTTGACCCCTCGCTCGACAACGGTGTTGAGCTTCACAATAAAGCCGCAGTGCAGGGCCTCCTCAATGCCGGCGATGACTGCCTTGGGACCGATGCCGCGTCCGTTAATGCGCCCGGAGATATCGGGGTCGAGGGCGTCGAGGCTGACGGTAATGCGGTGGAGCCCGGCCTCGGCCAGCTCATGGGCGCGCTCGGCAAGGCGTAGTCCGTTGGTGGTGAGCGCGATATCGTCGATGTTGGAGAACGGACGCAAGCTGTCGATGAACTTGGCCAGGCCGGGGCGCAGCAGAGGCTCGCCGCCAGTCAACCGCACTTTGTGGACCCCCAGCTCGCTCATGACGCCGACGATCCGGTGGAGCTCCTCGAACCGCAGCCACTCCTGCTTTTTAAGAAAAACATAGTCCGGACCAAAAACCTCACGAGGCATACAATAGGTGCAGCGCAGGTTGCAACGGTCGGTCAGGGAGATGCGCAGGTCGCGCACTGGACGCCCGAATTGGTCGGTGGGTTGTGGTGCTGTGCTCATGTTTGGATAGTGGCCCATTCCTCAATCGAGCGTGTCCAGGCAAACCAGTTTTTCGGATAACCCAGCTCTGCCAGGCAAATTCGTGAACGGACACCCGCCGCGCAGCAGAGCACGACCGGGCTATCGGCAGCGAGGTGTTGGACGAGTTCGGGCCATTGTGCCCTCGGCGCGTGTATAGCCTCAGGCAGGTTTACAGGCCGGACAACTCGTTCCGCAGCCTCGCGCAGATCCACCGTGCGAGCGTGCTTGCGCAACTCGCGGGCTGTTCGGCCGGGGAAGAGGAGTCCGGTGGGCGGCGTGGGCCAACTCGCGCCCTCCTGGCAAGCGCAGTCCGGGCGCGGTTCCCGCCCGATGCGAAAGCTCGTGCCGTCCAGCACATTGACGTGCAGCGTCTCGGCGCCGAGTTGGCTGGGGGCGTCGAGAAGGAGCTTGAGCACCTCGGTAGCCTGCCAGACGCCGAGCAAACCGGGCGTCACGCCGAGCACCCCCGCCTCCGCGCAATTACAGACCGCACCCGCGGGCGGCACCTCCGGCCAGAGGCAGCGGAAACAACCATTCTCCGGAAAGCGCGGATCAAAGACCTGGACCCAGCCGTCGAGTTGGTAAACCGAGGCCTGCACCAGGGGCACGCCCGCCTGCCAAGCGAGGTCGTGGACGGTGTATTTCGTCTCAAAGTTATCGGTGCCATCGAGCACGACAGCACAGCCAGCCAGCAGGGACGGGAGTGTCTCGGCCGTGGCGGCATCATCCACCGCACGGAGGCTTATATGGGGGTTGAGCAGGCGCAGGCGCTCGGCGGCGACTGTAGCTTTGTTGCGCCCGATGTCGGCAGCGGTGAAAAGAATTTGCCGGTGCAGGTTGCTTAGCTCCACGCAGTCGCCATCGACAATCGTCAACTGGCCCACCCCCGCTGCGGCGAGATACTGCAGGGCGGGACAGCCCAGTCCCCCGGCACCGATCACGAGCACTTGTGCGTCCGAGAGTCGCCGCTGCCCCGCTGCGTCCACCATGGGTAGGCTGACCTGGCGTTGATAATAAGGCTCCGCGGCAGGATCGGCCTCGGCACTGGCCGAGCCGCTGGCCGCGTGCACCCAGACGGGCGTGCCTTCGCTGAAAAACTCTTTTTTCCAGACGGGCAGCCGCTCCTTGATTGTATCCATAATCCAACGACACGCGAGAAATGCCTCCTGCCGGTGGGCGGCTGTTACCCCGATCCAGATGGCGCAGTCGCCGACAGCGAGTGAACCGGTGCGGTGCACGGCCCTCGCGCCCTGAATAGCGAAACGCCTGCGGGTCTCGTCGAGCAGGCGCTGTCCCTCGCTCGCGGCCATCTCTGCGAAGGCCTCGTATTCGAGCCCCTCGACGGCACGCCCGTCATGCCAGTTGCGCACCCAGCCCTCGAAGGCCACAAAGGCTCCGGCGGACGGGTCGCGCATGGTATCGGCCCAATCGTGGGCCACGATAGGCTCAGTAGTGATGAGGAAATCAGACATTTTAGTTTTTCTGGGTGCCAAGACCACTAGTAGTTTGTAAGAGGTTTACTTTCGTAGTCAGACCGGCTTGCCGTCCGATTCTTTTCGGCGTGGTTTAGGGCGCAAGAGGTCGGGGGCCAAGGCCGCCCGATTACGCCCCGGTGCGAAATTTATTGAGTTACAGGCCACTAGCCGCCGGCCACGGGGGGAATAAAGGTTAGGTGGATGCCCTCCCTCAGCGGCGTCTCCATCGGTTGATACTGCTGATCGCAGGCGAGCCGCACCTGAGAGGGGTCGAGGGTGAAGCCATGCCGCTCGGCCAGCTCGTGGTAGAGTGCTGCGGCGTCAGCGGCCTCGGTGGTCACGGTTTCACTGCCCAGACCCGCCTGCTCGCGGAGGATGGCGAAGTATTGGAGGTGGACGGTTTTCTTCATGTAAGCGAGGTGTTTGAGGGGAGCGGGATCTGCGGAGCGGCGGCATCGAGCAGGGCCGCTTCCTCCGGCGTGTTGAAGTTGTCGAGGGCACCATCGCTGCGGGCGGGAAGCAGGCGGACGCGGTCCCCGGCCTCAATCAGAACCTTGCGTGGGCAGTTGCGCTCCCTCAGAAGGGCAGCTTCAATGTTGGGTCGAATCGCTGGCTCGTAGAGGGCGCAGAGCGGCTCGGGCAGTCCGTCGTGAGCGGAGCGGTAGGCCGTGGCGAGAGCAGCAGGGTCACGCTGGCGCAGGAGATCGTGAAGTGCATCGAGACTCAAGCGAGGCAAATCGCAGGCCACCACCAGCCAGGCGGAGCTGGGGTCGTGAGCGAGGGCAGCGGCGATCCCCTCGGAGGGGCCGCGGTCGGGTGCCCGGTCGTGGATGCGGGGCAGTTCGTTCGCCGGGCCGAGATCCTGCCCCGGACGACAACCGATCCATACCGTATCGCACACTTGCCGGAGCAAGCGGTAAGTCCAGAGTGCCTGCGGGATCTCGTGATAGACGAGCAAGGCCTTGTCGCGTCCCATCCGCCGACTGAACCCGCCGGCCATGACGAGCCCCTTGACGGTTGGGATTGCCGTCCGCTGTGTTTTCTCCTCGCCGCTCACTGGCGGACCTCCCGTTTGCCTCCGGATTTTTCACGCAGGCGCACTTCGCGGATGCGGATGTCGGTGCTGAGGGCCTTACACATGTCAATGATGGTCAGTGCGGCTACGCTCACGCCCGTCAATGCTTCCATTTCCACGCCCGTCTTGTGCGTGACCCCAACCTCACAGGACAGCAGCAGACCGTCGGCGGTTTCGCTCTTCTCAAAGCGGCACTTTTCGATGGGCAAAGGGTGGCAAAAGGGAATCAAGGTGCTTGTGTTTTTGACGGCCTGCGTGCCTGCAATCATAGCGGTCTGCCAGACGGCTCCCTTGGCCGATTCCCACTGATTGCGGCGCAGTTTTTCCAGCACATCGGAGGGGAAAACGACCTCGGCCTCGGCGAGTGCGCGGCGCTGCGTGATCGCCTTGGGCGAAATATCAACGATGCCGGGATCGCCTGCTGCGTCCAGATGTGTCAATGTCGGTTCTTGTTCGGATGGCTTCATAATTAATCTATCTCCAGGGCCAAAATCGGATGGCTTCACCGGACTGACCAGCATTTTCGGGTGGAATCTCGACAAATCCGTCGCTCCCGGCCAGGCATTGCAGGTCGCCGGAATTGTTGGGCAGGCGGAGGACGGCCTGTCCGCCCTGTAATCGGCAGGGCACAAAGCGAGTCGCCTCCGCCAGCGAGGGAAGCTCGCTGGCCAGGCGCACGCGCACTGGCTCCTTCGGGGGGCACGCCCGCAAGCGATCCAAGGTCGGCAACACATGTCGGTAAAAGGTGAACAGCACGGCCAACGGGTTGCCAGGCAGACCGAAGAGCAGACTGCGTCCGCGGCGAGCCAGAGCCATGGGATGGCCGGGGCGCTGGGCCACGCGGTGAAAGATCAGCTCAAATCCGCACTGCTCCAGTGCGCGGATCCCGTAGTCCTTGCGCCCCTTCGACATGGCACCGCAGAGAATAAACACCGCCGGATCGTCCCCGCAGGCCTCGATCGCGGCGACGAGCTCGTCGAGAGCGTCATGTACATGCTGCCGCTGCAGCGAAACATCCGCAGCGGTCGAGAGTGCCGCCTCGATGACGGCGGCGTGGGTGCCGAAAATTTGCCAGGGCATAGGTTGGCACCCGGTCTCGACGATTTCATCGCCGGTGGTGATGAGGTGGACGGCCAAGTCGGCATTGACCCGCAGATCCGCATAGCCCTCGCTCGCGGTCAGCGCAAGGTGGGCGGAGTGCAGGCACAGCCCCTCTGGCAGAATCTGAGCGCCCTCGGGGTATTCTGATCCGCAGGCGTGGATAAATTGCCCGGCCTCGAGCAGTGCATGCGCCTGCACTTCGAGCGTATCGCCCGTCACCCGGCAGACTTCCACCGGCACGACGCAATCCGCTCCGGGCGGCAGCACCGCGCCGGTCATCACCTCCACGGCACAGTTGCCGTCCGGCAACTGCGACGGCTCGGCACCTGCCGGGGCACGGCCGACGATGCGGAAACGGCGTTGCTCCGCTGAGAATGCCCCTGCCTTCAGGGCATAGCCGTCCATCATCACCCGGTCAAAGGGCGGTGCTGGTCGCCGGGCCACGAGGGCTTCCCGCAGGCAGCGACCAGCCGCCTGGCGAAGAGGCCGCAGCACACTGTCAACCGGCTGGGCCAGCCTGTAGAGATGCTCATCGACGGATTGAACGGAGATCATTTTCTACGAAATAATAAGTTTAGTAGAGGCAACCAGGAGGACGAGCGAGAGCGCGTAGCGCAATTGAGGCGGACTCGCCCGGTGACTGCCCCACCAGGCACCGACCAAGCCACCCGCGGCGACAGCCGGAAGCAAGCCCCAGGAAAAACCCTCCCACGCGTAGCCCGCTTGGGCAAGCCCCAACAGGCCAGCCGCAGAGTTGACAAAGATAAACGGTGCCGAGAGTGCCGCAGCCTCCTTCGGTGTGGCCCACCCCGCCACGATCAGGACCGGTGTCAGAAAAATGCCGCCACCGATGCCGATCATGCCCGAGACCCAGCCGATCAAACCGCCCACCAGCAAAAGCCAACCGAGCCCCGGCTTGGATATCTCTCCCCCACGGGGTTTGAAGATCAGGCGCGCGGCAGCGGCGAGGAGTCCAAAGGCGAGCAAACCCTCGTAGAGCGCACTCGGCAGGCGCATGCTGCCGCCGACCCAGGCCAGCGGAATCGAGACCAGCACCAGCGGGAGGAAGAGCCGCCCCCGAAAGGCCCCGGATCGCAGAAACAAAATCGTGCCGGTCAGGGAAACCACCAGATTCAAGGTCAAGGCCTGCGGTCGTATTTCATCCAAAGGCCAGGCCAGCCAAACCATCAAAGCCAGATAAGACGAAGCACCCCCATGCCCGACGGAGGCATAGAGCAGTGCAGCCAGAAAAAATAGCAGCCAATAATGGTTGAAAAGCTCAAACATGGGCTTGTTCATCGCCTCGCAACTCATCGCGCTGCAGCCGCCCATCGCTGAGAATTTTCGCCCTCAGGCCACCGCGTCCGCGCATCCAGGCCTCGGCCTCGGGGTGGATCGCGCCGTTCATCCAATAACAGGGGCGGCATTCCTCGGTGCCGAGGAAGCGGACGCCCTGCAGCTCAAACTCCTGTCCGACCAGTGTATCGAGGTCGCGCCCTTCGACCAACACATTGCGCCGGGTGGCGGACGGGTCGCGCTGCTCGGTCGGCAGCCCGAGCTCATCCCACATCCGGACGAGGTGCTCCCACTGGAAAAAAGTAATCTGCCCCTTGTAGTCCGGTTTCCAGTCGAAGAAGCGGTCGCCGCGAATCCCGCGACCGGCCACGCACTGGATGGCTTCCACCTCGGTGATGGGGTTTTCCCCGGCCGGTTGACCGTGATGACCGAAGTAATTGTGACCGGGCGAAATGAAAAGATGGCGAAGGTTCATCGGCGTGGGGGAAGAATCTATGTTTCGCGAGTGATCTCCGCCTGTTCGAAGACATCATCGAGGTGCGGAGACGCCTTTCTTAGAATGCGGATCACGACGACATGCAACCAGAGAAAGCTGGCGACGGTGATGAGGAATAAAATGAAGAAAGTCGTTTGTGGCACATGGGTGAGCTGCCAGAAATAAGAAAACACCGGCGGCAGAAAAAAACCGCCCAGCCCACCGAGCATCCCGACCAGCCCGCCCACCGCACCGACGTTAGAGGGGAAGTATTCCGGAATGTATTTGTAAACCGCGGCCTTGCCGACGCCCATGCCGCAGCCGATGATAAAAATCAAAAGCGTGAATAGCCAGGGGTTCATGACGAAGCGCATCACATCGAGCGTCGCCGCCGGATCGCTTTCGGTAGGGGCGTAGAGCACGATGTGTCCGTTGGGCGCGGAGAGCAGCAAGAGGCAAAGGCTCATGATGCCGAAGACCCAATACATGACGCGCCGCGCCCCGAACCTGTCCGAAAACCAACCCCCGACAGGCCGCAGTAAACTGGCCGGGAAGATAAAGAGCGTGGTGAGCAGTGCCGCCGTCCCCAGCGGCAGGCCAAAGACATCGACGTAGTAGCGCGGGAGCCAGAGGGAAAGGGCGACATAGGCTCCAAACACCACCACGTAGTAGAGACTGAAGCGCCAAACCCGCATCTCGCGCAGGGGACGCAACAATTCGCCCAGTGGACGCGCTGGCCGATCGGAGGCGTTGTGGGACGGCGCAAACAGCCAAATGGCCGCGGCCATCAAGATGAGCAGAATGCTGTAAAGAAAAGGCACAAAGCGCCAGCCCCCCGGCACCAGACCGCCAAATAAGCCTGCCGCCGGAATCAAGGCAATCAACCCCGGCCCGATCAGCTTGGTCACTGAGGCCCCGACATTACCCGCACCAAAGACCCCCAGGGCCAGGCCTTGACGGCTTTTGGGAAACCAGGAGGAACACCAGGCGATACCCACGGAGAAAGAGTTGCCGGCCATCCCGACGAAAAAGGCGCACAACATGAGGGCCGGGTACGTCTCCACGACACTGATTAGGTAAGCGGGAATGGCCGTGGCGAGGGTCAGCAGCACGAAAATGCGCCGCCCGCCAAAACGGTCGGCCAGCAAGCCAAAGGCCAGCCGCCAGAACGAGCCATTGAGGATCGCTATGGCCGTGAGCCAGCCGAACTGGTTCTCGGTCAGCCCAAACTCCTCACGGATCGGAATCCCCAGCACTCCGAACATCAGCCAAAGGGCAAACATCAGCGTGAAGCCGATGGTGGAGAGGGTCAGCACCCGGTAGGCGGGTTTGGATACCGTTTCGTTCATGGCGATCAGTCGCGCCTCGGTTTGCGTTGTATGGGGATCCGGAAAGTGCAGGATGCCGCTTCAATCAACTCGGTTTTTCCGCACCCTTGCGGGCGTAGAACCACCAGTTGATCGCGGTGGCTACTGCGCAATAAACCAGCAACCCGGCGAAGAAGGGGATAAAGCTGCCAAAGATGGAATTGGAACTCCCCATCAAGAGCGAAAAGGCAAAGGGGCCGTAAGCGGCGATCGCCGCAGTGAAGCCGATCACCCCGGCCGCCTGACGCGGGGAGTGCGAGAAAATCACAGGGAATTGGCGGAAGGTCGCAGCATTGCCGATCCCAGTGAAGAAAAACATCGCCAGCACCACCCCGACAAACCAGGGGAAGGCATCGAGGCTCTCGGGCTGCAACAGCCCGCCGAAGACCAGAATGCCGCAGCAGACGACGAGCCCGATCCCGCAGAGCTGTGTCCAGATCGCACCGCCGAACTTATCCGTTAGCGGCCCCCAGAGCACCCGCAGTGCAGAGCCAATTAATGGCCCGTAAAAGGCATAGGCCAGGGGGTCTGGCGCGTTTTCAAAGTCCCCATAGACCAGACGGATCATCAGGGGAAAGACCGCGGCCAGCCCGGAGAAGACACCGAAGGTCATGATGTAGGTGATCGTGCAATACCAGGTGTGCTTGTTTTTGAAGATATCGAGCTGCTCCCGAAAGGAGGCCTTGACCGGCACACTGCGCAGCCAGATCCAGGAGACCACGCCGAGGACGAGCAAGAACGGCACCACCCAGAAGGCCGCGTTTTGCAGCCAGATCTCGCGGGTTTCCCCGCCCTTGGACAGCGTCTGCGAGCCCCCCAGCAGCCCCCCGGCAACGGCGATACCGATGATCCACGGGGTGACAAACTGCGTCACACTCACCCCGAAATTACCGATGCCCGCCTGGATGCCCAGCGCGGTGCCCTGCAAACGCTTCGGGAAAAACACGCTCGTGCTCGGCATGTAGGAGGAAAAATCGCCCCCACCAAGTCCACAGAGAAAGGCCAGCATGAGAAATACCCAGTAGGGGGTGCCCGGCGACAAGACCGCGAAGCCCAGGCCCACGCAGGGTAGGAGCTTGGAAAAAGTCGCGATGGTCAGCACCTTGCGCGTACCAAAGATCGGGATCAGAAACATGTGCACCAGGCGCAGCGAGCCTCCCGCCAGGCCGGGCATAGCCGTGAGCCAGAAGAGCTGGGCCTCGGTGAAATGAAAGCCGATGCCCGGCAGGCGCACCACCACCCCGCTCATCATAAACCAGGTGACAAAGGAAAGCGTCAGTGAAAACGTGGTGATCCAGAGTGTTCGCCAGGCAATGCGCTTGCCCTTGGATTCCCAAAAATCAGCGTCTTCCGGACGCCAGTCGTCAAGATAGTCGGAGGAGGGTTTCATAGGATGCTAGAGTCGCTGTTTGCGCTCCTCGTGCTTGGCGGCACGCCGGGCGTGGCGGATGGGGTCTGGCAGGTAGCGCAGGAGGGCGGCTCCGGCCAGGAAGAGCACGACGGAGGCGATGAAGGCGGGCCACTTGACGGCGTTGTTGCCGTCGAGCGACTCGTTCAAGGCGGCGGTGAGGAGCCAGACCTGCATGGTCAGCACGAGTAGCTGGACGAAGATGATGCCGAGCGAAAGAGTGTTGGTCTTGCTCGGGTGCGCCTGGCGTTGGGCGTCGCGGAAGTTGCTCATGAGGTGGCCTCCTGTTGAGGGGATTCACGTGCCCCGGAGGGCTCGCGAACGTAGAGTTTTCCATCCCGCTGCACGACCTCTAAATGAGGCAAGGGACGTGGCGGTGGCCCGGCGAGGACGCTGCCCGTGCGGGCATCGAAGTAGCCCTTGTGGCAGGGGCACTCGATCTTGTCCTTGTCCGGCGAGTAAAAGACCGCGCAGGCCAGGTGGGTGCACTTCTGCTCGTAGGCGCGGAAGCTGCCGTCGTTCAGGTGGATGAGGATGAAGGGGATCTTTGAACCCTCCAGCTGGAAAGGATGGGTGCCTCCCCGGGCGATCTCGGAGACCGCGCACACGTAACGTTCTCCCTCGAAGGAAAACGGAGGGAAGAGCTTGTCCTTGACCGCGACCCAACCGCTGCCCGTGGCCATGCCCCCGGAGACCAGGGTAAGAAACTTGGCGAACTCGCGCCGGGACACGTGTTCGGCCTCGGTCCGTTCGATGGGGAAATCGACTTCGGAAGCGGAACGCGAGGGAAGAGCGTTTTTGGATTTACTCATGGACGACTAGTTCGGTGGAGCCTTTCGGCATCATAATGTTGACCTTGGTTTTGACGGTTTCCTTGCCAAACTTGAAGGTATTGACGGGGGAGCTGTTGGGACGGTTGCGAGCCATTTCCTCACGGGTACCAAAGTAGAGGGCGCCGCTTGGGCAAACGGTCGCGCACATGGGCTTTTTCCCCGCGCTGGTGCGGTCGTAGCACATGTTGCACTTCATCATCAGGTCGTAGGGCTCGACTTTTTGCGGCACGCCGAAGGGGCAGGCGTTCACGCAGTTGGAGCAGGCGATGCACTGGGCGGTATTGGCACTGTGAACGATGCCAAACTCGTCTTTTTCAATCGCCACGGCCGGGCAGACCCGTGCGCAGACGGGATCCTCGCAGTGCATGCAAACCTGCACGGAAGTTTGCGTATTGATCAAGCGATCCACGTAGTCGATGTGGATCATGGGGAGTTGGCCATTCGTCTCGCACTCCGCGCAGGCCATTTCACAGGCCTTGCAGCCGATGCAGCGCTGCGGGTCGAGGAAGAATTCCTGGTCGGTTTTAAAGGCGGTATTTTCCATGGTCGTCTGTGGTCAGGCGCTGGCCCAGGCTTTGCTTTCCTCGGAGCCTGGCGCGGTAGTGCCAGTGGGTTCGAGGCGGCAGGCGCAGACCTTGAACTCAGGGATTTTCGAGATCGGGTCGAGATGCCCGGAGGTGAGCTGGTTGACGGACTTTTTGCCGGACCAGTGGTAGGGAACGAAAACGGTGTCCTCGCGGATGGTTTCGACGAGCTGGGCGGGGAATTGAGCCTCGCCCCGGCGGGTGCGCAAGGTGACCAACTCGCGGTCGGTGATGCCGTATTGGGCGGCCAGCTTGGGGTGGATCTCCAGGAGCGGCTCGGGATACTGCATGACCAGCTTGCCAATGCGCCGGGTCTGGGAGCCGCTGAGGTATTGGGAGACGACCCGTCCGGTCGTGAGAATGATGGGGTATTCCTCATCCGTGACCTCCCCCGGATCGCGGTAGGGGACGCCGTGAAAGTGGGCGCGCCCGTCCGGCGTCTTGAACTTACGGTCTTCCCAGAGGCGGGGCGTGCCCGGGTGGTCCTCGGTCGGGCAGGGCCAGAAGACCCCCATATTGTCCTCGATTTTCTGGTAGGTGATCCCGTTGTAGTCGGCGGTGCCGCCCTTGCTGGCTACGCGCAACTCGTTGAAAATGGCCTCGGAGGACTCGAATTGAAACTTGTCGCCCGCGCCCAGTCGCCGGGCGAGTTCGAGCAGAATGCTCGTGTCGCTGCGGGCATCACCGGGAGGGTTGACCGCCTTGCGGATGCGCACGACGCGCCCCTCGGCAGTGGTCACGGTGCCTTCCTCCTCCTCGTGAAGGGAGCCCGGCAGAATGATGTCGGCATGGCGGGCGGTCTCATTCAGGAAGAAATCGATGGCGGTGTAGAAATCCAGTTTTTCCAGCGCGCGGCGGATCAGGTTGCTGTTGGGCAGGGAGACCAGCGGGTTGAAGCAGATGCTGAGCAGCCCCTTAATCTCCCCCCGGTCGATGGCCTCCATGATCTCGTAGGCGGTGAGTCCCTTGCCCGGCAGGTCTTTCTCGTCGATCCCCCAGACATCGCTGATGTATTGGCGGTGCTCGGGGTTTTCAATGTCGCGGTTGCCGGGGAGTTGGTCGCACTTGTGGCCATGCTCGCGCCCGCCCTGGCCGTTGCCCTGCCCGGTGATGGTGGCGTAGCCGCAGTAGGGTCTGCCGATGCGGCCCGTGGCCAGCACCAGATTGATGCAGCCGAGCACGTTCTCGACGCCCTTGCTCTGGTGCTCGATGCCCCGCGCGTGGAGCAAAAAGCTGGTCTTGGCCGGGCCCCACCACTGCGCGGCCAGCTCGATCTTTTCCTTCGGAATGCCGGTGGTTTTCTCCGCCCAGTCGAGGTCATAGTCCTTGACCGCCTCCTTGGCTTTTTCAAAATCCGTGGTGTGGTTGGCGATAAATTCGTGGTCCAACCAGTCATGCTTAATCAGCTGGTGCAGGATGGCCCCGTAGAGCGCGGAGTCCCGCCCCGGTCGGATTGGCAGGTGCAGGTCGGCGGTGCGGGCGATGGGCGTGAGACGGGGATCGACCACGATGAGCTTGCCCCCGTTGTCGCGCGCCTGCCAGATCCAGTGGGTGAGGGTGGGGAAGGTCTCGCTCACGTTGGTGCCGCAGATCATGATAACCTCGGCATGGGCAAGATCGCTGTAATTGTTTGAGCCGCGGTCGAGGCCGAAGGCCTTCTTGTTACCCGCGCCGGCGCTGACCATGCAGAGCCGCCCGTTGTAGTCGAGGTTGCGGGTCTTCAGGGCGAGACGGGCGAATTTGCCCACCAGGTAGCTTTTCTCATTGGTCAGGGAAACCCCGGACAGCATGGCAAAGGCATGCGGCCCGTGCTCGGCCTGGATGCGCTGAATCTCCGAAGTCACCCGACTCATCGCAGTCTCCCAGTCGGTCGGGAGGAAGCCCTTACCCTCGACCCGTTGCAGCGGCGAGAGCAAGCGGTCGGGGTGGTCGTTTTGGAGGTAGCGCTGGACGCCCTTGGGGCAGAGCCGCCCCTGATTAAAAGGAAACTCCTCCCAGGGCTCGAAGCCGACCACCCGGTCGTCTTTGACCAATAACTTGATGCCGCACTGCATCCCGCAGAAGCAGCAATGGGTCTTGACCACCTCGTCGGGCTCGTCGCGACCGGGGACGCCCCCGGGATTAGGGAAATTCAGACTGGGCCCGAAGCGGGCGATGATGTCTTCGAGAGGAACAGGAACGGTGGCCATGATTTACAAAAGCGGGGTTGTTGTGTGCGGTGGAAAATTATCCGAAGTAGCGGCCCGACTCCTGGCGGGCTTTGAGATGTGCCTTGGCCAGCAGGGCGCGTTTCCCACGCGGGCTGTAGTCGAGGTGCGAGCCCCCGTCGGCGCGGTCGAAATTAAAGCCCAGCTCGCCAGTGACCGCCTTGAGATCATCCACCTGCATCTGCGAGGTGAAGGCCTCCTTGCTGTGCGGACACTCCGCCTGCGGCCCGGCGGCACCGGCCTTGCGATACACTGCGATGCCCAGCTGGGCCGGACGCTGAATGATGTGGAAAAACTTGCCAAAGGGAATCCAGATGAGGAACAAAATCACCGTCATCGCATGGGTGATGGCCATGAACTGGTGCGCCTTGCCATCCATAAACTTGTAGTCGAGGCTGATCCCGAGGCCCGTCACGGAGATGGCCAGCAGCAGAAGCAGCGGCATCCAGTCCTTCTCAAAGGTCTGGACGGCAATCATCCCGGCGTGCGTGAGGCGGCGGCGCATGAGGAGCATCACTCCTGCGATGACCAAAATGGCCGACCAGTTGAGGGCATTGAAAATCAGGAAGCCGAGGAAGCTGTGGATGCCAAACGACATTGTCGGAAATCCGAAAACATAGATCACGTATCTCTCGATGCTCCCTTCCGCCAGATCGAAATGTATCCACCCGAAGACGAGCGGAAAAGTGACGCCGAAGGCCGCCACACAGCCCCAGGCCATCAGCATGTGGCCGCGCCCAAGATCGCTGCCGCGCCTGCGAATGAAGCGCTGTCCGAGAAAATTGATCACAAAGTGGGTTGCGACTTCGCGCCCGTAGGTCCAGGTGTTTTTCAAGCTGAGGTTCTTCAGCCACTGCTTCCATTGCCGCGGACTCAACCAGGGCACGGCGGTGCCGAGCTGCCCCGAGAAAAATAGCTGCCAGCCGCGCACGAAATAACGCCAGGTGGGCGGGCGCTGCAGCCAGACCGTGTAGCGGTAGACCACCCCAAAGCAGGCGAAGATGCAGGCGAACAAATAGGCAATCAGCGCCGGATCGAAATTTCCTAGGTTACGCGAGCCGATCAAAATACTGATGATGAGCAGGAGCGTCGCACCGAACGCGACAGCGAAGGCGAGCGGATTTAGGGTGCGGATCATGATGCGGTCATAGCAAGGGCGCGTGGGAAGAGGACGTTGTTCTCGAGATGGATGTGGGTGCGGGTGTCGGATTCCAGGTCGGCTAGACCGGCAAAGAGAGCCCGGTAGGTGTTACAGGCGTCCTCGGGGGGTTGATACGAATGGGTGAGTTCGCGAAGGCGGTTCAAGGCGGCCTCGGTTTCCTCGTGCTCCTCCATCATGCAGTCCACCGGACCCTCGACATCCACGCCTGCTGCCTGGCCCGCGTCAAGCCGACTAATGGCGGGGAAGAGTACTTGCTCTTCCTTGACGGCGTGTTCCGCCAGTTCCTGGGCCATTTCGGTGAAGACCTTGTGGATTTCGATCAAGGAGGGAGTATGCCCCCCGTGAACCTCGGCCACCCGCTGGGCCATGGCGTGGATACGCGGCAGCTCGCGCCGGAGAAAGCCGTGATGCACTTCCACGATGTATTCCGCCAGATCCCCGGGTTCCAGCTGGGCCGGATTCTCGGAGGGCGGCGGCGTTCCCGCCTTTTCCTTTTCGAGATCGGCGATGATCTCCTCGACGGGGACCCCTTTGCGCTCGCAGGCCTCGCGGACGGTCCGTTTGCCTTGGCAGCAAAAGCCGATGTCATGCGCTTGAAACACGCGGCTGAGGTTCGGATGCTCGGCGACAAGAGTGCCCACCGTGCGGTCGGCCATCGGGAGATCGGTTTCGGGCGAAGAGTTTTCGTTGATTGGATTCATGGCAATATTCGGGTTGAGAGAGATTTTTTGGATGCTGATTGAGAGAGGTTAGAATTCATAGACAGCGGAAAAGGTCCAACGGTAGCCGAACAGACTCGTGCTGTCGTTCAGTTCCGTTTCGTAAGCGGCCCGCAGTCCGAGCGCGTTGCCGATCGGTCGGATTTCGAATCCAAGGGCACCGGTAAGGGTGTTCTCGTTTTCTCCGCCGCCGATACTGACGGCATCCACGCCGGAGAACACAACCGTTCCCGATCCTTCGTCGGTCACAAAGAAACCGTTCAGTTCGACGACCGGACTAAACCAATCATTCACCCGGTAGTCGGCGTGAAGGTGGACGGTAATCATGTCGGAATTTCCCAATATGCCGTCGTTTTTGCTCTCGGCAACGAGATAGTTCACCGTCGCCCCCAGATGCAAGCGGTCGAAGCCTTTGTTGAGGGAAGCCCAGAACCGCAGGTCATCGGTCCCCTGCAATACATCGTCGTCCCCCCAGCCAAACTCGTATCCAATTCCAACGGCTGCGTAGAGTTGGGCTGCCTGATTCTGCAGAAAGGCCCATTTGAGTCCGGCCCCGACATCGTTCCAGCCCTCCGGCGATCCGAGGGCGGTATCGTGAAATGCGATATATCCGTCTTTGTAAGCGACGAGCTGCAGGCTTTTGGTCAGGGCCACCCGAACTTGAAGCGCATAGACATCGGCCTCGCCCCCGATGGTGTCGGATCCGAAGTGGTGGTTCGCATACCACGCCCGCAGATCCGTGGTGACAAACGAATCCTCATTAAAATAAGGTGCGGTCAACGGACGGACAAAACGCTCCTCGGGCGGAGGAGGAGGTTCGTTCTCACCGAAGAGGACAAATCCGTTTTGCGCACAGGCCGATGCCGCAGCCAACGCGAAGAGTACCGGGATCAGAAGGGATGTCTTGTTTTTCATAAATGTAAGCCTGAAGGAGGGAAATCTCATGAGAACGGTCTGAGGTGGTTCCGAACCTTGGACAGGTAGCAGTGGTTGTTTAGATGTAATCCAG